>JAHQYN010000061.1 GCA_024421085.1 Acidimicrobiia bacterium
CCGCGGGCGCAGCACACTGCCCTCAACCTCAACCGGCAGTCGGTTCCGCGGGTTATCCCAACCCATTTGTCGGCGAAAGAGCGACTCGAAGTCGCCCTGCTGTAGCAACCTCGACAACTCTTCGCGCAGCACGACAGCAGCCTATCGTCTGCACACCGAATCGGCCAATGCGCAGCTCAGACACCATCGGGCAGGGTTGGCGGTCCTAGGCTGTCGTTGGTGGACCGCGAGCTGGCCTTGAAGACATTGGGGTTGGATCGTGACGCGCAGAAAGAGGATGTCTCTCGGGCCTACCGCAGGCTGATCCGCAAGGCGCATCCTGATGTCGGTGGCGACACTGCGGCGGCCGCGCGGATCACCGAGGCGTACGCCTGGTTGCAGCACTCCACGCCGAACACGGTCCGCACACCGCGCACCTCGGCGCCGGCGCCGGGTGACGAGCGGCTAGTGCTGCTTCTGCCCCCAGGGGACGTGTTCGCACGCCTGTGCGAGTTGGGCCAGCGACTGGGCGAACTGAGCTATCTGGACCCCCAGGCGGGGATCATGCAGGTGACCTTCACCGCCTTGAACTCTGCACCCTGCCAACTCATGGCCACAGTCGTCCCCGGCATCAATCCCGAGGAGTCCCAAGTCGAGTTCACCCTCGAAGCTCTGAGCAACGCCGTGCCACCGCCGATAGCGGCCGTCGTCAACCACATGTTCAGCACCGCACAATCGTGACATGCCCGGTGAAGATCGGCGCCGACAGTGACAGGGGCACAGGGCACGTCCGCTGCTGCACGCCCGCGAACCCGCCTACGGCACTGCCAGCAACAGGTCGCCGCTGTTCCCCCGCCGCTCAAAGAAAACGTCCTGCTGGGTGCCGCCAACTGCCCCGAAGACGCCATCACCGTCATCGACGACGACTGAGCCCATGCGAACCAGAGCCGGCAGCGTCGCGTGAGCCGCCTGGATGGCCGACTACCCTGAGAAGGTGACATTCAATCTCGAAGGAAGTCCGTACAGCCTCGAAGCAACCCGCGGTTGGATTATCGAGGAAGTGACCAAACTGCATGAGCGTGTGAAACTGCTGCGCGCTGAGGGTCAACTCGCTGACGAGACTCTCCGGGCATACTTCACCGACAAGCGCTTCGAGCAGATCGCAGAATCGAACGCTATCGAGGGCAGCACGCTGGACATCGGTGAGACGCAACTCGCCGTGGTTCGGGGCATCACCCTAACAGGGCATGACCCCTCCTACTTGGCGGATGCAATCAATCTCTCGAGAGCGTTGGATCGTCTTGTCGAACTAGCCCGTGACCCACGTCCAACAACTCTTGAACAGGTGAAGGAACTGCATGCTCTGATCCTGGGCACTCCAGGAGGATCAAGTCTCTTCCGCTCCACACCGGTGATCATCTCCGGGTCACCCCACGAACCTCCAGCTGACTGGGATGGCGTCATGTCTGGGATGGACGACTGGGAACACTGGTCCGTGGCCAATGCAGGAGCGCCGGTCCTCACACGGGCAATTGTGTTGCATGCGTGGCTCACTCACATCCACCCTTTCACCGACGGAAACGGCCGCACGGCACGGGCCATAATGAACCTTGAACTCGTCCGTGGCGGTTTCCCCAGCGTCATCATTCGTCGCAGGGACCGATTGCGGTACTACGACGCTTTGGCGGAATCCGATGTTGGTGGCAATCTCGAACTCATCGCCGAGTTGATTCTCGGACGAGCAGAAGACGCGTTGCGAGATCTGGAACGGGCAGCCACGCGTCATCAGGGATACGACGCTCCGCAAGCAAGGCTGCGCCAGGCACAAGAGCGCCAAACCGCTATCTGGAACGAAGCAATCAGACTCCTGTTCACTTTGATCGAGGAGGCCCTTGATACTGCCGTAGGAGAAATGGGCGATGTCACGACACGCTGGTACGACGCAGAACTCTCAACAGACGACTACGCCGCTTTGTCACTAGCCGACTCTCGGGCCAATTCATGGTTGTTTCGCATCGATGTGGACGTTCCCGGTCTGCCAAACCGGCGATTTCTTGCCTGGACCGGCTACCGCAGCTACGACCTCAAGCATTCGCACAACATCAGCGACGGCCCTTCAGTCTTCTGGTCGGTACCGGATCCTGCCGGTAACCGTATGTGGGTCAAGGACGACATACAGTCACCAGGGGTAGCCGAGTTGACATTGGAACTGCCCAATGTCGACCGTTGGCTCGCGCGCCTTCCCAATGGCGAGACGACAACGTTGCTGCCTAGTGATGTTGCTAGGCGTGTCGCTACAGCGGTAGTTGAAACGACCGCGGGTTCCTGACTCAAAGCAACGAAGCGAAGAAGGTTGATGTGCAGGAAGAGCTTGCCGATCATCCAACCGGTCTCCGAACTCCTCGGCCGACTCCTCGGTTTTGACCGCCGAAGGGTTGGTGCCGGAGGATCGCGCCGGTGATCCCGCGATGGAGGTCGGAGTTCAGACCCAGGGGCAGTTGGAGTTGCGGTCTCCGTAGGCGTTGCCACTGCGATACCGGTCGAGGGTGAACGGTTTCAACTCGTCTGGTTTCTGGCCGTAGACGAGCATCTGGGCAGTGAGCTTGCCCACCCCGATCATCTTGAACCCGTGGTTGGAATCGGCGATGACCCAGGCGTTGTCGGCCACATGGTCGAACACCGGCACGTTGTCGGGCGTGAATGCACCGATTCCGCCGTTGCGACGCTCCTTGAAGTAGGGCCGCAGGTTCTCGAGGCGCCCAAAGAGCATCCCGAGTGTGGCGCAGTAGTAGTCGGCGAACCACTGCTCGGCCTGGTACACGTCGTTGAGGTGGCCGTAGGGTTCGACCGTCGCTTCGGGGCCGATCTTCACCGGGATGGTCCCTCCCTGGAGGCCCGGCGCGCCCACCCGTTCGGCTGCGTAGCGCACGTACGAGTAGAAGTTGTCCTTGAGCAGTTGGTTGTTGTCGCCGTACACCGGCGTGTTCATCAGTTCCACGTGCAAGACGGGCGAGTCCCGGTGACCGGCGGTCCGGAAGTCCACACCCTCGGGGAGCAGGACCTCGCCTTCGAGAAGTCGCCAGTAGGTCCACATGTCCATCTGCGGCTCGACGTGGCCGTCGGGGTATGCGACGTCAATCTGGGAGGGTCCGCCGAGCCACTCCCAGTGTTGGGGAGTCCAGGCACCGGCACCGACGACGACCTGTTCACAGGAGACGGCGCCCTGATCGGTCTGTACTGCGGTCACCGAACCGGAGACGTCGAGTGTGTAGCCGGTGACGCTGGCACCGTAGACGCGTTGCACTCCCCACTGGTGGCACTTCTGGTCGAGTCCCCACACCGCCATGTGGGTGCCTGCATAGCCGGAGCGGAGCTCGTGGAGCACGACATCGCAGTTGTCTGTCTTGAAATCGGGCCAGAGCCCAGTCAGGAAGGCGTGGGCCTCCGAACCGACGTACAGGTCCGACGGGTAGCCGCTGGCGGCCTGCGATGCCTGCAGTTTGACGTAGTCGGCCTGTTGGTTGGCCTCCCCCACAGACACGTAGCCGACCTGTTGGAAACCGAAGTTCACAGGGTCGGACTCCCAGACTTCCACGCTGGCGCGCAGGATGGCATGCAACGGTTCGGTCATGTAGAGGTTGCGGATGCAGCCGCAGGCCAGGCCGGTGGCACCCGCGCCGGGGCCCTGCTTGTCGATCAGCACCACATCGCTGCCCTTGCCCTTGCCGGAGCGTTCAAGGTACATGGCGAGGTGGTAGGCGCTCGACAGTCCATGGACACCGGCGCCCACCACCACGAACCGTGCGCTTCTTGGCAGTCCGACAGTGTCGAACACCGGAATCACCGCAGGGTTCGCGGCGTGCCCCTCCACCTCGGGAGGCAGTGGGCGGTTGGCGAAGGGATACCACTGGTTGTGCCCTGTCGGGTTGTGCCCTGTCGGGTTGGGCACGGTCGGGTTGGGCACGGTCGGGTTGGGGACATTGATGGTCATTTGTTCTCCTATTCTGGTTCAGTCGTTGGTTTTTCGTCTGCGGACGGGAGTCGGTAGTCGGCACCGAGTGTTCGCCATATCAGCGGGACGCCCGGTCGGTATGCCAGGTGGTGTCTGCTCGGAGCGTCGAGGATCGTCAGGTGTGCCGGTCCGCCAACAGAGATTCTGCCGACGTCGTTGCGTCGCAGGGCTGCTGCTCCTCCGGTGGTAACCGCGGCCAACGCCTCGTCGATGGTCATGTGCATGTCACGCACCGCCAGGGCGATGCAGAACGACAACGAAGTCGTGTAGCTCGACCCGGGATTGCAGTTGGAGGCGATGGCGACCTTCACGCCTGCGTCGATGGCGCGCCGAGCGTTGGGGTACGGCTGACGGGTCGAGAAGTCCGTCGCCGGCAGAAAGGTGGCGACCGTGTCGCTTGCGGCCAACGCCTCGATGTCGTCGTCGGACAGATAGGTGCAATGGTCTACCGAGGCGCATCCCAGCTCCACACCGAGTTGCACGCCCGGCCCATGACCCAGTTGGTTGGCATGGAGACGCAGCCCCAACCCGGCTCTGCGACCGGCTTCCAACACGGCTCGGGACTGGCCGGCGTCGAATGCGCCCGTCTCGCAGAACGCGTCGATCCAGCGGACATGGCCGCGCACGGCCTCCAGCATCGGTCCGCACACCAGATCGACGTATTCGTCGGCTCGACCCTGATACTCCCCGGGTATCAGATGGGCCCCGAGGAACGTGCTCTCGCTGCTCACCTCTGCGGCCAGGGAGGTCAATTCGGCCTCGGAGTCGACCGACAGGCCGTAACCCGACTTGATCTCGACGGTTGTGGTGCCAGCACGGTGGACTTCGACGAGGCGACGCGCCAGCGCTGATCGAAGAGCCTCGCGCCCGGCCTCGCGGCTCGCATTCGTGGTGACTTGAATGCCTCCGCCGTCGTAGGGCTCCCCGGCCATGCGTCGGGTGAACTCCTCGGACCGGTCGCCAGCGAACACGAGATGCGTGTGAGAATCCACGAAACCCGGCAGCACGCAGCGACCCCCGGCATCTATCCGCCGTTCGGCCTGAGCCCCTGCGGGACCCACACTGAGCACGGTGCCGCCGTCCATCACAACTGAGGCATCAGTGACGATACCGAGCGGTCCGGCCCCCAGTTCCGGGTCGTTGGTGATCAACTCGGCGATGTTGTCGACAACAAGGCTCATGACGCTGCCACCGCCGTGACGGCTGCGCTGAGTTCGGCTTCCACATCGACGCGAGTGTGGGTTCGGTCGACGACCACGGTCCGGCCCGCGACCACCAGATGGGTCACATCGGCGCTGGTGGCGGCATAGATCACCGCTGCCAGCGGGTGGTCGGGGTCAGTACCGGCGAGACGCACCGAGTCGAGGCTCACGGTGGCGAAGTCCGCAAGCGATCCTGGTGCCAGCGTGCCCCCGTCCTCCCAACCGAGCGCCCGGTATCCGGCGGATGTGGCCATCGTTGCGAGCGTGTCGACACCGAAGACGCCCCGCTTGAGCGTCGACGTGCGCTGATCGAGTTCAACGGCACGGGCCTCTTCGAGAATGTCCACAACGGCATGGGAGTCCGACCCCACACACAAGCCGACACCGGCACCCGCCAAGGTCGCGGCAGGGCCCACGCCGTCGGCCAGGTCGCGTTCGGTGGTCGGGCACAGACAGCAGCCGGCACCCGCCTCTGCCAGCAGTGCCACATCATGATCGCTTGCGTGGGTGGCGTGGACCAGCGTGAGATTCTCGGTCGCTCCCGCCGCTTCGAGTATCACTTCGACGGGGCTGGCGCCGTGCAGAGCGATGCACTGTTGGTTCTCTGCGGGTTGTTCGGAGGCATGGACGTGAAGCGGGGCATCATGGCGCCGAGTCCAAGCTGCGACAGTTGCGATGGAGGTCGGTTCTACAGCGCGCACTGAATGCACGGCCGCCCCCACTCTCACGGTCGAGCTCGACACCGCCGACACCAACTCCTCCACCCGGCCAGCCCAGGATTCGACGTCTCCGTCGCTGAACCGAGCCTGATCGGGGCTCAGCGGCAGGTATCCGTCGGTGGTGCGGGTACGGGCATCGGTGGTACGGGGGTCGATGCCGCCGTGCAGGTACAAGGTGTCGAGGAGTGTCAGTCTGATGCCGGCATCCTGTGCGGCTGCCACTACCGCGCTGCCCATCGCGTTGGCGTTCGCGTAGGGGCGTCCGCACGGTTGGTGATGCAGGTAGTGGAACTCCCCCACCACGCCGATTCCCGCCAGAGCCATCTCTGCGAATGTTGCTCTGGCCAGTCGGTAGTAGTTGTCAGGATCAAGGCTTGCGGCGGTCCGGTACATGAGGTCGCGCCATGTCCAGAAAGTGCCCGCGGCGTTGTGTGTGCGGCCGCGCAGTGCCCTGTGGAAAGCATGGCTGTGAGCGTTCGCTAGCGCCGGAATGGTCAGGCCGCGCAGGCACCGCGATCCCGCAGGGGGCGACAACACCCCGGAAGTCAGCGCGCTGATGCGGTCGCCGTTTACCTCGAGCACGACACCGGAGTTGACCGCTGCCCCGCCCAACCAGGCCATCTCACACCAGAACCTCTTGCTCATTTGCGGCTCTCCGCCACGAATCGGGAGATGCGCTCGATGAAGGCGTGTCCGCGGCGACGTTCGAGACCGACACTGGAGCCGACCGTTGCCCCGCCCAACCAGGCCACCTCGTGCCACAAACGTCGGTTCATCGGTTGCTCTCCGCCACGAATCGGGAGATGCGCTCGATGAAGGCGTCTCGGTGGTGGCGTTCGAACTCCTCCCAGGTGCTCAGCGTTGAAAGGTCGGCCCGGTCGACGAACAGAGTTCCGTCGAGGTGGTCGCACTCGTGCTGCCAGGTTCCCGCGGTCAGTCCGCGAGCGTTGATGCATCGATGCGTTCCGTCACGCTCGTAGTAGCTGACACCGACGTTGACGAAGCGCTCGACTTCACCGCGCAGCGGCGCCGAGAGGCACCCTTCGTTGACGACCACCGTCTCGTCGCCGCGCACTTCGAGTTGCGGATTGATGGCGACCGTCAGGGGGATCGAGGGTTTGTAGGGGTAGCGGGGATTGCCGTTCACCTCGAGCACCACAATCCGGCAGGTCTCGCCGATCTGGTTGGCGGCGAGTCCCGCGCCGTCGGCGTGGCGCATCGTGTCGATCAGGTCATCGACGATTCCCTGCACCCGCTCCGACGCAATCTCTTCGGGCGCGACTTCGAGCGCCGGAGTTCTCAGAAGCGGATGCCCGATGGAGAGTATTTCTCGAACCGTCATCGCCGACACCTCCTCAACCCGCCGACGCCAGAGACGACCGTGAACAAGTACTCACGGACCGTCATCACCGACACCTCCTCAACCCGCCGACGCCAGAGACGACCGTGAACAAGTACTCTCGAACCGTCATCGCCGACAACTCCTCAACCCGCCGACGCCAGAGACGACCGTGAACAAGTACTCCCGAACCGTCATCACCGACAACTCCACAACCCGCCGACCGCGGAGACGACCGTGAACAAGTACTCCCGAACCGTCATCACAGGCAACTCCTCAACCCGCCGACCCGTGCCGCGACCGCTCGGACATGGGTATCTGGACGCCGCGCTCGGCAGCCACATTGCGCGCCTGCGCGTAGCCGGCGTCTGCGTGGCGCATCACTCCGGTGGCGGGGTCGTTGAGCAGGACCCGCTCCAGCTTCTGCGCGGCCAGGTCGGTTCCGTCGGCCACGCTCACCTGCCCCGCATGGACCGAGCGACCGATTCCGACACCGCCGCCATGATGGATGCTCACCCACGAGGCCCCTGAGGAGGTGTTGACCAGGGCATTGAGCAGGGGCCAGTCGGCGATGGCGTCGCTGCCGTCTGCCATGTCCTCGGTCTCTCGGTAGGGCGAGGCGACCGAACCCGAGTCAAGGTGGTCCCGACCGATCACAATCGGTGCATGGAGTTCTCCAGAACGGACCATTTCGTTGAAACGGAGGCCCAGTCGGTGACGCTCGCCGTAGCCCAACCAGCAGATTCGTGCGGGCAGACCCTGAAAGGCCACCCTCTCGGCCGCCAATTTGATCCAACGAGCCAAGCCCTCATCGCCGGGGAATTCAGCGAGCACGGCGCGGTCGGTTGCGGCGATGTCTGCCGGGTCGCCCGACAGTGCCACCCAGCGGAACGGCCCCTTCCCCTCGCAGAACAGCGGGCGGATGTACGCGGGGAGGAATCCCGGGTAGTCGAAGGCGCGGTCGCAGCCGGCGAGGGCTGCCTCGGCTCGAAGGCTGTTGCCGTAGTCGAACACCTCCGCACCGGCGTCGAGGAACCCGACCATCGCCTCGACATGGGCCGCCATGGCGTTTCGGGAGCGGCGGATGAACTCGTCAGGCGCGGTGTTGCGTGTCTGCTCGACTGCTTCGGGCACCAGATCGTTGGGGATGTAGGACAGCGGGTCGTGGGCGGGGGTCTGGTCGGTGACGATGTCGGCGGCGACACCGTCGGCCAGGAGTCTCGGAACGATGTCCGCAGCGTTGCCGACCAGCCCGACCGACAGCGGCCGCCCGTCTGCGACGGCCTGCTCACAGACTCGCAGGGCTTCGGTGTAGTCCGAGGCGACGAGATCGAGGTAACGGGTCTGCACTCGCCGTGCGGCACGTTCGGGGTCGACCTCGATGCACAGCGCTACTCCGTCGTTCATGGTGACCGCCAGCGGTTGGGCGCCTCCCATTCCTCCGAGCCCGGCGGTGACCGTGAGGGTGCCTGCCAACGAACCGCCGAAACGCTTGCGGGCGATGGCAGCGAAGCACTCGTAGGTGCCCTGCAGGATGCCCTGTGTTCCGATGTAGATCCAAGAACCTGCTGTCATCTGCCCATACATGGTCAGGCCGAGGTGTTCGAGGCGCCGGAACTCGTCCCATGTGCCCCACTGTGGAACGAGGTTCGAGTTTGCGATGAGCACCCGCGGCGCCCACTCGTGCGTGCGCAGCACCCCTACGGGCTTTCCAGACTGCACCAGCATGGTCTCGTCGTCGGCGAGCGTGGTGAGCGTCTCGATCATGGCGTGGTAGGCGTCCCAGGAGCGCGCCGCACGACCGGTGCCGCCATAGACGACGAGGTCGTCGGGGCGTTCGGCGACGTCGGGGTCCAGGTTGTTCTGGAGCATCCTGAACGCTGCTTCCTGGGGCCAGTTGCGGCAAGTCAACGCAGAGCCTGTCGGGGCCGCCACACCTGATTGCGGTGCCTTTGAACTCTGCTGTCGGGTGACGTTCATGCGGTCGCGGTTACCTGTCGTTGTCGGTCTGCAACTGAGACGGTTGCATCGTAGCAACAGTCTGCCTATGCTGCCAACAAGTAACAAATAGTTTCAGCCAATGAAATAATGATGCTCTCAACTCGTGTCCCACCTGACGAAAGCCCCGCTGCAACACTGCACAGCTCGCGCTCTGCTGAACGAATGCTGAACCTCCTCGACACCGTAGCTAGCACGGGAACGGTGAGTCTCACCGCCGCTGCTGAGCAGGCCGACCTGCCCACGAGCACCGCGTTGCGCCATCTGCGGCTGCTGACGAACCGGGGTTATCTGACCAAGGACGAGCAAGGTTTGTACTCAGTGGGACCGGCCTTTGTGCGCATGGCGTTGGCCTCATACCAGCGGGGCCCGTACGCCCGATTGACCAACGCAGCACAACCCGGGCTTGAACAGCTGGTCGATGCCACCGAGGAATCCGCCTACCTGGCTGTTCGAGACGGTGCCGAGGCGGTCTACATCTCCACCGCCGAGAGTCGACGAGCCATCCGCCATGTCGGCTGGGTGGGCAGGGGCGTTCCCCTCGAGGGGACCGCTGTCGGCCTGGCGCTGCTTGACGACCCCCAACCCCTTGGATCACGGCCTCGAGTGCATTGCAACACCGGGGCTATTGAGCCCGACGTGACCGCGGTTGTGGCACCCGTCGTCGCAACAGAGCAGGTCATGGCGGCGATCTCGCTGCTGGGGCCGGCCAACCGGCTCTCCGGCAAGCGTCTGCACAACGCGGCAGAGGCCGTCGCCGACATCGCGCTGGAGGTGTCGCTCAACCTCGCTTCACCCGACCAGTCTTCACGATGACCGTGGAACTCGACGGGTTTGGAGTCACGATCCCTCAAGTCGTGGCAGTCGCCCGCCGCGGCGAAGGAGTCCGACTGAGCGAAACGGCGCTACAGCGGATGGCCGCGTCGCGTGGCATCGTTGAACGTCTCGCCGACGACGACCCCGCATACGGGGTGTCCACGGGTTTCGGCGCCCTTGCCAACACGGTGATCCCGCCGCATCGACGCGCCGATCTGCAACGCGCCCTGATCCGCTCCCACGCGTCCGGCATGGGCGAAGCAGTAGAAGCTGAGGTCGTTCGGGCGATGATGTTCCTGCGGGCCCGGACCTTGGCGCTCGGAGCCTCTGGTGCTCGGCCTCTGGTCGCCCAGGCACTGGTGGAACTGATCAACGCCGGCATCGTTCCGCTGGTTCCCGAACACGGATCGCTCGGTGCCAGCGGCGACCTCGCCCCTCTGGCCCATGCCGCGCTGGTGCTCATGGGCGAAGGCGCCGTGCTCACCGACGATGGCACGATCAGCGGCGCAACGGCTTTGAGCCGAGCCGGGATCGAGCCCTTGGAGTTGGCAGCCAAGGAGGGCCTGGCGCTCACCAACGGCACCGACGGCATTCTGGCGATGCTGTGTCTGGCGGTCCACGATGCGGCACACCTGCTCAGCGTGGCTGACATCGTCGCTGCCTGCAGCGTCGAGGCACTGTTGGCCACCGACCAGGCATTCGCCGCCGACCTCGTGGCGATGCGACCCCATCAGGGCCAGCAGGCGAGTGCTGCGAACCTCCGAGCGGTGCTCTCGGGTTCGTCGATAGTCGCCAGCCATCGCCACGACGACGACCGGGTGCAGGACGCATACTCGGTGCGTTGCACGCCCCAGGTGCATGGCGCGGCTCGCGACACCCTGCGATTCGTCAGCGGAGTCGCTGACCACGAGCTTGCTTCGGCGATCGACAATCCAATGGTTCTTCCCGACGGGCGGATCGAATCCTGCGGCAACTTTCACGGTGCACCCGTTGCCATGGCTGCTGACTATCTGGCGATCGCCCTGGCCGAGACCGGAGCGATCGCCGAGCGCAGGCTCGACCGGATGCTCGACCCGGCGCGCTCGCACGGTCTCGCGCCTTTCCTAGCCGATGACCCCGGCGTGGACAGCGGCCTGATGATCGCGCAGTACACCGCTGCGGCCATGTGTGCGCAGAACCGCAGGTTGGCCGCCCCCGCCTCAGTCGACTCTCTGCCGACCTCGGCGATGCAGGAGGACCATGTGTCGATGGGTTGGGGCGCCGCGCGCAAACTCCGCCGGGTAGTAGCGAACCTGCGGCGGATACTCGCCGTCGAATGGGTGAGCGCGGCCCGGGCTATCGAACTGCGCTCGCCTCTGCGCCCAGCCGAGGGAACGGCAGCGGCCGTGGCGCTGTTGCGCTCCCAAGTCGCCGGCCCCGGCGCCGACCGCTGGTTGTCACCAGAACTTCAAGCCGCCGAACAGCTGCTCGTCAACGAAACCCTCGTAGGCGCGGTCGAGCCAGTCACCGGCCCCCTCACCTAAGAACGTGCGCGGGACATCGCATGAACAGCAAGATAATCGGCGGCACATACTTTCGCGTCGCGGACGCAAACTGGAGCGACCCTGTCGATGCCTCATACGCCGCGCTCGGCAACGAACAGCATGTAGGCCTGCTGCGTGGGCGGGCCGCCAAGACACACCAAGACACACTCCCCCGCGCCACCGACAACCAACCAGGCACGATCAGGGCCAGTAGGCTCCAGTGTTTCTCCCGACGGATGCGAAGAGGATTGACCGTTGCTGCCCGAAGAACTAAAAGGTGCCTACTCGGTTGTCGCCAAGAACTACGCTTGGTCGTGGTCAAGTCAAGCAAGGCTGCTGTTCGAGCGGCTCCCGACCTCTCAGAATCGTGAACATCCCTTGGCTGCTGTGGAACGGATGACTTCGGCCGACTGGGCCGGTCTCGCCGGAGAGGCAGAGACGGTTGCGGCGGCATCGCGGGTGAGCGGGGAGATCGCCGCGCTCAAGGCCGATCCGACATCGACTCCCGAGGTGGCCTACTTCTCGCCCGAGTTCGGCATCGCCGACGTGCTGGCACAGTATTCGGGCGGCCTCGGCATTCTCGCAGGCGACCATCTCAAGGCGGCCAGCGACATGGGCCTCGCGCTGTGCGGCGTGGGGTTGTTCTACCGTGAAGGCTTCTTTCGCCAGGAGATCGCCCGGCAGTCCCAGCGCGAACACTACGAACGCCAGGATCCGGAGAGGCTCGGGGCCACCGACACCGGAATCGTGATCACCGTGCCGCTCTTCGGTCGCGATGTTGCGGCCTGCGTATGGCGCTTCAACGTCGGGCGGGTTCCGCTGATCCTCCTCGACACCGACATCGATGCCAACACCGAATCCGACCGCAGAATCACCGACCGGCTCTACAGCGGTGACCGGCAGCACCGCCTGGCACAGGAGGTCGTGCTCGGGGTGGGCGGAATGCGAGCACTGGCGGCGCTCGGATGGAACGTCCCCGTGCTCCACCTCAACGAGGGGCACGCGGGCTTCTTGATTCTTGAACTGCTCGACCGGGAGGTCCGCACGGGCGCCACTCTCGACGAGGCAGTCAGGGCCGTGCGGCCCCGGCTGGTCTTCACAACGCACACCCCTGTGCCTGCCGGGATCGACCGGTTCGAGAAGGCGCTCATCGCTCCGCTGCTGAAGTTCTGGGCAGACCGCTGGAACGTCCCGGTCGAAACGGTGTCGGCGTTCGGCCACGACCCTGACGATGAACGTGACCAGTTCAACATGGCGGCGCTGTGCCTGCGTTTCGCCGGCCGCACCAATGGAGTGTCCGAACTTCACGGCAAGGTCAGCCGGGAACTGTTCGCCTCCATCCCCGGGGGCACCGAGATCGGCTCGATCACCAACGGCGTGCATGCCCGCACCTGGGTCATGCCTGCTGCCCAGGAAGCCTTCGACAAGGTACTGGGCCCCGGCTGGACCCACGGCGACAAGGCCGCATGGGAGCGGATCGAAGACCTTGACGACGACACGGTCCGCTCGCTGCGCTGTGCAGGCATCGGGCTGCTCGATGCACAGACCCGTGCCCGTGCGGGCTTTCGCCTTGATCCCGGCGCTCTGACGATCGGTTTCGCGCGCCGCTTCGCGACCTACAAACGGGCCACCCTGCTGCTGCGCGAACTCGATCGGCTGTGCGCTCTGCTCGGCAACGACGAACGGCCCGTCCAGTTCGTGTTCGCAGGTAAGGCCCATCCCGCCGACACCGAAGGCAAGCAGCTGCTGCACGACATCGTCAGGTTCAGCCAGTCTCCGGCCTCACAGCAGCGGTTCGTCTTCACCCCCGGCTATGACATTGCTGTCGCCAAAGCGATGTACGCAGGCTGTGATGTCTGGCTCAACAACCCGATCCGTCCCCACGAAGCCTGCGGAACGAGCGGCGAGAAGTCGGCGCTGAACGGAGGGCTCAACTTCTCGATCAGCGACGGTTGGTGGGACGAGATGGCCGACGGCCGCAACGGCTGGACGATCGAGTCAAGCGATGGCCCGGACCCCGAGGCGCGCGACGATGCAGAGGCGGCAGCGATCCTCGATCTTCTCGAGAATCAAATCGTCCCGGAGTTCTTCGACGGCGGACAGCCCTGCTCGAAGCTCTGGATCGTCCGGATGCGCCACGGGTGGCGAACGCTCGGCCCTCAGGTGACCGCCGGGCGGATGGTCACAGACTACGAACGGAGGCTGTACCGCCCGGCGCTTTGCGAGGCCCGCCGACCGTGAGCGTGTGTCGCGAAACCGCTCAAATGCCGGAAGACCCGCAGCCACCGGCGCTTGGCGAGGCCCGCCGACCGTGAGCGTGTGGCCCGGCCGCCTCTACCCGCTCGGAGCGACTCTCGACGGTCGGGGAACCAACTTCGCGGTCTACTCCGAGGTGGCAGACCACGTTGAGGTCTGCCTCTTCTCCCCCGACGGAGACGAGCAGCGCCTGCGGCTGCCCGAGGTCACAGCTTCTGTCCACCACGGTTACGTCCCCGGAGTCGGACCGGGCCAACGCTACGGCTTGCGGGTGTTCGGCCCCTGGGATCCGGGCCGAGGGTTGTGGTGCAATCCAGCGAAGCTGCTGGTCGATCCCTATGCCAAGGCGATCACCGGCGACCTTGTCTGGGGGCCGGAGGTCTACGGTTTCGACCCCGACGACCACGACGCACGGGACTGCCGCGACAGCGCCGCGTCAATGCCCAAGGCGGTGGTCATCGACCCGGCCTTCGACTGGGCCAACGATGCCGCGCCGGACACTCCGCTCCACCGGACGGTCGTCTACGAGACCCACGTACGCGGAATCTCGATCACCCATCCCGATGTGCCCGAAGAGTTGCGGGGCACCTACGCAGCGATGGCCTCAGAACCGGTGCTCGACCACCTGCTCTCGCTGGGGGTGACCGCTGTCGAGCTGTTGCCGGTCCACCATTTCGTGTCGGAGCACACGCTCGTCAAGCAGGGCCTGAGCAACTACTGGGGTTACAACACGCTGGGATTCTTCGCGCCGCACGGACCGTACTCGTCGAGCGGCGACACCGGCGGACAGGTCGTCGAGTTCAAGGCGATGGTCAAGGCACTGCACCGGGCCGGGATCGAAGTGATCCTCGATGTTGTCTACAACCACAGCGCCGAGGGCAACCATCTCGGCCCGCTGCTGTCGTTCAAGGGCTTCGACAACCGCTCCTACTACCATCTCAACCCCGACCATCGGGCTGAGTACGTCGATTTCACCGGCACCGGCAACACCTTGAACATGGGCAACGCACAGTCGCTCCAGTTGATGATGGACAGCCTTCGTTACTGGGTCCAAGACATGCGTGTCGACGGCTTCCGCTTCGACCTCGCACCTGCGCTGGCCCGCAGCCTCTACCACGTTGACCGCCTCTCCTCGTTCTTCGACCTCGTCCACCAGGACCCGGTCATCAACGGGGTCAAGCTCATCGCGGAACCATGGGACGTCGGGCCGGGCGGCTACCAGGTCGGTGGCTTCCCCCCGAAATGGTCGGAGTGGAACGCAAAGTACCGCGACGACGTGCGCGAATACTGGCGCGGCGAACACCGGAGCCTTCCCGACCTCGCCACCCGCCTGACCGGCAGTTCCGACCTCTACGCCGCGTCCGGCAGACGCCCCTTCGCGAGCATCAACTTCATCACCGCCCACGACGGCTTCACCCTGGCCGACCTGGTGGCCTACGACCACAAGCACAACGAGGCCAACGGTGAGGGCAACCGCGACGGGGAGTCCCACAACAGGTCTTGGAACTCTGGGGCGGAGGGCCCGACACAGGACCGCTCGATACTGCAGGTTCGCAATGCACGGCGCCGGTCGATGCTGGCGACCCTGTTGTTGTCACAGGGAGTTCCGATGCTTCTGGGCGGCGACGAACTGGGACGCACCCAGGGTGGCAACAACAACGCCTACGCCCAGGACAACGAGGTGTCGTGGTACGACTGGGACAGTATCGATGAGGAGTTCCTCGCCTTCACCAAGCGAATCGTCGCGCTGCGTGCCACCCATCCGGTGTTCCGCCGCAGGCACTGGTTCAAGGGCGAGCCGGTCGACGGCCATGAGATCGACGACATGATCTGGTTCGCAGCAGACGGTGCTGAGATGACCCGCCATCACTGGGAGGCTGGTCACAACCTCTCGGTGGCCGTCTTCTTGAACGGCGAAGCGATCACCGCGGTCGGGCCGCGTGGTGAGCGGGTGGTCGACGACAGTTTCTTGATGTTGTTCAACTCGAGGCCCCGCCCGGTGGACTTCACCCTGCCGGCCCGCCTCGGCGAATGCGAATGGCTCGTCGAGCTCGACACCGCCGAGCCCGACACCGCTGGGTCAGGCGATGCGCGGGCGGCACCTCAAGGTCGCTCGCGAGATTGCGCCCACCCAGCTGGGTCAGGCGGTGCGGGGGCGGCACGTTCGGGCTCTAGGATCAGGGTCGGCGCGTGGGCGCTGGTGCTGCTCCGCAGGCAGGGGGCGACATGAGAGTGCTGCTGGCCGCCGCGGAGATGGCCCCGGTCGCCCGGGTCGGGGGGTTGGCCGAAGCCGTCAGCGGCCTCGTGCGGGCGCTGCGGGACCAAGGTGTCGAGGTTGAGGTCGTGCTGCCCGACTACGGCGACGTCCGCCTGCAACGCCAGTTCGAGACCGAGCTGGAGTCTCCCTGGTGGACCGGCCCCACCCGGATCCGCAGCGGGTCTCACAGCAGCGCCGGGGAACTGACTCTGGTCGGCGTGACCGGCATGGCCCGTCCCCATCCCTATGTCGACGAACACGGCGAGGGCTGGCCCGACAACGATCACCGCTTCATGGCCTTCTCCGCGGCCGTTGCCACCCTCACCAGACGCAGCAAGCCCGACGTCCTGCATCTCAACGACTGGCACAGCGCAGCCGCGCTGGGGATGCTCGCGGCTCCACCGCCGACGGTCCTCACCATCCACACCTTGGGCTACCAGGGCCACGCCCCGCGTGCCTGGCTCGAGCACCTGCCGGTCGGCACCCATCACTTCTCCTGGCACGAGGGGTGCAATCCGTTGGCAGGCGGGATCGCCCTGACCGATCGGGTCATCGCGGTCAGCCCCAACTATGCGCGCGAAATCGTCACTCCCGAGGGTGGCATGGGCCTAGACGGGCGACTAAAGGCGATCGGAGACCGCCTGGTGGGGATCCGCAACGGGATCGACACCGCAACCTGGAGTCCCGCGGTAGACCCGCTCATCGCCGCCCCCTTCGACGCCACTGATCTGTCGGGGCGTGAGGCGTGCCGCGACCGGCTGATCGAGCTCGCCGGCTGGTCGGCACGCAAACCTGCGATCGTGGCCGCTGTCACCCGTCTGGTGGACCAGAAGGGGATCGACCTGCTGGTTGAGGCAGCCCATTATCTCGAGGCGATGCCGGCTCCGCTCCCCCCCCCCCGCGCCGGGGGCGCGTCCCCGGCCGGCTCCCCGCGCCCGGTCGGGGGGGACGCTTCGCTGGCCGCTTCGCTGCACGAGCTGGCGAGCGAGCGTCCCGAGAGCGTCTTCTTCGCCGAAGGCTACGACGAAGCGCTGGGCCACGCCCTGTTCGCGGGATCGGACCTGTTCGTGATGCCCAGTCGCTTCGAGCCGTGCGGTCTGGCACAGATGCAGGCCATGAGCTACGGGTCATTGCCTGTGGTCACCGATGTCGGCGGGTTGCACGACACGGTCGTCGATGCCGACGCCCGCCGCGACGGAACCGGTTTCGTGACCGATGTCAGCGCCGCCGGGATAGTCGATGGACTCCACCGCGGCGTGCGTTCACTGCGCAACGCCAATCGCCGACGGGCCATACAGTCCCGGGGCATGTCGATCGACTGGTCGTGGGACGCACCCGCGGCCCAACATATCGGGTTGTACCAGGAACTGCTCAGCGCACGAGCCTGACCTCAACATGACTTTGATGTGGTGCTGGACGCGGCGCGTGCTTTGGGGGCGTTGTCGCGGCGGCGTGTGCTGGGTGCTGACATTTCTGGCTCTTCGCGTTTGAGGTCGGAGTCAGCGCGGTGGGGCTCACCGAGGTCAAGGTCAAGGTCTAGGTTCTCTTGCCGACTTGCCGGGGGCCGAGCAGCACCCAAACCGGAAAGAGTTGCAACTGAGCGGCCGGGGCCGTGAGAACCGGCTCGAATGTCCTGGAAATCCAGTTTTCTGGCATATCCGAAGTCTACTTCATATCTGCCACGACGTTGACCGGCAAAATCATCGGTCAGCACAGTAGACATCGAACGTCTCGCCACCAGTTACGCAGGGGACGACTTGAGCGCCGACGATCTGAGCCTCCCGAATCAACCAAGCGATGAAGACCCAGCCATTACACCGAGACAGACCCGCCGGGCGGTTAGTCGAAGGGGAGGCGGACCCGCTGAGCGGTTAGTCGAACTACCCGAATCGGCTCCGACAACGATCGCGACAACCGCTCCGACACCCGATGATCCTGATCATCCCCCCTCAGTCTGCAGTGAATTGTCATGTTTTTTGTGTAATATTGTTGTGATGTACAACTCCGCGAAGGATGCCCTGGATCTGATCCATGTCGTGACCAGCGATACGAAGCTGCGCCGGTTCGTCCGCCAAGAAGCCAAACGGCTTGTGCCGCTAGCGGCATCCCAGCCTGAATGGGAGCGCATCGACGAGGACATACCGTTGGCGGCGCTGGGAGGCATGGAATGGCGGCCATGACACAACCGTCGCCAGGCTTGTACGCGGCGGTCCTCCAAGCGTTGCGCAGCACTGACCCGTGGTCGCAACCGCTGGTGTCGGTGATGTCTGGGTTTGTGGCGCATCTCACCGCTGAAGAAGCCGACTCGTTGCCAGCGGCGATCGCGGGAGTGCTGCCGATGCTGCGGCACGATCGGGAACGGTTGCGATTCGCGGCGGAGATCGCCGCCCGACTGGATTTCTTTGAAGCAGCCGGTGCTGTGTGCGATTTGGCGTTAGGTCTTGAGGATCGCGCTCTGCTGCTCGAAGCCGCCTCGCTGTGCGGCAATCCAGCGGCGGATTCCGAGGTTCGAGCGAGAGTATCTGAGGCAGTTGGAGACGACCCGGCGGGAAGAATCAGGCTTGATCCTGCGACGGTCCCGGCCACAGCCGAGGAAGTACGCCTCTATCGGCAGTGTTGGCCGGGTGCGGGCGAGCGAGACGACCAGCATGGGGTTATGGCGATGGCCGTGCTCGACACTTCAGCCAACGCTGCTGCGCTGCTGCGACTCGCTGTGCGTCTCGACGAAGCGGGTTCATCTGTCCGGCGACTTGTGCCGACCGCAGAGATCGTGCCGTGGTTCGGTACGCATACCGTTCTTGTTTGCGGACATCCCGCACGGTCGCGAGTCTTGAGCAGGTATCCGAGGTTCTCTGAGTATCGGATAATCGTCGAGAACTTTCCGACCGACGATCGCGGAGTCGTTCAGCTTCTAACCAAGATCAACAACCTGTTACCCCGGACTCACAGACTTAGCCTCCACAGCGCCCGTTCCGATGTTCAGACAGTGGTTTGGGACCCGAACGTGTTCGCGGCTGGTGCCTACGTTACGAAAGAGGCGGCTTTCCTTGCGGGGACGACTTCGCGTTCGCTGAACTACCTGCGCAAACGCGGCCTGTT
>JAHQYN010000062.1 GCA_024421085.1 Acidimicrobiia bacterium
GACTCCGAAGGCAAAACCATCGTCTTGAGCATCGTCGACCCGTCCACCAACACCGACCTCAGCCAACACTACACCCTCAACCCCACAAACCCCAAAGCCACCATCACCATCACCGGCCCCGCCACGAACACCCCCACCCGCACAGGCGGCCCCGGCGGCCCCGGCGGCCCCACAGGCGGCCCAGGCACCCCCACCACCCCAGACCCCGACGACGGCGACACCGACATGGGCGACACCGACATGGGCGACGACACCGGCGAAACCGACACGGGCGACGACGCCGACACCGACAGCGGCGAGACCGACATGGGCGAAGACACGGGCGACGACGCCGACACCGACAGCGGCGAGACCGACATGGGCGAAGACACGGGCGACGCGGGCGACACCGGCACCGACATGGGCGGCGACACTGACCCCGGCACCGGTGATGACAGCGGCGTAGAACAGCAGGCTGCCGTGTTCAGCGATGTCGACCCCAACAACACCCACGCCGCCGCGATCGCAGCCATCCTCGCCGCCAACATCACCACCGGTTGCAACCAGAACCCGCTGCGATACTGCCCCGACCAGCCCGTCACCCGCGCCCAGATGGCCAGCTTCCTAGTACGAGCCCTCAACCTCCCCGCAACCGACACAGCCGGCTTCACAGACATCGCCCCCACCGGCACCCACACAGCCGACATCAACGCCCTCGCCACCGCCAACATAACCACCGGCTGCAACCAAGCCCCGCTCCAATACTGCCCCAACGCCCCCGTCACCCGCGCCCAGATGGCCAGTTTCCTAGTACGAGCCCTCAACCTCCCCGCAACCGACACAGCCGGCTTCGCAGACATCGACCCCACCGGCACCCACACAGCCGACATCAACGCCCTCGCCGCTGCCAACATAACCACCGGCTGCAGCACCAACCCGCTGCGCTACTGCCCCGACCAGCCCGTCACCCGCGCCCAAATGGCCAGCTTCCTAACAAGAGCTCTCGGCCTCTAACACCCCACCAGCTAGCAAAAAATCCAACCAAACTCGCACCGCTGCGTTGTCATACTTCGCTGGCAATCGGAGCACAGCCAGCAGCCTTGAAGCCCGGGCACTCAACGTCCGGCACTCGATGTCCAACGCCAGCAAGCTTTGTCGGCGGGTCGCGACGGAGCTTGCTGGCGTTGGACGTGTTGGGGTCCGTCAGGCTAGGCGCCGATGATGACAGCCACCGTGAACATCAAAGCCAGAACTGCGACGGTAGCCGTAAACGCCCACACATCCCGGCTGCGGGTGCCAGCAAGTTTGGCGATCTCGGTCTTCACGTCTGAACCGAGCCCGTCGATCTTCGCGTTGGTTTCAGCGAACCCGGCAGTCATTTCGGCGCGGATGGTGTTGCGGTCTGCCTCGGCGGCTGTGAATCCGGCGTTCATTTCGGTGCGGATGTTCTTGCGGTCTGTTTCGGCGGCTGCGAATCCGGCGGTCATGTCGGTGCGGATGTTCTTGCGGTCTGCCTCGGCTTCAGCGAACCCGGCGGTCATCTTGGTGTCGGCGGCTGCGAATCCGGCGGTCATGTTGGTGCGGATGTTCTTGCGGTCTGTTTCGGCGGCTGCGAATCCGGCGGTCATGTCGGTGCGGATGTTCTTGCGGTCTGTTTCGGCGGCTGCGAATCCGGCGGTCATGTCGGTGCGGATGTTCTTGCGGTCTGTTTCGGCGGCTGCGAACCCGGCGGTCATGTCGGTGCGGATGTTCTTGCGGTCTGTTTCGGCGGCTGCGAACCCGGCGGTCATGTTGGTGCGCAGGATTTTGCGTTCTGTGGTGGCTTCGTTGAAGCCTGCCGCCATCTTGGTGGCCAGGGCTTGGAGGTCGGTATTGGTGGGGTACTGCTCCCAGCCTCCAGGTGGGCCTTGCGTCATGAGATATTCAGCTCCGTTGCTTCCGACTAGTTCTGACAACGTACCATACAGTTCTGAGCGCGTCTCTTCGGTTAGGGACATTTTTCTCCTCCTCAGTTCGCGTGCGAGAACGTTCCGCACGGTCAAGACTGCATGCTAACAACAGTAATGTACGGAAGCAACACCAAACGCGATAAAACCCCGCCTTGATGATGTCGGGCGAGCCGTAGTCCGCGGATGCCGCCAAGCGCAGCGTGCCGGCGGTGACGGACCCGCGGGCATCTTCAATCGGCGAAGCGAGGCCCAACCCGGCGTCGACATCGTCGAGTGGCGGCGGTTCGTCGTCTTCGCATCGGTTGGTGTGGACAAGCTTGACCTCGTGATGCAGGCGGGCAAGAAGCCTACAAATCCAAGTAACCCGCCCTACCGGTGGGTGAAAAACCTGGATAAGCGCCCAACCCGTGGCGAAAAATCCAGGTAGATCGCCCAACCAGGGGCATGAACTTGATGTCCACGCCTTTCCCCTGCGCACCCTTGAGTCGAGTCTCTGGGAGGAGCGTCAGCCGCGCCCATGCCCGAGGCGGGCTACCATGACTCTATGGCAGCAAGACTTGTGGAATTGCGTCTTCCGGCTTTCAAGAGCATGCGGAAGGCGAAGATCCCGCTGAGTCCTTTGACCCTTCTCGTTGGACGCAACGGCAGCGGAAAGTCGAACGTGCTCGACGCTCTGGCCGTCCTGTCCGCGTTGGCGGGTGGTGCCACGTTTCGCGATGCTCTCGACGGCGGGCCGGCCGGACCTCTGGTGCGTGGCGGCTCCGAAGGATGCGCACCAGTCGGCGAGGACGCGTTCGGGGTGGGGTGCTCAGTGGTCGTGGACAGGATTCGCTACCACCTTGACCTGGAGGTGTCGGTTCGTCCCTCTGTGCAAGTAAAAAGCGAGAGGCTGTGGACACCTCGCCGGGGTGGTCCACGCCGCGGTGAACCGCAGGACCTGTTGAAAACGGAGGCTCCTCAACTGGAGTCGGGAGACATCGTCGCACGATGGGACAACGGCAAGAAAGGGAGGAACCCGCCGGTCACGTTCCGCGCGTCGCAACTGCTGACAGCTCAAGTTGCGAGTCGTATACCAGCGACTTCGCAAGCAGGTCGCCGCGTCCGCGGAATCGCTGACGAGATGCTTGCAGCTCTCTCCAATGTGTTCATACTCGATCCTGTGCCGCATCAGATGCGTGAGTACGTTCCTGAGAAGGACATCCAGCTCCGCAGGAATGCAGAGAACCTCTCGGCTGTGCTGGCGAGACTCTTAGCGGACAGCGAAACTCGATCCGTCCTAGTTGAAATGACAAGTTCGCTGTCAGAAGCACAAGTCTCAGAGATGGACACTGTGGCCAGCGACCTCGGTGACGTCATGGTCACGATCCAGGAGAGAATCGGGTCCGCAGTGGAGCAGATACCAGCCCGCCTCATGAGCGATGGCACGCTGCGGTTCCTGGCAATCGCGGCGGCACTCCTCGACCGCCCTCAGCAGGCAGGCGGTTCCAAAGAAGGCAACGAGCGGACTCTCGTCGTGGAGGAGATTGAGAACGGGCTTCACCCCTCCCAGGCCGCGGTGCTCCTGAACCAACTCAAGAAGTCGGCGGAAAGCGGTGTTCATACTCTTGCCACCACGCACAGTCCTGCGATCCTTGATGCGCTCGTCGGAGCCGACCACTCGAGTGTCATCGTGTGCAGTCGCGGGACCGACGGGTGGAGCCGGACGACCAGGCTCACGGACTTCCCCGACTACATCGAAATCGCGGGACGAGGGCTTCTTGGCAACGCTGCCGTTCGGGATCGGCTGCGTCCGGGCAATGAGATCACACACAGCGATCATTCTTTGGTCGACATCCTAGGGCTGAGCTAGGCGATGCCCCGGTCATCCGTTGTCTTGATTGACACGTCCATCATCGTCCGACTCATAGGTATTGACGGTGAAGGAGAGGCGAAAGAGGCGGCCGAGGAGTTTAAACGCAGGCGGGATGAGGGGCAACGGCTCGTGCTGACTGTTACCGCGCTCATCGAAGCGGGGAATCGCGTAACTCAGCAGCAGAGATCAAACCGACGTCGCTATGCCGAGCGGTTAAAGAAACTCATCGAGGATGCCAATCAGGCCGATTCTCCTTGGATTCTCCGTGAGGCGACTCTGGACCAAGAGTTTGTGGACGAGATGATCGCAGGCAACTCGACGGGTTCCGATCTCGTGACTCTTCTCGGTCACGGGCGGCTCGGCACCGGGGATTTGGCAATACTTGTAGAACGAGATCAGCTCAAACGGAAGACCGCCCACACAGACGTGTCGGTGTGGACACTGGACAATGAGTTGTCGGCGCACGGTTGACCGCCAACAGTGCGCGGCCAGAACTCCGTCTTGGTCGTAACTCCGTCGGCTCTAGAACTCCATGTAGAAGGTCTCGGGCCAGGCTTCGGCTCGGAGCAGGGCGTCGGTGCCGCCGCCTGAGTCCAAGGAACGGGACTCGGCTGATGCACCGGCGCTGGCGGTTTCATGGGAACCGATTGTCGAGGCGGCTCTGGCCCGGCGTGGTGCCGATCCCGAACCGGTGGCTGACGACTATCGGATCAAGGCCATTCCCAAACAGATCGTGGTTGCCGGGCTCGGCGACACTTTCGGAGTCACCCAAGAGATGCTCGACGAGGCGGCGCGGTCCCAAGCTCTCGGAGAGCCTCGCGGCCAAGGCGGGATCTTGGACCGACATCAGGTCTCAGCCGAGGTGCCCGGCCACCTCGTTGTCGACACCTGCTCAATACACGCCTTTGAAGCCGCAACGTCGAGTTCCACAGTGTCGAGATGTTCTAGACATGGAGTGGGGTTCGAAATTGGGACTCCAGTTGATGCTGGAATAGTTGCGCTAGTCGCGGAAGGCTTCCTCCCCGTAGCAGGCGAAGTAGTAGTGGATCGCGCGTGAAGCCACTTCGTACATGACCTCGACCAGCTCATCGATCGTCCACTTTTTCTCGCGGAAGAAGAAGCTGCCGCGATTGAACGAGCCCGATTCCCCCTGGTTCACTACGTTGATCGTGTTCAGCGGGCCGAACATCGCGATTACCGACCCCTGTCCAATATGCTGCTGTCGTCAGCAAAGTCGCACCCGGAGCCGAAGCAAACGAACGGGACGATCGCTTCGTTCATCATCGCCGTGCGGAACCCGATCACGTTCTTGCCGAGCCGCTCTATGGCATTGCCCTTGGCCTGTTTGGGTTTGCCTTCCACAGCCCGCTAGTCGTTGGTCCCTTGGTTCTTGACCTCAGTGATGAGGATGGGTCTCGCCGTTTCATTGTTGTCTAGCATGGACAGTATGCCGCCGTCGGGCTTCATCGCCGATGTGTCGAAGTGGTAGTGGAACGCGATGTCATCGAAATCACTGCGGAGCGAAGACACTATGTCCGCTAGCCTCCACTGCTTGGCGTGCTCTAAGTTGACATCGAACGCGTCAGCGATCCGGTCTACGACAGTGGACAGCGCTACCCCCAGATCAGATTCCTGCTGCTTGGATGTCATGTTGATGACCGTTCCCGCACGTTGCGCTCGGAGGTCGTGCTTCCTGGCCACTATGCGCGCTTCCTCACCAAGAAAAGGTGCTCGTTCACATGGATGCTGCGCGATCTCAGGTTTCTGCTTCCACGGAACGTGTTGTACCGTAGCTTCCGTTCTTCCACATGGCCGATTTTCCCCAGAAATCGCCGCAACTGGTCCACCGTGACGAATCCGTCGTCATTGAACGATAAGAGGACGTACCGGGCGTCAACGCGGGAAACAGCGTCGGTCAATTGGACGAACGCATGTCTCTTCTTGTTGTAGAGCGAGCGGTTCCAGCCCGTTGGGATTCCCGACACTGCCGACACGTCGTCCGGCTCGGCGTAGTCGACGAGAAGGTTCAGCATGAAGTAGTTGGAGCCGTAGGGGTGCTGGTTGTAGGGGGGATCGAAGTAGGCTAGGTCGAAGCCGCCTATGTCTGATATCAGCTTGTTGATGTCCTCCTGGTAGACCTCGACTTCCGTCTCGAACCGGCTCAGCACGGGAGTCTGGAGCCTTATCTGGCCCTTGATGCGGGTGAGCGCGTCGGCACCGGAACCACCGAACTTTCCGATGCCCGTGTCCTTGTCCTTGTAGAACCCCTTGAACACCCCGGCTGTGTTGGCATGGACCGATGCCGAGGAAAGCAAAGGCCCGAGCAGCAGATCGTGGAGGCCCCGATGCTGCTGGCCTATGAACTGCCTGAAGCAGTCCAGCCGCTTTGCGTTCTCCCTGGTGTAGAACACCCTCTCGCCGAGCCGAATGCACGAGTCGTCTTCGGGAGCGTACATGCGCTCAATGAAGCCTGGACCCTCCAGGGTGACTTCATCGACCTGTCGGTTGGCCTCTTCCACGATGCGGCCCATGGTTTCAAGGTCGACATGCGAGCGGTTGGCGAGAAAGCAGTTTGCCACCACACGCGCATATGGCTCTAGATCGTTGGACACGACACGCTGTGCGTGTGCCTTGAACAGTCTTGAGACGATACCCGATCCGGCGAATCCGTCGAACAGGTCGAGCTTGTCCGTCCCTGTCTCCGCTTGGACTGATTTAGGCGCATCCGATATCGGATTGAGCAGTTGCCGTTTGTTGCCGATGTACGTAATGACCTGCCTCTGGTAGTAGTCGGGGGATTCGACAGCAGTGTTCGGTGGGTCCAGCAAGCTCAGTTGCACGGCGGTTCCGTTTCCGAGTCTGCCGAGTCCCGTTGCTCGTACGCATGTCGAACACGCTCTTCAATTTTACGGGTGCCCACAAGCGCTTTGGTCGCGCTATCAGGTTCCATAGCCATCAGTTGTGCCATTCGTCGGATGCGATGCGGTTCACCGCAATTGTAGCACAGAGGTTGTCAAGAGGGTGTGACATCCCTGAGATTGGTACCGGTCGCTCGTGGCAGCACCGGCATGGAGTGTCAGTCCCGCAGGCACCGTCCGCAAACTCGTCTCGCCTGGTGCATGACTCTGTTTCGCGAGTCGACTCCGCAACGTCGAGTCCCGCCGACAGTTATCGGGCGCTATCAGCTCGGGCACCCACCAAACAGCGAATTCTCTTGCTGAAATTACACAGTCGTAGGCTAACCTCGACAGCACTCGCCAGACTGGAGGTGGAATGTCTACGCGTCGCAAGCAACCCAAAGAGTCTGAGCGCCTAAAAGTCTGGGTGCGCTCAGGTGGGCATTGCAACATTTGCCATCGTTACCTCATGGAGTCCGGCATCAATTTCGAGTACGTGCGACTTGGAGAGCTTGCTCACATCGTCGCTCAGTCTGACAGCGAACGCGCACCCAGGGGAAGTGCCGCACTACCGCAAGAAGAGCGGGACCTAGCCGAGAATCTCATGCTCGCCTGCGCGCACTGCCACAATGACATCGACAAGAAGTCGCAGGCGCAACGACTCGACGCTACCTGGTTAAGCCGACTGAAGAATCGTCACGAGACGCGAATTCGCGCGGCAACCAACCTCGCGGAGCGCGAGATGACAGTCGTGCTGCGTCTCGTAGGAAGGATTCGTGGTGCCTCTGCAGAGGTCAGCTCCTTGGAGGCCGTAGACGCCGTGAATTCGCTGTTGGATCGAAAACCGGTATTGACGATGGATCCCAACCGCCGGGGGCCGGAGATTGACCTTCGTTCGTTGCCGGGAGAAGAGGACCCGATCGATTCGGGTTACTACGCCGCAGCGTGCGCGAGAATCGATGAGATCCTTGCGGAGCGCTTTGCTCCCGCCGTTGAGAGAGGAGAGGTGCCCCACCTCAGTGTGTTCGGACTCGCGCGACTTCCGCTGTTGGTGTACTTCGGCTCCCGGCTCGACGACGCGATCAGCACGGAGATCTACCAGCGTCATCGCTCCACGGAGTCTTGGAGGTGGTCATCCGAAGCTGATGACCTTCGGTTCTGCTTTCTCTCACAGGCGGTGGCGTGTGAAGACCCCTCCGCGGAGACAGTTCTCGTCGTCAACGTTTCAGGCACGGTCAACAAACACGATGTGCCCGATGAACTCGCAGGTTTACCGCGGTTCGTTATCGAGCCGGCGAGTGGCGAACCACATCGGGACGCCATTCGGACACGTGAGTCAAGGGACAGTTTTCATGAAGCGGTTTCGCAGCTGCTTGGTCACATTGAAGCCAACTACAAGCCCATCGCAAAGCTGCACTTGTTTGCTGCGGTGCCAGTAAGTGCCGCAATCATCCTTGGAAGATCTGTGGGGTGGGGATTCCATCCCGAACTCCTCGTATACGACGCCGTCCCGGACGGCTACTCACGGGCACTGGAGGTGCAGGCACCATGAAGCTGAATGATTACTTCGACGCGTTCATGGAGAACACTGTCAATATCAACGACTCTCGACTCCGTGACCTTGAGGATCGAGTCAAGACGCTCTATGAGGTCCTAGAGAAGGACGATGAGATTGACGACCTTGTGCTCTCCAAGGTGCCCCAAGGTTCATGGGCCCACGAGACGATCATCAAGCCGATCGAAGGTAACGAGTTCGACGCAGATTTCTTGGTCGTCATGAAGGAGCTTGACGACTGGTCTCCGAGGGCCTACATCAACAACGTCTATTCGGCGTTGCGCCGACACGGAACCTACGAGGACATGGTGAAGAAAAAGCACCGCTGCTTACGGGTCGTATACGCCAACGACTGCCACATCGACATCGTTCCGTTCATCAAGCTGTCGGATGGCCGACAAGTCATCGTCAATCACGAGACCGACGAATGGGAAGAGACCGACCCTGAGGGGTTCACGTCATGGCATAAGCGGCAGGACGACACCACTGGTCGTCGCCTACGTCTGGTGATCCGCCTCGTGAAGTACTTGCGCGACCACCACATGCACTTCAAGCGGACTCGTTCGGTCATCCTGACCATTCTGCTCGGAGAAGGAGTCGATGCGGCCAAGAAGAACCTTGATCCGGCGTATTACGCGGATCTGCCGACTGTCTTCGTGCATCTGCTCGAAGATCTCAACGACTGGCTGCAAGCGAGGCCAATCCTGCCACCACTTCCGGACCCCTCAGGCGCTCCCAACGACTTTGGACACCGCTGGGATCAGGACTCTTACGACAACTTGCGCAAGAAGGTAAAGCAAATCGCTGAGAAATCCCGGGAAGCTCTCGACGAGCCGGACGAGACCAAGAGTCACGAGTTGTGGCAAGCAGTGTTTGGGAAGGACTTCAAGAAGCCACCGTCTAGCGGCTCAACGGCTGTGGTGGCTGGGAGCGGAGCCGTAGCGGCCGCTGCACCCCCTCGCACTGTGGGCGCAGCAAGAGTCGGCTAGAAGTCGGCGGGATGGCGTCCAAGAAGCAGACTAGACGCAAGGCGGCTAGGCGACGACGCCATCAAGAAAAGACACGGCGGCCGACAAGGGATCCGATACCCGATGCCATGACACAACTCCGTGCATTGCAAACGCCACCTGGACGGGTCCTTGAGGCTTGCCACAAAGAACCCGAGTGGATCCCGTGGCCAGCGGTTCGTGTACGCCTAGACACTGCAGGAATCGACACCGGTGCCTGTGGTCTTGCTGTGGGCGACACGGAAGAGGTTTATGTTGCGTTCGGAGACGATTACCCGAACCGCCCGCCAGGCGTTTTTGTGGACCACGTGAGATTCGTGGGTTTTCTCCATGTCATCCGCGCGCGGCCACCACGAGCCCTGCAGGTCGGCCGATCTATCTGAGCCTCGTTGTGGCCCACCCGACGGAGATTGATCTGCCAACGGTTGTCGTGGGGAGAATCGATAGCGCGTCAGCCGACCAGATCCGATCGCGGAGTGGAACGATCACTCCCTTACAGACAAGGATTGGCTGGATGCAGATATCCGATGAGCGGCCGACCGTTACTACGCCGAGGGATCATTTGCGGCCCGCTGCCGCATTCCGGGATGCTTCGGTCGAAATCTGGGGATGTGGAGGTCTTGGATCGTGGGTCGCAGAGTTCATAACCCGCGCTCGTCCTGCCAGGGTGGTGCTGCGCGATCCGGCAGGAGTCCATCGGGGCCATCTAGTGCGTCAGAACTACACCGAATTGGATGTAGGTGAATTCAAAGTAAGTCAGCTTGCCACTCGCCTGAACACAATCTCAGACACTACAGAGGTGGTTGTTGAATCACCGTTCGCGCTTGACGTCGTTTACCAAGAATCGATTCCTGAGTGCGATTTGATTATAGACGCGACCGTAAACGAGACCGTCGCATTCCGATTGGATCAGGTAGCGGCGGGTGCCTCGGACCGACCACTCCTCGCCCAAGTCGCCACCGACGCTGGTAGCGGGACCCTAGGACTCGTGGTTGTCGCGGGGAACGAGGTTGTCGGCGGGCCTCACACTGTTGACCAAGCTATGGCTGAGCAGGTATTGGCCGATGGGAGACTTGAACCGTACCGCATCTTTTGGTCGCCAACTAGCCGAGGCGAAGAACTCAACCCGTCCCCGGGCTGTTCTGTTCCGACTTACCACGGATCTGCGGCAGACTTAGCTGCTACAGCTGGATCAATCGTCGGCCTTCTGGGTCAACAGTTGACGGCACCCGCATCTGGCGTACATCTCTTCGCCGCGGCTCACTCGGGGACACAACCAAGTTATCGGTTTGAACCCTACATGGTCACCGAGCGGACGATAGACCCAACGACTGCGGACTGACCGACTCAGGTGGTCGAGGGGCACGGACAAATCAAGCGAACTCTAGGTGATGACTAAGAGGTGGATGCCTCGCTGACTGAAACAGTCTCTGAAATGCTCGGGCACAGTGCTCAGCGGTTCTGGGTGGGTCTAGAACTCCATTGTGCTCAGAACTCCAAACGGTCCTAGAACTCCATGTAGAAGGTCTCGGGCCAGGCGTCGGCTCGGAGCAGGGCGTCGGTGCCGCCGTCGACGAAGATCACCGAGCCGCAGGCGAAACGGGCTGAGGGGGAGAGCAGGAAGACGATCCAGTCCGCCAGCATCTCGGCGGTTGCCGGCTCGCCAGCGGGGACCGGGAAGCCCTCGAGCAGCGGACCGAAGTCGTCGTCGTCCTTGCCCATCTGCAACAACGGCGTCTGCACCGGGCCGGGAGCGATCACGTTGAGTGTCGTCCCCTGGCCGATCCAAGCGTCGCCGACCGCGGCGCGGCGGCACCAGCGTGAGACAGCGAGCTTTGCGGCACCGTAGGCGATCGCGCTGTCGAACGGCCTCGGCGTGAGGTTCACGAGACGGACTGACTCCTCCTCATTCCCGTTCAAGTACGCCTCGACGAGTTCGGCAGGCAGGTTCGGCGACGTGGTCGAAGAATTGGAACCGATCTGCACTGCGGAAGCCTTGTCGGCCTGTGCCAGCGCCGGTCGCAGACCTTCGAGCAGTGCCACAGATCCGAAGTAGTTGACTCGGGCGATCAACTCCCCGGGCACCGGCGGCCCGACACCAGCCGCTGTAACGAGACCGTCGAGCGCGCCTCCGCACAGCCGAATGGTCTCGCTGACCGCGCTCGACCTGCCTTCAGTGGTGGAGAGGTCGGCGATGACTTCAGCGTCGCGCAGATCGATTCCGATCACCCGATGGCCGTCGTTTTCCAGTTTCTTGCGGGTTGCCGCGCCCATGCCGGATGCGGACCCGCTGATCGCGTATGTGCTCACGGCGCACGATGATCGTTCAATCACGCCACACTAAGCAAATGGACTCTCAGCAAACGGACTCTTCGCATTCTTCTGCCTCGGTGTCGCCGATGGACCCCTCATACCGGATCGCTCGCCTCAGCCAAGACGGGCAGAGGTTGATCGACGTTGCCTCCCGTGACCTCAGCGCCAGGGTTCCGGCCTGCCCGGAATGGTCCAACGGGGATCTGCTCTCGCACATGGGCATGGTCTGGAGTGCGGTCGCAGCGCAGGTCGCCCAGACCGCCGCAGCACCGATCAGAAGCAAGGAACTCCCCAAGCAGTCGCCCCAAGAAGCGTTGACCCAGGTGGTGACGGTGCTGAGCGAAGCCGATCCAAAGACGCAACTGTGGACTTGGGGTGCCGACCAGACAGTCGGGTTCTACATCAGGCGGGCTCACCTCGAGACGGCCATCCACCGTGTTGACGCTGAACAGGCGGCCAAGGACCCGACGCCGGTTCCCGCCGCCGACGGCATCGACGGCGTCGATGAGCTCTTCGCCGAGGTGCTTGCAGGCAGGGAGCGGACACTGCCGTCGGGTTCGCTGCACCTTCATCAGACCGACGGCGACGGAGAGTTCATGCTGCGAGCAGTCAACGGATCGATCTCGGTGACCCATGAACACGCAAAGGGAGACGCGGCGATCCGCGCCAGTGGCGAGGAGCTCTTCTTGTGCGCCTGGGGCAGACGGACCCTCGACGGGCTCCAGATCTTCGGTGACGCCGAGGTTGCGGCCCAGTGGATGGCCCTCTCCCCGTGACCGACGACAACGCCATGCCCGACGACAACGCCATGCCCGACGACAACGCCATGCCCGAAGCAGGTTCTGGACCCGGCGCTCACCCTGAGGCCCGCGTCGGCACTGAGGCCCGCGTCGGCACTGAGGCCCGCGAGAAACCTGCCCGCCGCAAACCGCGTCTGGGCGGAGGCGGCACCCTCGACCAGATGATGCCGGTGCTGTTGTTCTTGGGGTTCTACAACGTGGTCAGCATCGAGGCAGCCGTAGTCGCATCGACGGTCTGGTCGATCAAGGCCGCGGTGGGCAGGCGCCGCCGGGGACTCAACATCGGGCTGATGCTGCCGTCCATCACCGCCTACCTCATCGTGCGCAGCGCGGTGGCCATCGCCGCGGAGCGCGAGCTCGTAGACTTCGGGATCAGCGCGCAGGGGGTGTACTTCGGCATCAGCTTCGCCACCAAGATCCTGGTCGGGCTGGTGCTGGCCGTCACCATCCTGCGTGGCCGGTCGTTCATGGCATGGGTCTCAGAGAGGCTCTTGGCACTGCCCGACGGCATGGCCCAGGACCAGCGTTTCGTGCGCACGATGGCGATGGCGACCTGGTTCATCGTCGCCTTCGAGATCCTGACCGCAATCTGGGACATCTACCTCTACAACAACACCGGCGTGAACCTCTTCGTGCTCACCCGCTTCGGTGTCAACTCCATCCTGGGCTTCGTCTGCATCACTGCGGGGCTGGTCTACATCGACCACCGACTCCAACCGATCCCCGGCTATCCAGGGCTCACCGAACTGATCCAGAATTCGGCGATAGTCCCCGACAAGTCCAAGACGAAGAGCGAATAGCACTTGGGGCCGCGGCGGTCAGTCGGTGGCGGTCAGTCGGTGGCGGTCAGTCGGTTGCCATCAGTTGGTGGCGGTCAGTCGGTTGCCATCAGTTGGTGGCGGTCAGTCGGTTGCCATCAGTTGTCTGCGTTCAGTTGGTGGAAGCGGCGAGGCTGTCGAGGGGGTCGGGTCCGAACTCTCGCAACAGCGTGCCGTAGTCGGCGCCCCGACGAAGGTTCTGCCCTCCGTCGACCGCGAATGCCTGTCCGGTGATCCATGAAGACTCGGGTCCGATCAGGAACCGCACCAGGTCCGCGATCTCGCAGGGTTCACCGACCCGGCCAAGCGGAATCGCCGGCAGATAGTTGTCGAGCAGCGCGCCGCCGCTGGTTATCGGAGTCATCAACTCAGTCGCCACAATGCCCGGCTGGATCGAGTTGACCCGTATCTGAAAGCGGCCCATCTCATCGGCACTGACCCGACACAGATGATCGAGGGCGGCTTTGGCGGCGCCGTAGGCACCGAGGCAACGCATCGAGTCCTGGCCCGCGTGTGACGAGCAACCCACGATTGATCCGCCTCCACCCTGCCGAGCCATCTGGGCACCGCCGGTCTTGAGGCACAGGAAAGTGCCGATGTAGTTGAGTTCCATCGTGGAACGGATGTCGTCCACGTCAGCCAGAACCAGCGGACCCATGCAGGTCGAACCGCCGGCACAGGCGAACAGCCCGTCGAGTCGTCCGGTGACCCCCGCCGCGGCGGCCACCGCCGCCTCCATATCGGACTCGGAAGTCACATCGGCGACTATGTGCTGCACCGTGGCTCCCTCTGCTGCTGCGCCAGCGATGCGGTCTACCGCGTCTAGCAGTTTCTGCTCGGTGCGCCCGCAGATGGTCACATGTGCCCCGTCAGCGGCCAGCCTTGCAGCCGACGCCTCCCCGATACCGCTTCCACCACCGGTGACGAGCGTCGCAAATCCTTCGATTGATCCCATGCGGCGGCACCTTAGCGGCCTCGTCGCGCCAGATTCACCTCGAGCTGTGCAGTCGCCTCCGAGTTGCGCGGGCCCGACCGAGCAGGTGCGACAGCATGGCACATGCGGCGCGAGGCCGCGGCCCGGGCGGTGCGTGAGCGCAGCAGACAGATCGGGAACGACACCGCCGCCAGGCGACAGGCCCATGCTGATCTGCGCGCGCCCGCAGAGAGTCGTGTCGGGGACCAACCGGACAGGCCGAGTCACATCGACCTGATCTGCGCGCGCCCGCAGAGAGCCGTGTCGGGGCCCGACCGGTGTCGAAACGCGGTCAGAGCCGCTTGAGCCGGATGGGGGTCACCACCGCGCGGTCTTCGAGGCGTGACGCCTCCAGGTCGACCTCGGCCTCGAGCACCCACTCCATGTACCCCTCGGGATCGCACAGTGTCTGGGTCGCCAGGCCACGCGACAGGTCGATGGTCACCCAACGACTGCTGCGAGCCTCGGCGTCGATCCCGATCGCGTCATGGGCGCGGAAATACTCCTCGACCCCATCGATCTCGACAGTGAGCCGGCGACGGGTGGCAAGCGAGGTGACCGACCGGAACAGCTCGTTGCGCACCAGCACGCCGAAGGCCCGTTCATTGGCGGTGATGTCGTAGCTCTCGGGAGGCGTCGGATCGGTCTCGGCGACTTCGGGGTTGCGCAGGCGTTCCCACTCGTCAATGAGGCTCGAATCGACGCGACGGATCATCGCGCCGAGCCATTCGACGGCATCGGAGAGGTCGTCGGTCAAAGCGCTGGAGGGCACGGTCTGGATCAGGGTCTTGTAACAGTCGGTCAGATAGCGGAGGAGCTGACCCTCCGAACGCTTGATCCCGTAACGGGCCACGAACTGGTTGAAGGTCTCAGCGAACTCGAGCATCTCCCGGACCACACCCTTGGGGCTGACCGTGTCGCGTCCGACCCAGGGATGGTGGCGGGCAAAGATGGCGAAGGCGGGCTCGATGAACTCGGCCTCGGGTTTCGGCCAGGTGAGTGCATCGAGGCGGTTCATCCGTTCCTCGTACTCGACGCCTGCGGCCTTCATCTCGCTGACCAGCGAGTCCTTCAGCTTGTCGCGCTGGGCCAGCAGCACGACCATCGGGTCCTCCAGAATCGACTCCACCAGGCTGAGCACCTGTAGATGGTGGTCCGGCGCCTCCGGATCGAGCGCCTCGACCGCCTCGACCACAAACAGCGACAGCGGCTGGTTGAGGCGGAAGTCGTCCTGCAGGTCGATGTTGATGCGAAGCGGGTCAAGCTCCACGATCTGGGCCCCGAGCAGTGATCGATAGACCGCGATGGCCCTGCGAATGTGTCGACGTTGGGCGCTGCGGGGCTCGTGGTTGTCGGTTAGCAGGCGTTTCATGGCCGCGCAGCCGTCGCCGGGGCGGTCGAGCACGTTGAGCAGCATGGCGTGGCTCACCGAGAAGCTCGACTTGAGCGTCTCGGGCGTGCCTGTGCTGAGTCGGGCGAGGGTGTCGCCGTCCCAATGGGCGTAGCCGCGTTCCGGCGGCCGCTTCTTGACGAGCTTCTTCTTCTTTTTTGGATCAGTGAGAGCCTTGGCCTCGGCCCGTTTGTTCTCGACCACGTGCTCGGGGGCCTGCACGACGATGCTGCCGGCGGTATCGAAGCCCCGTCGGCCCGCCCGGCCCGCGATCTGGTTGAACTCGCGCACCGACAGCACCCGAACCTTGCGCCCGTCGTACTTGCAGAGCTGGGTGAACAGCACGGTGCGGATCGGCACGTTGACACCGACCCCCAACGTGTCGGTGCCGCAGATCAGTTTGAGCAGGCCCTGCTGGGCGAGTTTCTCGATGAGCAGCCGATACTTGGGGAGCAGCCCAGCGTGGTGGACCCCGATCCCGGCCTTCACGAAGCGCAGCACGTCCTTGCCGATCGGGGTGTCGAATCGGAAACCGCCGATCGCCTCGTTCACAGCCTCCTTCTGCTCTTTGGAGAGGACGTCGAGGCTGGTGAGGCTCTGAGCGCGTGCGGTCGCCTCGCGTTGCGTGAAATGGACGATGTAGACGGGCGTCTTGCGGGCCTTCAGGAGATCGCCGAGCGTCTCCAGCGGGGGAGTCTCACGATATTCGAAGTCGAGGGGCACGGGCCTCGGGGCCTGGTCGATCAGCGCCGTGTCGCGGCCGGTGCGGGAGCTGAGATCGGCGCGCAGGTCGCCGGTGTCGCCGAGCGTGGCCGACATCAGCAGAAACGCCGGATGAGGCAGTTCCAGCAACGGCACCTGCCAGGCCCAGCCGCGGTCGCGGTCGCCGTAGTAGTGGAACTCGTCCATCACCACCAGGTCAACGTCGAGGCTCGGCCCCTCGCGCAGTGCCCGGTTGGCGAGAATCTCAGCGGTGCACACGACGACGGGGGCATCGGCGTTGACAGCCGCGTCGCCGGTCACCATCCCCACATTTTCGGCACCCAGCTCAGCGACGAGTTCGAAGAACTTCTCGCTCACCAGCGCCTTGATCGGCGCGGTGTAGACCGTTCGCTTGTTGTCGGCCAGCATGGCGAAGGCCCCGGCGACGGCCACCAGCGACTTGCCCGACCCGGTCGGGGTGGCCAGCACCACGTTGTCTCCGGCGAGCAGCGACAGGATGGCATCCTCCTGGTGGGGGTATGGCTCCACCCCGCGCCCGTAGGCCCACTCCAGGATCGCCTCGAGCAGTGATTCCGCGTCCGGTTGAGCGGGTGTCAGTTCGAAGAGTGCGACGGCATCAGTCACGCCCGCCCAACCCTACGCTCCCGCGGCGAACCCCCCTCCCGCGCGGTCCGGTTGCGCGCGGTTCGCTCAGCGTGGTCGTCTGCGGCGCGGTTCCATGGTGGTTGGCAGCGATGCTTCTAACCCAAGCCGGAGAAATCGATCTGGCCGGTGGTCATGAAAGCGCTGAATCCGTTGTCGGCGATGGTGTTGTGGCCGTTCATGGCGACTGAGGCATCGCTGCCCAGCATGACCAGCGTGCGGGCGATGTCGTCGGCTGTGAGCATGGCGCCGCCGGTCTGGTCGATGGTCCATTGGATGACCTGCTCGGTCATGGTCTTGATGAAGTCGTCCATCAGCGGCGTGTCGATCGGTCCCGGGCACACCGAGTTGGTGCGTACCCCGAACTCGTTGCGGGTGCGCGCCGAGCTGTGCATCGTCCACACCTGTGCGATCTGCTTGGAGAAACCGTAGGGGTCGGCACCGACCAGATCATCGTTGTCGGCGACCCAGCCGAGCGCTTCGTCCCAGTCGTCGATGGCGATCAACTCGGAGATCTCGGCCAGGTTCTCGGGCCAGCCCTGTCCTGCGATCGAGGCGGTGTTGACGATGGCCCCTCCGCTGTTCATGGTGGGGAGCAGCCCCTCGGTGAGTCGGCGCAGGCCCAGATAGTTGACCCGAATCACGAAGTCGGCGGCGTGGGTTGCAGCCACTCCGGCGTTGTTGAACAGCACGTCGACACCGCTGCCGATGTCGGCCACGGCTCTGTCGACGGACGACGGGTCCGACATGTCGGTGGGGATGTAGCGGGTGGCGGGCCCGGTCGGCTCGGCAATGTCGAGCACGGTCAGGTCGCTGCAGCCGTTCTCGGCGAGCAGTTCCACGGCCGCGGCCCCGACCCCGGTCGTGCCCCCCGTGAGCACCACCCGTTTTCCGGCATAACTGAAAAGGTCAGACATCAGATCCTCCATATTGTCTTGCTTGGACTGGTTGTTGGTCATTTTGCGTACAGCAATCCGTTTAGTCGCGTCTCCCATTCGTCTTCGTCAACGACCTCGAAGCGCATCGCCTTGGACTGCATTGCGGGCACGAACTCAGCCCAATCGGTCTTGCGGGCGTGTTCGTTGCATTCGTCGAAGACGGAGCGCTTGTACTCGGTGTCTTCTGAACCCTTGAGCTGCACGCCTTTGGTCTCGACAACGAAGACTTGGTGGAAGCCGTCGTCTGTTTCGGGCTCGTCACCCCGCAGCGTCACGATGAAGTCGGCATAGACCTTGCGTGGCTTCCAGCCCTGCACGTAGTAGTCCTTGCGGGCGCGGTTGCGGTACCAGAAGAACAGCCGCGCCTGCGTGTCGAGATAGGTGGCGACGG
>JAHQYN010000220.1 GCA_024421085.1 Acidimicrobiia bacterium
GGTTCGTGTAACGGGTCAGTGCCGCCTTCGGGTCCACCAACTCAACAACTACCGCACCCTCCTGTATCCCGGGAAAGCCAACTGGCGCCACTCAACACCCTCACTCCGACCTAAAACGCGAAGCCCCGCCAAACCGGCTCTGCTGCCGGACAAGAGCCGTTCGCTCTATCGGTCCTCGTCTTGTCCGGGTTCATTCGCGTTGCGACCAACCCAAGAATCCTTGAGCAGCCGTCCCCTCTCGAGGTGGCTCCACGGGCCTCGGTAGTTACTTCGCGTTTGCGAAACTCGTGACGACTACGGGCCGGTCATTTCTGCTAGGACTCAATCTGGCTCACCCAAGCATGGAAACGGGGGCAGGCTTCTCGGATTGTTTCGAGACTGATCTCTCTCGCGATGGCATCGGTGGCAACACTGTGCGCTTCGAGATGCGGTCTCAGCACCTGCTTGACGAATTCCTCTTCCGTGTCGCCCTCCACGACGATGGCGACGCGCTTCACGGACGGCCGCCCAGCAGGTTCATCTGCCAGAGTTCTCCAGTCGTGTAGTCCTCGTCGAGCCATCGTTCGTACTCGTGGCGACTCTTGCGGCAAGCAACCGTTGCAGAGTCCTCCAGTTCCATCACGACGATCTCGTCGAGATCGAAGCAGTCGACCAGTTGCGGCGACTGTGTGGCCACAATGACCTGGCACTGGGTCGACAACGAAGCGATCATCAAGCCTACGAGAGTGACCGCCGCCGGATGAAGTCCAAGTTCGGGCTCGTCAATCAACACTACGCTCGGCAGCATCTCAGGCGGCAGGTTCAACAGCGTCACCAAAGCGAAGAATCGCAGCGACCCATCCGACGTGAGATGAGCGCCGAAGGTCTTGTCCGAGGCCGTTCCACGCCACCTCAAGAAGACGCGCCCATACTCTTCTTCGAGGACGAAGTGATCGAAACTCAACAGCACCCGGCGCACATCCTGTTGCACCCACTCGAAACGGTCCGGGTAGTCGTCTTGCAGACGCATGAGCACTGCTGCGAGGTTTCCGCCGTCGGAGCGCAGACTCCGATTGTCTGACACATCCCAGCGTTGCTTCATACTTGATCTCGTCGACGTGTCGTGAAACTGAAACGTCCCGCAATCCTGAAGCAGCCAGCGAACCACGCGTGCCGTCTTCGGGTTGACATCGACAAGGCCGTCTCGGGCCGCCAAGTGGATACGGGCCTCCGTGTGCCCGCTTCCGACCATCTGCCACGGCGCCTGACCCCCGGCGTCATCACGACTGAAGCGCAGCCGCTCCTCGGTAAACAAGAACCTGTCCGGGGCCCCATAAGACAGCTGGAATGAGTACTCGTTGACGCCGCCCGCCGTCACCAGGCGGATGTCTGCCTCCATGCGCGGCATCACCTTGTTGCCCATGAAGAGCTGGTCGTCGGCACCACCTTGCAGGGCAACGAACTGTTCAAGGTTCCGCGACCGGAGCATCCAACTCAGCATCTCGAAGAACCCGATCACGTTGGACTTACCGGACCCGTTGGCACCGATCAGCACGGTGGCATCACCAAGATCCGACAGTTCCACATCAGCGAGCGACCTAAAACCGCGAACCGACACCGATTCAAGACGGGGCCGAGGCTCGTCCGATACCGTCCCGGGCGTTGCGAGATCTCGCTGGTCAGGTTCGCTGTGCATCAAGTTCAAACTCTAGCGTCGCTGTCCACCGAACACCTTCGACCACTGCGTAAACGCCAATACGCCATCTGCTTCGCCACGCTTCAGCATGCCCCAGCCAGTCGCAGCCAACATCACGAAGCGCTGAAACTCGGTCAAATGCAAACACGGCTAGAGACTCAGGAGGTCGCGCGCCCCAGTGTCGGAGGAGGGGTGGCGGAGCTTCGACATCGCTCGGGTCGCAGCACGAAACAATTCCGTGCTCAATGGACGACCGGCTCGCCAAGCATGTACGGCGCGAGGCAGATGCCCCCGGCGTAAGTATGAGCGCCTTCATTGCAGCGACGCTCAATGACGCTCTCAAACGCGGTGAACCGTCAGAGCAGCCCCCTTTCCGGCTGATCACCGTGCGCGGCGGACAAATCGGGTCCCGGGTGGATCTCGACCGGCCGAGGGCGCTCGACACAAAAGAAGACGAAGCCCAGTTCAAGCACATGAGTCGATAGTTCAGTGTTGCTGCCCGATGTCAATGTGCTGATCTACGCGCATATCGAGGACTCCGTCCCAGAACACGCCCAGTACGCGAACTGGATAACCAAAAAATGTTCATATCGCTGGGGTCTAAGTTACGGTTATCGGCTAACTGTTGCTTAGGGGACTTATGGCATCACACTTGCGGAAGCGATGGGAAGCACAGTTTCAGGGACCTGGCCGACGTGATCGACTCGGTTGCGACTACAGCGCGTACCTCGCCGACCCGCTTGTCGGCTGGGACCTGTCTATCCCAGCCAATGTTGCGGCTGATATTGCCGACGCCGAGGCAGCCGTCCGAGGCCTGAACGACAAGGGCATCGCTCATGTGAGCCTGGAGGGCC
>JAHQYN010000221.1 GCA_024421085.1 Acidimicrobiia bacterium
TGTCCGGCGCACCTGGTCGGCAAATGGCAGGCGGACTTCGAGCGATTCCTCGGTGGCGGGCTGCGTGAAGTGACCGCCGAGACGGTTCGCTTGGACGGGCTGTCCACCGCCAGTACCAACACCTGGGTGGTGTCGATGCATTTGGCAGCGATGAATCCCCAGGTCCGTGAAGCGCTGCATCCCGACCGCGCAGGCTGGGATGCCATTATTTTCGATGAAGCCCATCGCCTGACCCCGACCGCGGAGACCTTTCATCGAGTCGGCCGCGAGCTGTCTGCTGACGTGCCGCATGCGCTGTTCCTCACCGCCACGCCCCATCGGGGCGATGAGCGCTTCTTCCGGGAACTGCTGCACCTCGTTGATCCGGCGCTCTTCCCGAGTGCTGACGACATGCACGCCCCCTCGACGCAGTCCGAAGCCGGTGCACAGCTCACCCGCAGACTGATTCGCCCCGGTTCGCTGCATTTCCTCCGCAGAATGAAGGAGCAGCTGGTCGACTACGACTCGCAGACCCGACTGTTCCGTGAACGCGAAGCTGTCAACCTCAAGGTACGGCTCAACGCCACCGAGCGGCACTTCTATGACGCGTCTCAAGACATCGCCAACACCTACTTTCCGGTCCGGGGACGCCAGCTCGCGGCGATGGTCTACGGCAAGCGGGCCGCGTCATCGTTGTATGCGCTCGCCTGCACCTTGCGGCGGCGCCTTGAACGGATGGGAACCGGCGACGGCCCGGCACTTGCGAGCGAACCGGACATCGCGGCGATCGAGAGCGAGAACGACGACGACGACACCACCGAAGAGCAGGTGGCCGCAGCCCGTTCACTCGATGCCCGAGCCGAGCGGGCCGCCATCACGGAACTGTTGGACGACGTGAATGCCGCCGTTGCGGCGGCCTCTACCGCCGCCGGCGCAGGTTCGACGGTGTCGAAGTGGCTGCCCATGACCGAGTGTCTCGACAGGCACGGCATCACCGCAGGGTCGGATGAGCAGCTCGTGGTGTTCACCGAGTATGCCGATACCGCCGTTTGGCTCGTGGGGATGTTCACCGCTGCCGGTTACACGGCGCGCAGTTATTCCGGTGCCGACAGCCACGCCGAGCGGGCGGCCACGCGTCAGCAGTTCGAGGACGGCCGATTCCAGGTGATCGTCTCCACAGATGCCGGCAACGAGGGCATCGACCTGCAGGCCGCACAAGTGCTCGTCAACTGGGACATGCCGTGGTCGCTGGTGCGCCTTGAGCAGCGCATGGGCCGCATCCATCGCATCGGTCAACACGACAAGGTGTTCCTCTAAAACCTGATAGCGCTCGGCACCCGTGAAGGAGATGTGCTCGCGACACTGCTTGAGCGGCTGATCTCCGCTGCCAACGAACTCGGAGGCCAGATGTTCGATTGCTTGGCGGTTGTCATGGAACGTGCTCGCACGAATGCGGGGACAGCCGAACGGACGGCGCAGTCCCTCTTGTCGTGCTATGACGGATCCTCGGCAAGCTCCAGCGGTCCGCCCGACCCTTGGCCTACCACCGATGACCTCAGACGTGCCCGAGACGAGTTCTTGGCAGAATCGACCCAACTCAGTGTAGAAGTCGACACCGGGACGGCAGACTCCGCTCGGATCGATGAGATCGTTGCTCGCGTCAACCCGGTCATTGTCGAGCATTTCTTGGAACGAGCCGCTTCCGCTGACCTCCTCGGCCTCGAGAAAGTTCCGCTCGGTGACGGTTTCTACTACCTGTCTGTGGACCCCACGATCCGAGGTTGGGCGCTGCCTACGGGCTTGAACGGTGCTGGCGACTCGCGGTCGCTGGTGGTCACTCGGCACGCCGAGCGATCCGCGGCGATTGCCCAAGGACATGACCGGGCCGCGGCTGCGCACATGCTTGGCCCGAGCGATCCCGCTTTCGGGGCACTCGTCGAGAGGCTGCGTGCCCGGCTCGAGGCCGATATGTGGCGTGGCGCGGTGCTCTGCGACACTGCTTCGCCTGACGACTACACATTGTTCGTGTTTGAAAGCGAGATCACTGAAGGGGGCGGCAGTGAGAACCCGCGGCACCATCGGAGGCGCAGCGCGCAGACTTGGTTGGTCGCCGTGAGCAATGACGGCACGACACGTCTGGTCTCCTGGGCCGAGTTGCCGAACCTCGTTGCGCTGTCGAAAGCGAAGGCCGGCCCGAGCGCCAAGAGCGGCGCTATGCCATTGGGCGCCATGCCATCGGGCGGCGCGCCAGTGGGCGCCGCGCCAGTGGACGAGCAGGTTGCCGACATAGCTGCGGCTGCCGCGCAGGCTGCGGTTGAGACCGAGAAGGACAAACGTGAGCGGCGGCTCAGCGATTGGTTGACGCAGTTGCGAATGCAGCTGCTGCCGTTGCCGAACCGTCTGAGCGACCACATCGCCGATCGTTCGGCCCGCACGAAGGAACGCCACAGGATCAAGTCCGCGGTCGGTCTTCGGCTTTCCGAAGCAAAGGAGGTCGCTAAGGTGACGGTGTCAGCACCGCGCCGCATCGGTTGGGCTCATGTC
>JAHQYN010000063.1 GCA_024421085.1 Acidimicrobiia bacterium
CCACCACAACATCCACGACCGCGGCTACACCGTCACCAAAACCAACACCGGCTACCAAATCATCAACCCCAACAACCCACCAAACGGCCCCTAACCCACCCCTCCACCAGGGCAGCCCCGACCTCTGACCAAACGACGCAACCAAACCCGCCACCAACCCCCCGGCACCCCAACACCGCTGACATCACTGACCAAAGGAAGGGACCCCTGCCTTCAACCGCGGACCCTCACCCCGCCGACTCCGACCTCAAACGCGAAGAGCCCCCCATATCTTCGCTATCACGCGCTGGGCGCAGGTCTATCTCGTAGTCCGACGCAGGCGGCACACGCAGCAGGTTCCCTGTTCGTGTGTCTCGGTTCGTTGTTTTGCGGTCGCTGATGCAAAGACACGAGACACCGGCCCGTTCTGCTAGTTGAGCTTGTGTCAACCTGTTGCGTCGACACCGTTCCTTGACCGCGGTTCCGATAGCAACCGTAGAACGCACGCGTTGGAAACGATCTTCATGATCCATCTCTGTTCCATAACCACTGCTGCATGGTTTACCATACACCAAGCGTGGTGTGTCACCGACCCGAGCAACCAGATCAGCGTCTACCCAGTGTAAACACAGCACAGAAAAGCAGTAGCGTCAACGGGATGTACAACCTGATCCTGGTGCGCCACGGGCGTTCGGAGTGGAATGAGCTCAACCTCTTCACCGGCTGGCATGACTGCCCGTTGATGGAGGCCGGACGACAGGAGGCCCGCGACGCCGTGCCGCTGCTGGCCGAGGCAGACCTGCTGCCGGACATACTCCACACGTCGCTGCTGCAAAGGGCCATCGAGACCGCCGAGATCATCCTCGCCGGACTCGACCGCCGCTGGATCCCCGTGCGAAGGCACTGGCGGCTCAACGAACGCCACTACGGCAACCTCACCGGCCTCGACAAGGCCCAGGTCGGCGAGATCCACGGTGCCGAACAACTCCGGCAGTGGCGACGCAGCTACAACACGCCGCCACCGCCGATCAGCGCAGACAACGAGTTCAACCCGGCGAAGTCCGCCGCCTACGCCGATCTCGCCCCGGAACTGATGCCCGACACCGAATGCCTCGCAGACGTGGTGGACCGGCTGCTGCCCTACTGGTACGACTCGCTGGTGCCCGACCTGCGCACCGGGCGCACGGTGATGGTCGCCGCCCACGGCAACTCACTGCGGGCCCTCGTCAAACACCTCGACAACATCGGCGACGACGAGATCATCGAACTCAACATCCCCACCGGCGTCCCACTGCACTACGCCATCGGCGCAGACATGCGCCCCGTCGACCAAGCCCACCCCCTCGACCGAGCCCTCACCGCCGAATGAACAGCAGCAGCCGGTTCTGGCGGCGCCCCTTTACACCACCAGAACCAGCCAACCCAACGAATCAGGCGACAACCGTGGTCTCTGCGCCGTAGCCGGAGGTGCCGTGTTCGGCGACGTCGAGACCCTCGAACTCCTCATCAGCGTCGACACGCAGACCCAGAGTCTTCTTCAAGGTGTAGAAGAGGATGTAGCAGGTCACTCCGACCCAGGCGGCAACGATGAGGACCATCACCGCTTGCATCAACAACTGTTCGACACCGCCGCCGTAGAACAGACCTGCGTTCTCGCGGCCCAGGAAGGCATCGTCGTAGCGGGCGAACAGACCGATCGACAGCGTGCCCCAGATGCCGCACACGCCATGCACGGCGATGGCGCCCACCGGGTCGTCGATGCGGATCCGGTCGAAGGCGAGCACTGCGAACACGACGATCAGACCACCGCTGAAGCCGATCACCAGAGCAGCCCAGGGCTCCACCGCGCCGACCGGGGCGGTGATTGAGACCAGCCCGGCGAGGGCTCCGTTGCCGGCGATCGCGACATCGGGCGTGCCGGTGATCTTCCAGATGACCGCGGTCGCAGCGACCACGCCAGCTGAGGCAGCAATCAGCGTGTTCATCGCCAGGAACGGCACAAGATTGTCGGCAGCCAACTCAGATCCGGCGTTGAAACCGAACCAGCCGAACCACAGGATGAAAACACCGATCACCGCGTAACCGATGTTGTGGCCCGGGATCGCCCGGGAGGAGCCGTCGGGGCCATACTTGCCGACACGCGGGCCGAGCATCGCCGCGCCGACCAAGGCCGCCACTCCGCCGGTCAAGTGAACGATCGTCGAGCCTGCGAAGTCGGAGTAGACGGCGTCGCCGATGCTCATCTGGGCGATCAGCCCCCCGCCCCAGGTCCAGTGGACCACGACCGGGTAGATGACTGCGGTCATCGCTGCCGAGAACAGCAGATAGGTCACGAACTTGGTTCGCTCCGCCATGGCCCCAGAGGCGATCGTCACTGCCGTTGCGGCGAACACGACCTGGAAGAAGAAGCTGGCTGCGGGGGTGACGTTGTCGGTGAGGCCGCCGCCCTCATTCAGCACGGAGGGGTCGGCGCTCTCCTTGAAGAAGAAGTCGCCGAGCCCGCCCCACCAGTCGCCGCCGTCGCCGAACGCGATCGAGTAGCCGACGATGAAGAACGCCACAGTGCCGACCGCCATGTCGGCGAGGTTCTTGGCCATGATGTTGGCCAGGTTCTTGGCTCGGGTGAGGCCCGCTTCCACGAAGGCGAAGCCGGCCTGCATCAAGAACACCAAACACCCGGCGATCACCAGCCAGAGGTTGTCCATCACCTGTTGGACCGCGGCCGCAGCCGCGTCGGAGTCCTGCGCCGAGGCCGGGCCGGTCCACAGCAGCGCCATGGCTCCGGCGCCAGCTATCAACATCGTTCGCTTCACTGTCTTGTTCATGATCTTGTGCATGATCTTGTGCATGGTTGGTGTCCCCTTGTCTGTTGTGTGTGCTTGCCGCCCGTGCGGGAAGCTAGGAGCGGCTGGTTTCAGCACTGTTACGCCGGCGTGAAGAACTCCGACTCTCACTGTGCGCGCCCGTTGCCCACCGGGGCGCTTCGGGGATGTATCGTCGCGGCAACATGAAACCGCGCCCCAAGCCCCATCAACTCGTTATCGGCCTCGGTCTGGCGATCGCGCTCTTCACGCTCGTGTCAGGCATCGTGCCGAGCTACACCAACTGGCACGACGACTCCTCGGTGCAACGGGAGGTCTTCGGCAACGTCCCGACCGCTCTGAAGCTCAGCTTCTACTCGATCATCCCGATCCTGCTGGTCTACGGCGCCTACATGTTCGCCATGCGGGTGCGCAACTGGGAGCGCGGCCGGCCCGACAACCGCCGCACGACCCTCAAGAACGCGCCGAGGCGCATGGCCGACTTCCGGTCGGGCGTCTACATGCAGACGCTGTTGCGAGAGCCCGGCGCCGGAATCATGCACTCGATGATCTACTTCGGGTTCCTAGTGCTACTCGGTGTCACCACCGTGCTTGAGATCAACCATCAGGTTCCTGAGAGCGTGAAGTTCCTCCACGGCGACGTCTACCGGGCCTACTCCTTCGTCGGCGACGCTGCCGGCGCGATATTCCTGATCGGTATCGGCTGGGCGATCCTGCGGCGCTACGGCCCGTGGAACTGGCGCCCCTACCGCATCCGCATCAAGAGCAAACCTGAGCACATGGTGATCCTCGGAGTGTTCGCGGCGATCGGGATCACCGGTTTCGGCGCCGAGATGTACCGCATCGCGCTCGACGGCACCCCCGACTTCGAGAAATGGAGTTTCATCGGCTACCCGCTGGCAACGCTGGTCGAGGACAACAGCAACATCGCCAGCTGGCATCAGGTCTGGTGGATCGCCCATGTGCTGAGCTTCATCGCCTTTTTGGTGATCCTTCCCACCACGATGCTGCGGCACATGTTCACGTCGCCGCTCAACATGTACCTCAGCGACAAGGACCGGCCCAAAGGCGCGATGAAGGCGATGCCCAACCTGGTGGAGGGCGACACCGAACTGGATACTTTCGGTGCTTCGGTCATTGAGGACTTCACCTGGAAGCAGCTTCTCGACACTGATGCGTGCACCATGTGCGGCCGCTGCACCTCGGTGTGTCCGGCCCACGCCACCGGCAAGCCGCTCGATCCCCGCGAGATCGTCTTGAAGACGGGCGAGGTCATGGCCCGCACCGGCAGCCCAGAAGTCTCGCCTCCCATCGGGGTCGACAACGACATAACCGTGCCCGCCAACTGGATGTTCGACCGCATCACCAACGACGAACTCTGGAGCTGCACGTCCTGCAAAGCCTGCGACGAGATCTGCCCGGTCAACATCGAGATCCTCGACAAGATCCTCGACATGAGACGCTACCTGACGCTGATGGACTCCGACTTCCCCTCCGAGCTCGGCCAGGCTTTCCGGTCGATGGAGAACTCGGCGAACCCTTGGGGGATGAGCCAGAGCGAGCGTGCCGACTGGGGTCGCAATCTGGAGGGCCTCAAGGTCATATCGGGCGATGATCCGCTGACCGCCGAGTACCTCTACTGGGTCGGCTGCGCTGGCTCTTTCGACGACAAGAACAAGAAGGTCACCCAGGCGATGGCGCAGCTCATGCAGCGTGCCGACGTCGACTTCGCGATCCTCGGCCCGGCGGAGAACTGCACCGGAGACTCGGCCCGCCGTTCAGGCAACGAGTACCTCTTCCAGATGCTGGCGAGCCAGAACATCGAGACTCTCAACGCGATGGGCGTGAAGAAGATCATCACCCAGTGCCCCCACTGCTTCAACACGCTCGCCAACGAGTATCCCCAGCTCGGCGGCCACTACGAGGTCGTGCATCACAGCCAGTTCCTTGAATGGCTCGTGGAGCAGGGACGGCTCAACCTCAACGAGGCGAGGCTCGAAGAACGGGTCGTCTACCACGACTCGTGCTATCTCGGCCGCCACAACGACGTCTACATGGCACCTCGCAACGTGCTCGGAAAGCTCGGCGGGATCGAGGTCGTCGAGGCGCAGCGCAACGGGACCAAGGGGATGTGCTGTGGTGCCGGTGGCGCCCGGATGTGGATGGAGGAGACGATCGGCGAGAAGGTCAACGACGTGCGGGCCCAGGAGCTGGTCGACACCGGCGCCAGCCGCGTTGCCACGGCCTGCCCGTTCTGCTACATCATGATGGACGACGGAGTGAAGGCTGTCGGCAAGGAACCCGAAGAGGTGCGGGTCGCCGACATCGCCATTCATATTTTGGAAGCCATAGAAACCGGCGAGCAGTAACGTGACGGGCGTGAAGCCCACGGTGCTGGTTATCGACAACTACGACTCCTTCGTCTACATCCTGGTGCAGTACCTCGGAGAACTCGGAGCCGACCCCGTGGTGCGCCGCCACGATGCCATCGACATGGACGGCATCCGCGAGATGGACCCCGACGGGATCCTGATCTCGCCGGGCCCGGGGACCCCCGACGATTCAGGGATCTCGATGGACGTGCTCACCGAACTCCAAGGCTCTCCGCCGGTGGTCGGGGTGTGTCTGGGCATGCAGTGTCTGGGGCAGGTCTTCGGCGGCAGGGTTGTGCGTGCGCCTCAGGTCATGCACGGCAAGACCTCGTTCATTCGCCACAAGAACTCGGGGCTGTTCGAGGGACTGCCGAACCCGCTCGAGGCGACCCGCTACCACTCGCTGATCGTCGAGCGGGACTCGCTGCCCGATTCCCTGGAGGTCACCGCCGAGACCGACGACGGTCTGGTGATGGGTCTGCGGCACCGCCGACTCGACATCGAGGGCGTGCAGTTCCACCCCGAGTCGGTGTTGACCAACGCCGGTCACGACCTCCTGAGGAACTACCTAGACCGCTTGGCGCCCTGAGCCGCTTGGCAGCAGGGTCAGCCGTCGTCCGCTTCGGGAGGCGCGACAGTGGTGGGTGGTGTTGTCGTGGTGGTTGGTGGTGTGGTGGTGGTCGTGGTGGTGGTCGTGGTGGTCGTGGTAGTAGTCGTGATCGATTCACCGACTTCGATCACGACTACGCTGTCAAGTTCGACTTCGGTGAAGGGCTCCGGGTCTTGGGCGATGACCCGACCCACCGAAGCGTCGCCGACCGGAACCGGAACCAGGACGGTCTCCACTTCGAGTCGGACCTGGCGGAGTGTCTGCTCGGCGCTGTCGGCGAACAGGTCGACCACGCTCGGCACCCGCACCATCGGGAAGCCGGTAGAGACGACAATGGTGACCCAGGCGCCCTTGTCAACCAAGTTGCCGGCTTCTGGATCGGTGCGGATAACCAGTCCCTCCTCGATCGTCTCCGAGGGTTCTTCAACATTTTCTTCGGTGACGTTGAACTCAGCGGCCAGCAGTGCTTGGAGCGCCGCATTGAGCGAGGCGCGCTCAAGGTCGGGCACGGGGACCTTCTCCGGTCCCGTGGAGACCGTGATGAGCACCGTCGCACCCGCTGCCAGTTCCGCCCCCGGAGCCGGGGACTGGGTCACGACCTCTCCGAATTCCCGAACGTTTGAGACAGTGTCGACACTGACGCTGTAACCGACCGATTCAAGCGCGTCGAAGGCCTCGGCCTGCACCATGCCGATGACGTTGGGAACCTGATCGGGCACGCCCGCGCTCACATACAATATGACTTCGGACCGCGGTGCCACCTTCTGGCCGGCCACGGGGGTCTGCTGGACGATCTGACCCGGCGGGACGGTCTCGTTGTCGCGCCGCTCCAAGGTCACGTCAAGGCCGAGTCCGAGGAGTTCCCGCTCAGCATCGGACGCGCTTTCGCCGACGACTGAGGGCAACGCAATCAATTCGCTTGTGTCGCTGGGCACTGCAGCGCCGTCGTTGCGGACCTGCTCGACGAAGGCGACAACCAGGTAGCCCAGCACCAGGATCAAGGCGCTGAGTCCGACGAGGAGCCCTGTCGTGCGCTTCCATTCGTCGCCGCGCGACAGCGGCGGAGGCTCGCTGTAGTAGCCGTCATGACCGTATCCGGCGCGCGGGTGCGGGTCCGTCGGCGTCGAGGTCTGCTGCACCGGCACCGGAGCGCGGGACCCGGGCACCGGCGGCCGCTGAACTCTCGGCGGGGGCCCCGGGGGGCGGGGGCGCGGCGGGGGCGGAGGGGTGCCGGGCGGACGGGCACCGGGCGGACGGGGCTCAGCGGGCGGATGCCCGGGCGAACCCGGCTGAGGTCGTGACCGGGGCCCCGGCGCAGCGCCTGCGCCGGGGAGCTCTGTGGTGCCGCCCAGATATCGGCGCAGGTCGGCCCGCAAGTCCTCGGCCGTGGGATAACGGTTCAAGGGGTTCTTGGCCAGCAGCTTCATGGTGATGGCGTTGAGCGCTGAGGAGACCGGAACTCCACGCTCAGTCAAGGACTGAGGCTTCTCTTGAACGTGCTTGTAGGCGACCGCTATCGGAGTCTCGGCCGCAAACGGCGGCGCTCCAGCAAGCATCTCGTAGAGCACGACTCCCAGTGAGTAGAGGTCGCTGCGACCGTCGACCGGCTTCCCCTGCGCCTGCTCGGGGGAGAAGTAGGTGGCCGTGCCCATCACCGATCCGTGCTGGGTCAGCCCCGCGTCGGTCCGGCCAGCCAAGGCGGTGGCGATCCCGAAGTCAGCGACCTTCACAACCCCGCTGTCGGAGATCAAGATGTTGCCCAGCTTGACGTCGCGGTGGACGAGACCCGCTTGATGCGCAGTCGAGAGCGCCGCCGCGACGTCATTCGCGATCTCGGCGGCACGCTGCGGCGGGACAGGCCCCGAGGCGCGCACCACATCAGCCATGGCCCGTCCTGCGACGTGCTCCATCACGATGTAGTAGGTGCCGCGCTCCTGACCCCAGTCGTAGATCCCCACGATGTTGGGATGGTTGAGGTTGGCGGCCGCCTGAGCCTCGCGTCGGAACCGCTCAACGAAGTTCGGGTCGTTGGCGAACTCGGGGAACAGCACCTTCAGGGCTACCTCGCGGTTCAACAGCTCGTCGCGTGCGAGATAGACGTCGGCCATTCCACCGCGCGCGATATGGCGCAGCAGTTCGTAACGGCCATTGAAGACCGTTGGCCTACCATCCGACATAGCCCCAGAGTCTACCTGAGCAGTGCCGTTGACCGTTGCACAGTCATGCGCCGTCGTTCGGCGCCAGTTGCTGTTGCGACTCGGCATGGAAGGCTGCTTGGATCACGGCTTGGGCGATCGGCGCGGCGACGCGGCCTCCCGTCTGTTCGTCGGCACCGGGTTGCGCCTCGACAATGACCGCGACCGCCAGCGTCGCCGCGTCGCCGGGGCGGCCCGCGAAGCCGACCACCCAAGCGTGGGAGTTCGGCGGGTCGGTGCCGAGCTGCGCCGTGCCCGTCTTGCCTCCCACGACCAGGCCCGGCACCGCCATGCTCCGTGCGGTGCCGTCGGCGACCACATGCAGCATCGCCTCACGCAGCACCTCCGCGACCTGGGGCGAGGCGGCGATCCGCCAGACTTCGGGTTCGGTGGTCTCGTAGTTGGTCCCGTCGGCAGCTGTGACCTCCGCGACGACGTGAGGGACCATGAGCACGCCCTGGTTGGCGACGGCTGCGGCCACCAGCGCCATCTGCAACGGCGTGGAAGCCACGTCGTTCTGGCCTATCGCGGTCTGGGCCAGGATCGCAGAGCCTTCATGTATCGGCGTCTCTCCGTTCGGCAGAGCTCCTGAAGCCGCGTCACGGCCTCGGTAGTACTCGACATCGGCGAGGAACTTTCCGTAGTCGGTCGGGAACCGTGAAGCCACCGCCCCGGGCACGTCGAAGGGGACCGTGTCGTTGAAGCCGAAGTTCTCGGCGGTTCTGACCATCACCTGCGGGCCGATCCACTCCGCGCCCATCTCCGCGAAGGCGGTGTTGCACGAGACCCGCAGCACCTCCCGCAGGTCGCCGCCGCATTGCGAGTCCGCGAAGTTCCTTATCGGAGAGCCCGAGGGCAGAGGTTGGTACTCCTCGCTCTCACCGAAGACGGGCGTCGACGGCGAGACCGAGCCGCTCTCGACGCCAGCCGCGGCGGTGATGATCTTGAACGTCGAGCCGGGAAAGAAGACCTCGCGGAACGACTTGGCCAGAAGCGGCTGGTCGGGATCGTTCGACAAATCCTCGTATGCAGCATTGACGGCCGGTCCGTCGAGCCCGCTCAACAGATTCGGGTCGAAGCTGGGATAGGTCCACATGGCCACGATCTCGCCGGTCGAGGGGTCGAGGGCAACCACCGACCCGCGGCGCTGCCCCAGCGCGGCCGCTGCCGCCCGTTGCACATCGTCACGCAGAGTCAGCAGCAGATTTCCGGTGCTGTCGCGGTCACCGAACAAGTCGGCAGGCGACTGGAACTGCTGGCTGAACCGTTCCCCTGCCAGTTCATCATTGAACGATCGTTCCAAGCCGAACGATCCCTGGTTGAACGACTGGAATCCCACGATGTGGGCGAAGCGCTCCCCGGTCGGGTAGCGGCGCAAGTAGTCGATGTCGGAATCAGGCGCGGTGGCGACCGAGCGGGCCAACACGACACCGTCCGCCGAGAGGATCTCCCCTCTGGGGCGACCGAACTCCCTCAACAGCGGTCGCACGTTGAGCGGGTCGGTGCGCAGTTCCTGTGAGTTCAGCAACTGCACCCGGTTGAGCTGCGCGAAGAGAAGCACATACAGCACCAGCACGCCGATGCCAAGCTGGCGTATCCGGCGGTTCATCGGGCGGTCGCGGGTGGGCTCGCGCGCTGTTCGTGCGACAGGCGGACCAGCAGGGCCAGCACTATGTAGTTGGTGACCAGGGCCGAGCCGCCGTAGCTGACGAACGGCAGGGTGATCCCGGTGAGCGGCACCAACCGGATCACTCCGCCGATGATGATGAACGCCTGCAGCCCGATCAGTGTGGTGAGACCGACCGCCAGCAGCTTCTCGAACGGTCGGGTCGCGCGAATGGCGATCCGCAGACCCGAACCGACTATCACCACAAAAGCCATGAGGATTGCCGTGGCCCCCGCCAATCCCAGTTCCTCCCCGATCGCCGAGAAGATGAAGTCCGATTCGGCGATCGGCACCCGGTCGGGGTCGCCGCGGCCCAGCCCAGTGCCGGTCAGTCCCCCTTCGGCCAGTGAGAACGAGGCCTGCGCTATCTGGTAGCCGCCTCCCTCGAAGTCCGCGAAGGGGTCGAGCCAGGCGTCGAAACGCGACTGCACATGTTCGAACAGCCGCCACGACACGACCGCGCCGCCGACGAACAGCAACAGGCCCAGTGCCAAAAAAGACCACCGTTCGGTCGCCACCCACATCAACACCACGAACAACGCGAAGAACAGCAGCGACGAACCGAGGTCACGCTCGAACACCATGATCCCGACCGACGCCACCCAGGCGGCCGCTATCGGCGCCAGGTCGCGCAGTTCGATCCGATTACGGATCAGTTCCCGGGACTCCACGAGGTAACCGGCGAAGAATATCGCCAAGGCGATCTTGGCGAACTCTCCCGGCTGGAAGTTGACCGGGCCGAGACTGACCCAGATTCGGGCGCCGCGGATGTCGACGCCGATCCTGGGCACGAGCGGCAGAGCCAGCAGCACTATCCCGGCGAGCCCCAACAGGTAGCGGTAACCCGCCAATTCGCGGGCTCTGGGGACCAGCACAAGGGTCATCACAAAGGCCGCGACCCCGACACCGGTCCACAACGACTGCAGGCCTGCGAGATCGCCGCCGCCCTCCACATCGGAGCCGAGGCGGGCGATCATCACATAGCCGATCCCGTTGAGCAGCAGCGCTGTGGGCACCAGCACGGGATCGGCGGCGAAGGCCAGCCTACGAACCGCAATATGGATGAAGAAGAACAGCCCCAAGGTGCCTGCCACCAACGGCCTGATGTCGGCCGGGAGCTCCGCGTTGCGACCGAGATTGGCGAGTCCGTAGGCCGAGACCACGACGACCGAGACCATCACCACCAGGCCAAGTTCGACCCGGCGGGGCCGAAGGCTGCTCTCAGTTCTTTGAGGGCTGCTCGCGGCGGGAGGCTGCGGCGGCAGTCCAGCCGCGGTCACAGGACCGCTGACAGCACAAGCATCAAGAGCATCGCGAACAGCAACACGATGAACGCCAGGGCCGCGAACCAACTGGGTGGCCAGGTTCTGAGCCAGCTCCAGTCAACGAAGGACCGCCACGACAGCGAGTCGAGTTCGGTCGATGCGGGCTCCGCGGGCTCTGCTGCCGTGTCCGGCTCGGTCGCCCTGCCCTGCTTGGTCGTCCCGTCTGGCTCGGTCGCCCTGTCTGGCTCGGTCGCCCTGTCTGGCTCGGTCGTCCTGTCTGGCTCGGTCGTCCTGCCCTGCTTGGTCGTCCTGTCTGGCTCGGTCGCCCTGCCCTGCTCTGCGCCATTGCCGGTTGCGTCGGCTGAGGCGGGCACGGTTCCATTGCCGGTTGCGTCGGTTGAGGCGGGCACGGTCTCGGCTTGGTGGTTTGCGACGACCCGATCAGCGGGGGGGTCCGGCTCGGTCGGTTCGGTATCGACCACATCCACGACCACGACGGTCACGTTGTCTCGCCCGCCTGCAGCACACGCTGCTTCCACGAGTGCAGCAGCAGCTTCTTGGGGGTCGGCCGTCTCATCGAGGATCTCTTCGATCTCGGTGTCGCTGAGCTCGTTGGTGAGACCGTCACTGCACAGCAGGTAGCGGTCACCGGCCACCGGCACGAGCTCCCAGGTGTCCACCAGCAGGGGCTCTTCGACACCGAGTGCCCGGGTGACCACGTTGCGCTGGGGGTGGACCTTCGCCTCCTCTGCGGTTATCCAACCGTCTCGCACCATGCCCTCGACCAGACTGTGGTCATCGGTCAGCTGCATCATCTGACCCGCCGTGCGCAGATACAGCCGGCTGTCACCGACGTTGACGACGCAGAGCAGTTCGGTGTCGTCGACGGTCATGGCTGCGAGCGCGACCAGTGTGGTTCCCATTCCGTAGAGCGCCCGGTCGTCCAGGGCCCGGTCCAACACCTCCCGGTTTGCTCGCCGCACCGTCTCGACGAGTTCGTCCACGCTGTTGAACGCAGTCTTCTCGGCCATCTTTTCGACGGCAATGGCCGAGGCCACCTCGCCGCCGCTGTGACCTCCCATGCCGTCGGCCACGACAAAGACACTCTCAGCCGAGAGGACTCCGTCCTGGTTGACGTCACGAATTCGTCCGGTGTCGGTGACCGCACCCCAGGCCAGCGTGGTCATGTGAGCACCAGTTCTATTTCAGCTATCTGGATGCGGGTGCCGCGTTCGATCGGTGTGGGCCCGGTGACTGCTTCTCCGTCGAGTTGCGTGCCGTTGGTTGAACCTAGGTCTTCGAGATGCCAGGCGCCATCGTGGACGAAGAGGCGGGCATGCAGCTTCGACACCCGGTCGTCGTCGATCTGCACTCCGCATCCGGGCGCGCGGCCGACGGTGGTCTCGGTGCTGAGCGCGAACCTACGGCCCGCCATCGCGGGCGGGGCGACCAACAGCAGTTCGCTGGATCGTTCGCGGCGCCGTCGGGGCTCTGTGCGCTGATCCCGCGCCCGCGCCGCTGCACCTGTCGTGTCGCTGGTTCCGCCGCCCACCGCGACCACCGGCGCCCCGGTTCGTCTCGTTGCTCTTGCGGCGCTTGGGGCTCTTGCGGCGCTTGGGGCTCTTGCGGCTCTGCGGGCTCTCGGGGCTCTGCGGGCTCTTGTGGCTCTGCGGGCTCTTGTGGCTCTGCGGGCTCTTGTGGCTCTGCGGGCTCTCGGGGCTCTGCCAATCCTGGGAACGGTCAGTCCCTGCTCGGCCCGGAGCTCAACCCACACCGCTCTGAGCACGCGCAGAAACACCAGATATACCAGGGCCAGCAAGCAGAGCCGAAGCAGGACGAGCGATTGTTCCGACACGGTCCTTTGAGGTTACCTTCCGCCGATGACACGACGCCGGTTGTTCAAGCCGACCGGAACTCGATCAGCACCGAACCCAGCTCAATCCGGTCGCCGTCGGCGAGTCGGTGCGAGACCACTGGTCTGCCGTTCACCAGAGTCTGGTTGGTCGATCCGTTGTCGTGGAGGATGAATCCGTTGCCGTCGGGTCGAATCGTGGCGTGTTCCCGGCTGACGTTGGGGTCGTCGAACGAGACCGTGCACTCGGGCAGGCGGCCCAGCGTCACCAGGTCCTCACCGAGCGTCAGCTGGTCGCCAGTGGGCAGGTTCAGCACCCCGGTCCCGCTGCTTGCCTCCCTCATGCGGGAGTCCACCTTGAGCGTCCCGCCGCGCAGCGCATGATCGCTCGCCAACTCGACCCTGACGGGCCCCATGAACGTCCAGCCCTCGTCGCGGGCATGGTCACGTGACATGTCGCACAGTTCTGAGATGAGCGACTCGCGAATCTCGGCGAAGCGCTCGGCGTCCTGGGCCGAGAGCGTCACTCGGAAGTGGTTCGGCACCACAGTCTGACCTCGCACGCCGACGCTTCGACCATCGCCCATCTCACGCACGATCCGGTGCCCGATCTCAACCGGACGCACTCCCCCGCGCAGGACCCGGCCGACGGTGCCTCCCACCAAGCGTTCGAGACGGCGTTCAACTGATTGCAGGCCCACACCCGCAGAGTAGTCCCCCCTGCGACGCTTCGATCCACGACGGTGGGGCGGTCAACGCGCTCGGTAGCGTGATCGAGGATCAGCGCGACCTCGATCCGCGACGGCGGGGCGGTCAACGCGCTCAGCAGCGTGATCGAGGATCAGCGCGACCTCGATCCACGACGGTGGGGCGGTCAACGCATTCAGATTCGCGACGCTATGATCGGGGCACGTTCACTGCGGTGTGCGGCCACGCGCGAGTGGCGGAATTGGCAGACGCGCAGGCTTCAGGTGCCTGTGTCCGAAAGGATGTGGGGGTTCAAGTCCCCCCTCGCGCACTCCACCTTTGTCTGGGGCGATACCCCGACATGCCGCCGCACAAGCCGCAACGGTCGTTGTGCCCTTCGCCAACCACACGATTTGCGTGCGCTGCTCGGCCCACCTCAGCGTCTGCAAGACAGTATTCGATCGGCCTCAGGACTGGATCGACATCGAAGTCATGCTCGCGCTCGGAACCCGGCACCGACACCGCCGAGGCGCCGCGCTGGGTCGGACGGATCACAGGCGTCGAAGACCATCGGTTCGAGCGCCTCGCCGCGCTGCTGAGCACCTGAGTGGAGCACCTCGCCGGTTTCCGCACCCACGAAGCCCGGGCCGGGGCAGGCAAACTCTAGGCAGGTGTAGGATGCGGTATGTCATTGCACCCCAAGCCTCGCGACTCGACTGGCTTGCGTACCGCCTTGCGTACTGCCGATCCTCTCGAGCTCTCGGCGCGGGTCATCGCATCGGGCACAGCCGACGAGCCGACCAACCGGGTGACCAATGCCCTAACCGAGCTCGACGACGGCATCGCGGTCGTCGAGTCGTTCTCCCACATGGTCGCGTTCTCGACCGAGGCCGGCCTCGTGTGTTTCGACGCGAGCGGCTCGCTCAGTGGTGCTGCTGTCGCCGAAGCTCTGCGGGGATGGTCCAAGGAGCCGGTCGATTCGCTCATCTACACGCACGGGCACATGGACCATGTGGGCGGCAGCGGTGCCGTCGCCGCCGATGCCGAGGCTCTCGGCCATCGACCGCCGCGGGTTGTCGGCCACGCCAACGTGCCGGTCCGTCTGCAACGCTACGAAGACACCAACGGCTACAACCTCGCCATCAACGCTCGTCAGTTCGGCGGTGTGCCGAGGCGACTGAATCTGGGAAACCTGGGCGCAGGTGCCAGCGCTGACCGCTTCGTCGGTGCGGACACGCTCTGGCCCGACATCACCTACCACGACCATCTGACCGTCTCGGTCGGCGGCACCGACTTCGTCCTGCACCACGACAAGGGAGAGACCGACGACCACACCTGGGCTTGGGTTCCGGGGTGCCGCGCCCTGTGCGTCGGCGACTTCGTGACCTGGGTGTTCCCCAACGCCGGCAACCCGCAGAAGGTTCAGCGATACCCGTTGGAGTGGGCCGGGGCACTGCGGCGCATGCAGGCATTCGAGGCCGAACTCCTGCTGCCCGCGCACGGCCTCCCAGTGCGCGGACAAGCAGAAGTCGATCTGATCCTGGGCGACCTCGCCTCTGCGCTCGAGGGTCTGGTCAATGCCACGCTCGAGCAGATGAACGACGGGGAATCGCTCGACACCATCCTTCAGTCCGTCGAGGTGCCAGAGGACTTGCTGTCCAGACCGTGGCTCGCGCCCGTCTACGACGAGCCCGAGTTCGTCGTTCGCAACATCTGGCGGCTCTACGGCGGATGGTGGGACCTGAACCCGGCGAAACTCAAGTCCGCGAGCGAGGCCGCATATGCGGCCGAGATCGTTCGACTCGTCGGCAGCACAGAGAAGGTAATCAGCCGCGCCCAAGAGCTCGCCGAAACCGGTGACTTCCGCCTGGCCTGCGAACTCATTGAACTGGCCGCCACCGCCGAGCCCGAGTCGGTCGCCGCCCACGGTGCCCGCGCGGAGATCTACGCCACCCGACGGCAAGTCGAGCGCTCCCTCATGGCCAAAGGCATCTACGCCGCCGCCTCCCGCGAGTCAACCGCCATCATCGAGTCCACACTCGCCGACACCCCGGACCAGACACCCTGACCAGACACCCTGACCACCAAGCACCAGTCTGATTTGGCTATTTCACTCATTCCGAACAATATCGTTATTGCGAACATTTCGAATATTGTCTAGGGTGGCTGCTCCATATAGCGGATCGACCCCAACACCGCTTTGACCGTCCGCGACACAGATGTCTGAGGAGGGAAATAGATGACACCCCCTGCTGTACTGGATCATCAACTCGCGACCCCCGACGAGGCCACCACAAGCCAAGCGGCCGACGCGGTCGAAATCCTGCACCGGTTTCTCCGACGGCACCCAACGGTCAGCGGCGCGTCGGTCTCGCTCAAGGCAGACGACACCGACACGACTCTGGAGCTTCCCGGGCACGCGCTCCGTCTGCTCGTCGACATCCTCGCCCAGATCGCCAACGGCAACGCCGTCACCATCGCGCCGGTTCACGCCGAGTTGACCACACAGCAGGCTGCAGACCTGCTCAACGTGTCTCGTCCCTGCCTCGTGAGACTGCTCGAGGAACGCAAGATCCCCCGTTGCGCGCAGTGTGCAAATCTCTTGCACTCGCAGATTCCACGTTGCTCATGAATGAAGATGCCCATGAATGACCCTGTTCGCGTTGCTGTAAGCGGGGCGGCCGGCCAGATCGGATACAGCCCCGAAGTCGCTCCGGAACGCCGCGTCGCGCATTGGCGACTTCCCGGCCTGCGCCGCAGCGACCAGCAGTCGAGCTCCTGAACGCCTGGAGATTTTCATATGCCGGAGTTGCCGGAGATCGTGGCTCACGCCGAACGTCTGGCCCGCAACTACAAGGGTGCGGAACTGGCGTCGTTCGCTCCGCTCCATCTCAGCGCACTGAAAACCTACGCACCTTCGCCGCGGGAGGTCCACGGCCTCTCCTTGACGGCCACGGGCAGTCGGGGAAAGTACCTGTTCATGCACTTCGGCGATTTCACTTTCGTGCTCCACCTGATGCAGGGTGGCCGCCTTAGGCCCGATCCGAAACAGGCACGAAAACCGCGTTCGGGCATGGCCCGGTGGGTCTTCGTCGACGGTCCGGCCCTGCTGCTCACCGAGGCCGGCACCGAGCACAAAGCAGGCGTCTGGTTGGTCACGGGCGACCCGACCACCCAGGAACCGGTCGATCATCTCGGACCTGAGGCACGGGACATCCCCCGGGCGGACTTTGCGTCCGCGCTCGGATCCGACAACACCCGAGTCCACGGTTTCTTGCGGGATCAGCGGCGGATCGCAGGCATCGGCCGTCTGCTCTCCAACGAGATTCTCCACGCCGCGAGACTCTCGCCGTTCGCCATGACCACAAAGTTGAGCGACGACGAGGTCGACCGGCTCCACCGGGCGACTGTCTCGGTGATCGACCGGCACCTGACCTTCGAGCGGACGCTCGACGACATCGGCCGTTCGGCGGACCGGCCCAGCGAGGTCCACCACCGGATCGGGTCAGCCTGCAGCACCTGTGCCGACCCCGTGCGCTCGGTCGAGTATCGGCGCTACACGGTGGCCTACTGTCCGACTTGCCAGACAGGCGGCAAGGTTCTGGCCGACAACACGACCAGCAGATTCCTCAGATAGGTGCTGCCAGCAATGCGGCCACAAAGAGGAGGTCAACGAAGTCCCGGACGGCGGAAACTTCATCTGAATGGAGAGCTTGCTCCGGTTCGAGTAAGTGTTGTCGATTTTCGGAGATTGAGTTAGGGGGCGGCCTCCACCGGTGATTACGATTTTGGGTAGCGGTGAGGGCGTGCGTGACCCCGCGGCAAGCGGCATCTCTTGGCGGATCGCTCGCCGATATGGGTGCAACGGTTTCGTGTGACGGGGTGGCTGGCAGCGGGCTTTGAGGTCGTTCGCAGGGAGGAGCCGGTGTCGTGGCCGGGCGTGATCTTGGCGTATTGGGAGGGTCGGTGCATGAGTTGGATGAACGCGCAGTGATCCGCTCGTTGCTTGACCTCTGCATGCAGCCGGGCCACGAAAGGCGACGCGCGCATCGGTCGCGGCGTCTCGTCGATCGCTTGTTCCACCGCTGCGGTCACGCCTTGGGCTAGTTCCTCTGCACGGGTCAGGGTCTCTTGGGGTGGAAGGCCCAACGCCTGTGATGTGCGTTCCCACGCAAGGCGATAGTCTGTTTTGTGGATCGTGTAGTCCCGCCCGACTTTCATGGCGAGCCTGAGTTGGCGCACAGGCACGGTCGTGCCGGGTTGTATCAGATCTCGATAGGGCAAGATCGAGCACACGTCATAATCGCCGTACGGTTGCCACCATCGGCCCTGCTCGTAGCGCAGAGCGGTCTTGGCTTGCGCCCCCGCCAGACTGAAAGCAGCGTCGGCTGCGCCTTGGGACCAGGCGGTCTCGTCGGTTCGCAACGT
>JAHQYN010000222.1 GCA_024421085.1 Acidimicrobiia bacterium
ACGCGAACACGCCGACGGCTTTGGTCAACATCGTTGCGGATCTCGACAGTTGGTTGCAAGCTCGGCCACACAAGCCCTTCCTGTCCAATCCCGCCGATGACGGCACAGACTTCGACCACCGCTGGACCGAACCCACGTACCGGAACTTCCGTGACCGTATCCACAGCATCGCGGCGGCCATGCGAGTCGCGTACGACGAGCCTGACGCAGCGAAGTCGGCCAAAGCCTGGAGTGACCTGTTCGGTGACAAGTTCAACCCGCCGCCGAGCAGGTCCCGCTCCTCAAGCATCCCGGCAGTACCGATAGTCGGCGCTCCAATAGCAACCGGGGCGGTCTCCAGCGTTTCCCGCAGAGGCCGCGCGGGCTGATGGAAGCCATGCCTGACTTGACCCAAGCCCAAGTTGCAGCTGCCGACGAGGTGAAGAGCATCACCAATTCTTCGAGCCATCTCGCCCTGCTCACTACATCCAAATGGAACGGATGTGCTGTTCTCGACATTGAGATCAGCACATCCGCTTTTTCCCTGGGAACCGGCGGGCTAAAAGTTCAACCGCTCGAGCGCGTGACAGTATTAGTCGCTCAGAACTACCCAGCGACGCCGCCCCAGGCTTCAGTCAAGCACCTGAGATGGGCCGGATTCCCCCATGTGTTGCAGGGGACACACCTTTGCATCTACCTCGACCCGGGCACCGAGTGGGACCCAACCAGAGGTATGTCGGGCTTCTTGTTGCGGCTCTTGGAATGGTTCGAGGAAGCGATCGGCGGGCGATTCGATCCAACTACGGCCTTATACCACCCAGTAGGTGGGGTGCTGCATCGTACCGCTGGAACTCCCACCGTTGTGGTCGATGCCCCAATGCCGGTTGAGGTTCTTGAAGGGGGCATCGTGCATCGCATCGGACTCCGAAAGAGAACCGACCATCGGATCGATATCGCGGCGTGGCAGGCACCTTTTGCTCCCGACCTCGCTCCGGGTCTGCTTGTGCTCCTTCCCGAGTATCTACCGCTAGGAGGAGGCCGCCGCCTGTCAGATCTCTTGGCGATTGTGCGCCAACAACGCGACAGGGATCAGCGACGAAGGTTTGAGACGTTGCTGCGACGCCAGATGCAAAGTCTCGCCCGCGATGAGCACCTTTACGTGATCATCGCGGTACCCAACCCTGCCAGGGACATTGCAGCACCCCGTCACCTCATAGGGTGGCGTCTGCGCTCTTCAGACTCAGCACAGGCGCTTTCTATGGCCCGAAGCGGGGCATCTATGGCCTCGGAGAGTGAGGAGCCCGAAGTCGAGTGGACCTACGTCGACGATCAACGTGGCGAGATTGCAGTGCGTCGCGACAGTGAACGGCCAGTGTCGGTCTATGCAGGAGCCTCGGTCGCGGTCTGGGGCTGTGGCGCGCTGGGCTCTTGGATCGCCGAACTGCTTGTGAGGGCTGGAGCTCGAAAGGTGACGTTGCGGGATCCAGCATATGTGACTCAGGGGCTCCTCGTCCGTCAGAACTACACCGAGGTGGACGTCGGGCGCCCGAAGGCCGCAGCCCTTGCTGAGAGGCTCGCTCGGTTGTCCGATACCTGCGAGATCGAGGGCATCAAGGGCAATGCTAAATTCGGGCTGCGAAGCGATGTCGAAAGCTGCGATTTCATCTTCGACACGACTGTGAACACTGCGGTCAACGCAGCGCTCGACGATGCCCAGAAGCAGGGGACTCTCCATGTGCCGGTTGTCCAAATCGCCACCGACAACCAGACCGCAACTCTGGGAATTGTCACGGTCACCTCTGGATCGGCGTCTACGACGACCTCAGAGCTTGATCAGGGTCTTCATGAGAGGACTGCAGGGAACGCGGCCTTGATCCCATTTCTGACGTTCTGGGATCACGACGCCCACCCACCTCTTACAACCGCACCAGGTTGCTCAGTTCCAACTTTCCACGGATCTGCCGCCGACGCGATGGGTATCGCAGCATCAGCCGTTAGCGTTGCCGCGACAGCCTTGTCCCGCCAAATTGCGGGTGCATACCTCCTCTCACTGCCACACTCCCCATTCGACGTCCCGCCCCTGACACCTGTCGAGTCCGCTACGAACGTGTCGGTCGATGTGGCGTTACCCAACGGCTTGGCTGCTGGAGGGGCGACGGTTCCCGGAAGTTGTAGTTGGACACGCAATCGCCGAACACCTGCCGGGTCTGCTCCTCTTCGGCGATGAGCGGTGTTTCGGTGAATCCCAGGAACGACGCGTTGGGCAGTGCCAGACGCGTGTTGGCAGCGAGTTTGTAGTACTGGGCGCGATGGGCCTCGTAGGCGATGACCCCTCCTCGTTCCGGTGTATGCTGAGGTGGAGACTAGGGCGAGATGCACGATGGCAACTGAAGGGACGAGAAAATGCAGAAGGTGTTGCACACAACGGTAACCGTACAGCCTGGAGGGAGGATTGAGGTCGTGGACCGCGACCTTGAGGTGGGCGAGCATGTGGACGTGGTAATTTCGTCCGCGCAGGAGCCCTCCCCTCGT
>JAHQYN010000223.1 GCA_024421085.1 Acidimicrobiia bacterium
TCCTCGGCAAGTTCGCCTTCTCGGAGGGTCAGAAGGGCGGCGAGTTCTTCACCCCCACGTCGATCGTGCGGCTCATCGTCGAGATTCTCGAACCGTTCCACGGCAAGATCTACGACCCGGCGTGCGGCTCGGGCGGCATGTTCGTGCAGTCGGCTCACTTCGTTGAGCGTCATCGGCGCGACCCCGGCCAGGAGCTCTCCATCTACGGCCAGGAGAAGACCGGCGACACCGTCAAGCTCGCCAAGATGAACCTCACCGTGCATGGCCTCGGCGGCGATATCCGTGAGGGCAACACCTACTACGAGGACCTCCACGACTCGGTCGACAAGTTCGACTTCGTCATGGCCAATCCGCCGTTCAACGTCAACAAGATCGACAAGGCCAAGCTCGAAGACGACCCCCGGTTCCCGTTCGGTCTACCCAGGCCTGATAACGGCAACTACCTCTGGATCCAGACCTTCTATTCCGCTCTGAACGCCACCGGGCGAGCGGGCTTCGTGCTGGCCAACTCCGCGTCGGATGCGCGGGGCAGCGAGCTTGAGATCCGTCGGAAGCTGATCGAGGACCGCAGCGTCGACGTGATCATCTCGGTGGGCACGAACATGTTCTACACCGTGACCCTGCCGGTGACGCTCTGGTTCCTCGACCGCGGCAAGCAAGGAACTGACCGAGCCGACGAGGTGCTCTTCATCGACGCCCGCGAGGTCTACAACCAGATCGACCGCGCCCACCGCGACTGGACACCCCAACAGATCGAGTTCCTAGCCAACATAGTCCGCCTCTGGCGCGGCGAGAAGCCAGAGTTCGACACCGGAAGCGAAGAGATGCTCAACGCAGTGCTCCCCCACGGATCGTACCAAGACGTTGCTGGCCGCTGTGCTGTCGCGACACTGGCGCAGATTGAGGAACAGGGTTGGAGCCTCAACCCCGGGCGATTTGTTGGCGCTGAAGATCGCTCAGTAGACGATCACGAGTTTGTCACACGCCTTGAGTCGCTTGCTGAGGAGTTCGAGTCGCTTTCTGTAGAAGCAGATCGGCATGCAGAAGCGGTCCGCGAAGTAATCCACAGCGCATTCTCATGAATAGCCACGATTGGGCCCCTGTTCCCTTCGAAGCGTTGGTTGAGTTCCACGATCGTCGTCGCGTTCCTCTCAGCAAGAAAGAAAGAGCCGACCGATCTGGGGCATTCCCGTACTACGGCGCGCAAGGGATCATCGACTGGATAGACGACTACATCTTTGATGGCCGTTTCCTCCTCGTCGCAGAGGATGGAGAGAACCTGAACTCTCGAAAACAACCAATCGCCTACATGGCAGAGGGGCAATTCTGGGTCAACAATCATGCCCATGTTGTCAAGGCACTTGAAGGTCTGGCTGACGATGACTTTCTCCGCGCCTATCTTGAGTTCCACCCATTGAACGGACACGTCACGGGTGCAGCACAGCCCAAGCTTTCGCAGGCAAGCCTCAAACGACTACCCGTCATCGCTCCGCCATTTGCCGTGCAAACCCGGATCGCTGAGGCAATTCGAGCACTCGACGGTCTTCTGGACAACAATCGGCGGCGGATTGAGATTCTGGAGGAGATGGCTCGGTTGTTGTATCGGGAGTGGTTCGTACACTTCCGGTTCCCGGGGCATGAGGATGTCGAGTTGGTCGATTCCGACCTCGGACCGATCCCCGGAGGCTGGGGCGAGACCTGCTTAGCTGAGGAACTCGAACTCCAGCGGTGCAACATCAAGCCTTTCGATTATGCGGACGAGGAATTCGAACACTACTCGATCCCAGCTTTCGATGAACGTAGGCTCCCGTCGCGGGAGCTTGGTTCCGAGATCAGAAGCGGCAAGTACCTTCTATCTGGTAAGAGCGTGATGGTCTCGAAGCTCAACCCGAAATTCCCGAGGGTCTGGAGGGTTGACCGTGCTGACCACCGTCGGCGAGCAGTCGCATCCACCGAGTTCCTCGTGATGACAGACCCCGGCGAGTGGACGCTCACCTTCGTGTATGGCCTCGTAACCTCGCCCGAATTCACTGCTCACCTCGCTACAACGGCTGGTGGGACTTCAACGAGTCACCAGCGCGTGAAACCAACCGATGTCATGAACATTCCCGTGATTTGTCCACCGTTAGAAATCGTGCAACGATACTCGGCCCAGGTTGAACCGCTGTTGAAGCTTGCGGACAATCTCCGTGACCAAGTCGAGGTGTTGCGAAAGGCTCGTGATCTGCTGCTGCCGCGCCTCGTCTCCGGTGAACTGGACGTGTCGGAGCTTGACTTGGGGTTGGTGGGGGCGTGAATCCTTCCGGCCTTACTGAGGGTGAGTTGGTGGAGCAGCCGGCGTTGCGTCTGTTGGCGCAGTTGGGTTGGGAGGTGGCATCCGCGTTCGACGAGGTGTTCGGGCCGGCAGGCACGCTCGGCCGTGACTCACAGTCTGAACCCGTGCTCGGTCATCGTCTTCGTGATGCGCTGCGTT
>JAHQYN010000224.1 GCA_024421085.1 Acidimicrobiia bacterium
GTGTCCATTTGATCGTCGATATAGACTTCCAGCCAGATTGGCGAACCGAACGGTACCAGAGTTCCAGGACTAGGGTATGCTCCCGTTACCGTTTCGTGATCAACTCCGGGTTCAGGCGCATCCTGCAGCCCATACGCAACGGCGAAACCGGCGGTATCAAGCCGGCTGGTGGCTTCGTCGCTCGACAGTCCGATAACATCGGGCACCCGAATAAACTCCACGGGTCCAGAATCTTCGGGCGGATCGCCGGTTTGTTGCTGCGAACTCTCGCCGCTATCGCTGTAACCTCCACCGTCATCGTTGAGGCTTCCGTTATCAGACCCAATATCGCCCACATTCGCTAGGGTCGTGTCCCCGCCAGCGCCGCAAGAGGCCACCAGGCCCGCAATAGAAAGAACAAATCCGAACACCAGAAGCGCGGCTGCGCTCCAGTGCTTGCGCCGTTCAAGGTGTCGCTGTTTCAGTCGCGTTGGTCCGGTGTCGACGGGTTCGGCGTCGACCACTCTCGGGGCAAGTTTTTCAGCTTCTCGATTCATTAGCGTTCCTCCGTCCACCCAGAATATTCGATTCGTGTCGCTATGTTCGTCTCCAACGTAGCGTCTAGTTGAGCACTATCGAGTGCTGGTGGCGCGCCTTGGCGGCTTGCACAGTCGTGAAACAGGCATCTCCTTGATACGAGCCGTGATGAATCCCGACCGCGTATGCGTCGTCGCCAATCTCAAGATAGTGAGGCCCGCCGCTGTCACCACCTGCATGTTTTGCATTGGTACAGTACAACCCGCGAAGCGTCAGTTTGTCACCTGTTGACAAGTCGTAGGTGTGGGTAATGTCTCTCTCCGTGATTGTGCCGCAGCTTTTGTCCAAACGGTGAGTCTGTTTCAATCCCAACCCCACATGGCAGAACACATATGTATTGCTTTTCAAGTTCGAGAGAGCGCTAACAGCGATTACTGTTCGCCAATTGCCTGATGTCGTCATCACTCGACTGGTGGTTGTCGCTGCCGCGGGCATGGTCATGAGGGCGTAGTCGGAGTAGGAGCCGTCTGTCCAACCATTGTGTGTGACCGTTCCGATATCGCCGTTGTTGACACCAGCGAGCGTGCGATGGTCGAATGACCGGTAGGCGCGATGCCCCTTGTAGGTTCCGGTGGTCGTGGAACAGTGTCCAGCCGTCCCCATCCGGTATGCGTTACCCTTCTTCCACAGGAAGTTGGTTGTGCAACCTCCGCCGTTGTCTGAGACGACCCATTCTCCGCCTCGGATGTTCGATGTCTCGCGAAAGTCGTCGGGTGGTTCCATCTTTCCGTCTGCGAACATGACCAGTTCGGCGCCGGTGCGGTTACTTGAGGGAATCTCAGCCACAACAAAGGAGTTGGCAACGTCGTGGACAATGACAGTGAGGCCAGCGAGGAGGTTTCCGGTCTGTTTGTTGCCGGTTAGCCCATCGTCAACGGTCGCGGTGGTCTGGTCGCCACCGACGAGGAGATTTCCGATTTGTTGGCTGCCCTGTCCGTTGGTGGTTTGCTCGTCTACAACGGTGGTCGTTTCGCTGTCGATGCCGTTGTTGAGGCCGGCGAGGATTTTTTTGTTCCGTTCCCGACTGAGGTCGACTCGAACGAACACCTTCTGTGGCTCGCTGTCGATGCCGATCGACCAGTCGCCGAGCCGGTCTCCGGTCGTTGCCCGAATGCTCGCATCCACCGCGTCCTTCAACTCCCGGAGATCCTGATAGCTGATGTCGATGCTCTCAACCCGGATCGGCGTGTTGCCGGGCAACGCCATAGCTTCGATCTGTCCAACCTCTTGCTTGCTAGCCCCGACGACCGGGATCACAAGAACCCGGTCTCCGTCAGAGGTGTTGTCCCATCTCGCGAACCCGAGTCGAGAGGAGTAGTCCCCCTGCAGGTCGGCGATGACCGAACCCGCACCGACCTCAACCATGCTTCGGGCGTAGTCGGCATCAGAAGCGACCTCAGGCCGAGGAGCATCAGGATCCAGCACTCTGAGCAGCTCGGCAACAAGGGGCATTGGTCGGTCCGTAATGTCGCCATGGAGAATCGAACGGTCGACACCCAGGCTGAGCAACCTCTGTTGTTGATCCGCCTCACTCAACGCAGCGAACTGTCCGGCCACGGCCGGCGGGAGCTTCACCCCGCGCTTAGCCAGAAAACTGACAACGTCGATGGAGCCACTCTCCGTTTCCCCAGACTGGTGTTTGGCGACCTGCGCCGAAGACGGACTCACCAACGCCGCGGCAAGCATTGCGACAAGAGCAAGCACACTCAAAGTGGTTTTACGGAAATAGACTCTGCGTTGTTGTGGTGATCGTTTCATTCGATTGCCTTTCTCGTCTTTGGGTGGTTGAAGGCGCACATGTCGGATGCCTTTGGCAACGTCGGTTGTATGTCTCTGCCTTGTCCTTTGCGGCTGGGACTCTCGCGTTACATTTTTTCGAGATTTCTTCGGAAAGAT
>JAHQYN010000225.1 GCA_024421085.1 Acidimicrobiia bacterium
GAGTCGCAGCAGCGCAGCAGCATTGGCTGACGTGTCGAGCACGGCCATCGCCATGGCCGGGTACTGGTCGTCTCGCTCGCCCGCACCCGGCCAACACTGCCGATAGAAATGGCTGGGGCCTTCATCGCTTGGTGGATACGGGAGGGTCAGATCGTCGGCGCTCAAGTCGTACCTTGCGTAACTGGTGGCGAGACGTTCGATGTCTGCTGTGCTGACCGATGACTTTGCCGGTCAACTATCTGGCAGATATGAAGTAGACTTCTGATATGCCAGAAAACTGGATTTTCAGGACATTCGAGCCGGTTCTCACGGCTCCGGCCGCTCAATTGCAACTCTTTCCGGTATGGCTGCTGCTCGGCCCCCGGCAAGTCGGCAAGAGAACCTAGACCTTGACCTTGACCTCGGTGAGCCCCACCGCGCTGACACCGACCTCAAACGCAAAGAGCCGGTTTATCTGTTGTGGAAGCGACACTCTCAAGCCACCCCGACCGTCTGACACAGCTGCGGTGCGGTGCGCCCGGATTTTTTTGCCAGTTCAATCCCGAGCCTCACAACGAGATGTTGGCCTCAATCGGACCACAGGGAGTTGATGGGTCGCATGTGGAGGCGGCCGTCGAGGCTGACGCAGTGTGTGCCCGTGTGCAACAAGATCCCAGCAACGAATGACCCTGGGTTGACTGTGTCGAGTTTGTTGCGCAGCCAGCGGAGACCGTCGATGTGGCTGAGCGCTGGGGAACTCGTCGCCTTGATCTCCACCGCAACAACCTTCCCGTCTTCACCCTCAAGGACAAGGTCGACCTCGTGGTTCTGGCGGTCGCGGTAATGCCACAGACTGCGGCCCTTGGGGTCGGTGCCGAGTTGACGGGCGACCTCGTTGACGGTGAACGATTCGAGAAGCGGCCCAGTTGCGGGGGACGTGGGCGACGCAAGCGCTTCGGGGCCCAGGCCGAGCAGGCGGGCTGCCAGTCCCGTGTCGGTCAGGTGGAACTTGGGGCGACGGGCCGCCTTGGGCCAGCGACTGCGGGACCAGGCCGGGATCTCGTGTAACAGGAACACGGTCTGGAGCCAGTCGAGGTAGGAGACCGCGGTGGGATGACTGATCTCCAGATTACGGGCAGCTGCCGACACGTTGATCTGGTTGCTGGTGAGAGCGGCAGCCCATCGCAACAGGAGGGGAAGCGACGCAGCTTTGCGGACGTCGGCCAACTGTGCGACATCGCGCCGGATCACAGTCTCCAAATGGCTCTGCAACCAGTCTCGGCGCTCATCGGGGTCGCTGTCGACGACCGCTGGATAACCGCCTCGACAGATCAAGGCCAGGTAGTCGGTTTTGGTGAGGCTCTCTGTTGGAACCGGGCCGGGATCTCCCTGGAACCAACGGTCGATTATGTCGGCGCGGGTCCGGGTCAACTCAGCTTCTGAGAATGGCCACAAGCGGAAGAGTTGAATTCGCCCGGCGAGGGATTCGCTGATGTTGGGAACCGTCAAGAAGTTGGTCGAACCAGTGAGCAGAAAGCGCCCAGGGGTCGGGTCCGCGTCCACCAGTTGCTTGATGGAACGGACGACTCGGTCACCGCCCAGTTGGACTTCATCGATCACCAGCGGACGCTGTAGGCGGGCCAAGTAGCTCATGGGGTCATCGAGCAACGCTTGACGGTGTATCTCGTCGTCCAATGAGATGTAGGCGCCCCCGCGGGCTTCGGCCAGCAGTTGCGCGAGCGTGGTCTTGCCACACTGGCGGGCTCCGTGGAGCATCACCACACGGGAACGGTCCAGCGCCCACTCGAGCCGCGGTCGCAGATGTCGATCAACGGTGTCCACCCCGTGACACTAGCGCTAATTTAGAAACCGCCCACAAGATAATTACAAAATTGCCTGCCCACTAGTTACAAAACCGCCGGAGCGGGGGGCGGTCGCCGCAGACCAGGTGGAGGGCCTAGTTCGCAAATCCGCAGCTCCCTACTTTACAATTTCGCAGCTATCTGCTGCCAGATTCGGAACGGCCAGTGATCCTGCGGCGTTCGTGTTCGCCAACTTCAACAACTACCGAGTCCGCACCCTGCTCCAAGCCTGGATGCCAAAACTGGAACCTCACCACGCTTACTCCGACCCAAAACGCGAAGCGCCACTTTGCCGGTCAATATCGTGGCAGATATGAAGTAGACTTCTGATATGCCAGAAAACTGGATTTTCAGGACATTCGAGCCGGTTCTCACGGCCCCGGCCGCTCAATTGCAACTCTTTCCGGTATGGCTGCTGCTCGGCCCCCGGCAAGTCGGCAAAAGTTCGCTGCTCAAGAAATGCAGTCCAGCGCATTCCCATGTGGACCTCGACGATCTTGCCGTCAGGGAGCGGGCCAACCGCGACCCGCTTCTGTTCATGCGCGACCTGCAACCCCCGTTCACGATCGACGAAATCCAGTACGCACCGCAACTCTTGAGTCCGATCAAGCAACTCGCGGATTCCG
>JAHQYN010000064.1 GCA_024421085.1 Acidimicrobiia bacterium
ACCCGCCCAGCACCCGCAACCAGGCCTTCCAACTCGGCACGCGACAGCCCAGCAACCGTCACCCCCCGAACCTGCTGGATCATCGAATCGAACATGACCACAACCTAACAACAGGGTATGACACTACACAGAACACACCACCCGGCTACGGCCCAACGCGTTCAAGGATGGAGCCAGCGCGGTTCTCCGAGCGGGCTGCACCCGCCCAGACGACCCGCCCGAGGAGACGCTGTCGAGGCTGGAGCCAGCGCGGTTCTCCAAGGGGTCCCCCAGAATCAGCGCTGACCGCACCGCAGGCACCGAAGGACCGGTGTCGAAATCGACCCCACACATGCTTGCGAACTGTTGACGGGACCGCGCCACATCGAAATGCTCGACCTCAACGACCAAACCGCCGAGCCGCCACGAGCGCATCTACCGCGGCAGACACCAAGACCAGACTGCGCCGGTCGCGACAAGCCGATATGGGGCTCGACTTGCGGGGCGACCCGACTTGCGCGCGTCTGGGACCGGCAACCCCGGTGCGCTGAACGCCGGTCATGTGCTCGGCAAGTCTTGGGGAGCGGCTGTGAGTGTGGCCGACATCGCCAAGGGTGTTGCCGCGGCCCGCCTCGGCCGGGCGCTCGCAGGCCCCGCTGGCGCGAACCTTGCATCAACCGCCGCGGTCGGGGGGCATTGTTTTCCGCTCGGCCGCACCGGCGGAAAGGGAGTGGCGACCAGCATCGGGCAGGTCATCGGCACGTTCCCCGCCTATCTGCCATTGGACGCGGCGGTGGCGCTCGCCACGTCGGCACTGCCGCCCAAGCAACGGACGCGGACAGCCACGACGGCGGCACCGGCTTAAGTCGCCGGGGGACTGGTTGAGACCGGCCCGGAGGACGCTGTGGTATGCGAGGAGCAGCCGAGGATCGAAGTTTCGGGGTTCAGCGGGCCTCACCCCGACCCAAAACGTGAAGAGCCCCTTTATCTCGTAAAGCAGGTAGTCGAGGTGCTTGTCGGCTCTGTTGGGGTAGAACTGGCGCTTCAGCGCGAGCAGGTCTTCGGTGAGCGGTCCGATCGCTGCGGAGGGAACGATCAAACCGGCGATCACCATCAGCGGTGTCGCCGTTCGGCTCTGGTTAGGCGCTTCGAAACCCCCAGACTCATCGATGTAACAGAAAAACATGGCAGAAAATGGAACTACGGCCGCCTAGGCGACCGTAGTGGGTGGCGTTCGGTTTTTGGCCTAAGCGCCGAGGTTGGTTACGTTTGAAATGATATCCGCAGAAGGATCTGGGCGCAACTCGTTTCAATGGCCGTCCTCTAGCGCTACCGGGGATTGGGGATCAATTGGCACCGCTCGGATCAACGAGAGTTGCGCCGTGGTGCCCCGTACCGGATTCGAACCCGTGTTACCCGCCGAGGTCCCACGCCGCTGGACGCACAGGGCCGATCAGCGAACTGGCCGAACGACAGCATACGCCGTTTGATCGCGGAGCGTGTGCGTATTCGTGGGCAAGCAGTACGGTGGCTCCCGTGGTGACAGGGGCCGTTCGTAGCTGGCGCAGGACAGTGCGCCTTCTGGCTGCGGCGAGCGGCGGTTATCTGCTTGGCATGGTCCCTTCGGCTGATATCGCGGCTCGGCTTGCGGGGCGACCCGACTTGCGCGCGTCTGGGACCGGCAATCCTGGTGCGCTGAACGCTGGTCATGTGCTCGGCAAGTCTTGGGGAGCGGCTGTGAGTGTGGCCGACATCGCCAAGGGTGTCGCCGCGGCCCGCCTCGGTGGGGCGCTCGCAGGCCCCGCTGGCGCGAACCTCGCTTCGACCGCTGCGGTCGGGGGGCATTGTTTTCCGCTCGGCCGCACCGGGGGAAAGGGAGTGGCGACGAGCATCGGGCAGGTCATCGGTACGTTCCCCGCCTATCTGCCGTTGGACGCGGCGGTGGCGCTCGCCACGTCGGCACTGCCACACAAGCAACGGACGCGGACAGCCACAACTGTCGCCAGCGCCACCTGGGTGCTGACCGCGGCGCACTGGTGGTGGCACGGCTATCGCAACCCTGGCGGGGTCACGCCCACCGTCTCGCTACCGCTCGCGGCAGCAGCCAGCTCGGCCATCATCGCCTTGCGGTTCGCCGCCGGCGCCGAAACGGTTGACACCTTCAATAGGCAAGGAACGAATCGCCAAGAACCGGCACAGCCGGTCGGGTCGACGCGATCAGAAGAACCGGAGCAACCGGTCGGGTCGACGCGATCGGTCGGGTCGGCGCAACCGGTCGGGTCGGCGCGATTGAGGCGATCGGGTCGATCGGGTGAACCGGTGCGATCGGGTCGGTGGGGGAGATCGGTCCAGGATGGCCCGGGGTGTCAAGATTCAACACTCGCTGAGGGGCGCAGCGGGCGGTGATAGCGCTCGTCACCGACTCGGCCTCCCAGTTGCCGCCGGAACTCGCTGTGGAGTTCGGGATCCGGGTCGCTCCGATCATCGTCAACATCGGCGGTGTCGAGTATCGCGAGGGGATCGACCTGACTGCCGAAGACTTCTGGGCACAGGTGAGCAACGGAGACCTCCCACAGATCACAACCTCACAGCCGAGTCCGGGAACGTTCAGCGATATCTATCGGTCCGCAATCGAACAGGGTGCGACCGACATCGTCTCGGTCCACATCGGTGCCGAACACTCCGGAACTGTCAACAGCGCACGCATCGCGGCCGAGACGGTCGACGTAGACATCCATATAGTCGACTCGGGCACCGCTTCGTTCGGCGTTTCGTGCTGTGTCTGGGAGGCCGCCTCGGCCATCGCCGCGGGGGCATCGGCACAGGAGGTGGTCGCTCGCGCCCAACGGATACGCCCGGCGATAGGCACAGCGTTCATCCTCAGCGCACTTGACTTCGCCCGCCGGGGCGGTCGCTTCAACCCAGAACTGCTCGACGACAGCGAACAGAGTGAACGCCAAGTGGTCGCCGTCCTCTCGGGATACGGAAGCGAACTCAAGGTTGTGGCACAGGGGCACAGTGTTGAGGAGTTGTGCGATCAGATCGTTGCGTGCTTCTTGGCTGAGGGCCGACCGATACGGGCCGGGGTGTGCCTCGCCGATCCGGCCACGTTGGTGTTCACCGAGGGAATCGAGCAGAGGTTGCGGGCTGCCCCGGTCGAGGTGGAGCTGGTTCGCTACCGCGTCGGCCCGTCAATCGCCGCACACACCGGACCCGGCACAACCGGCGGTTTCTGGTACTGCACACAAGACTGACAGCGGACTCGGTCGCAAGGCAGAGACCGAGTCGATGCCCCGAGCCGATGCCCCGAGCCGAGGCCCCGAGCCGCTGCCCCGAGTCGAGCCCCCGCGTCGAGGCCCCCAGCCGATGCCCCCAGCCGATGCGCTAAAGATCGTGGGCCTGGCTGGCGGCGTCGATGAGCTGCTCCAGAAGCCAGCCGGTCCATTCATACAGCGCGGCCGAGGCGGTGTCGGGCATCTTGTGGTTGACGAGATCGACACCAGTGAGGGCGAGCTGTTCACCCAACACCAGACGGAGGCTGTTGAGGCTCTGCATCCAAGCCGCGGTGCCCCCAGCGTCGAGCTCAGCCCCCTCAACTGTCGACTCGACCAGTTCGATGGCTTCAAGCCGGCTGCACAGAAGGTCATCGTCGACGAGCTCCCGATACGAGGCCTCAGCCTCGGAACTGTCCAGATGGGCGGGAGGCTTGAGCCGCCTCAAGGTGTCGTCCCCGCCTTTGATCAGCAGGTCGCGCAGATCCGACAGCACCTGAGACAGCATCTCTTGTTCCCCGGCAGGCAGGTCCACGACGACGACGTCACCCTCGTGACGAAAGCGGCTCATTCGTCTTTCTCCATGGTCGCCCAGAGGCCGTGCTCGTGGAGCCTAAAGACGTCGAACTCGGCCTTCTCCCTAGTCCCCGACGACACCACAGCCTTGCCGTCAATGTGGACCTCCATCATCAGTCGGTGAGCCTTCTCCTTGGAGTAGCCGAACAGTTTCTGAAACACGAAAGCCACGTACGACATCAGATTGATCGGATCGTCCCAGACGATCACCTTCCAGGGCCGGGCGTAGTCGACGGATCCGGCAACCTCCGTCTCGGGGACCATCACCGGTGCGGTCATGACGCCGGCTCCGGCGATCGCGGCGGACTGACCGCGACTGCGGCACCGACCGCCGTCGACAGATGCAGCCGGACAATAGCGATCCAACTCAAAGAGGCCCCGAGGATGTGGACCCCGACCAAAAGCACCGGCACGCCCGCGAAGTACTGCCAGTAGCCGACGGCGCCCTGGGCCACGAGCAGACCCGCAGCGACCAGCGCACGCTTGCGAACCTCGGGCTGCTGTTGTTGGTGCGTTGAGCGGACCAGCCACAGGATCCCCCCCAGCAGCACCAGCGCGACGATGCTGTGGACACGGGTCACCTCCCGAACGAGGAAGGGCAGACGCTGGGCGACCTCCGCTTCGTCGCTTCCGCTGTGGGGCCCGGACCCCGTGACGATCGTGCCGCTGACCAGCAGAATCGCAGCGACTGCTGAGATCGCACGCGCCGCCGGGGTGAACACCCCGGGAGAACGGCGTGCGCCGGCGTCATCGCGCCCCGCTAGTTCCATGAGCACCACGGCGTTGGCCAACAGCACCATGCTCAACAGGAAGTGCCCCATCGTGAACCTGGGATCGAGTTCGGTCTTGACAAGGACCGCGCCCAGCACGACCTGGGCCGCCACGCCGGCGACGAGTCCCCACGACCAGCCGAGCAGGTCTGCGCGCCGCGGCGAGCGCCGCAGTGAACCGAGCACGGCCATGATCACCGCCACCGCCACGACCCCCGTGAAGAGGCGGTTCGCGAATTCGATCAGGGCGTGGTACTCCAAGTCGGCCACGAACTGGTCTTCCTCGCAGTTCGGCCAGTCCGAGCAGCCCAGCCCTGATCCGGTCAGGCGCACAGCTCCGCCCGACACCACGATCACGGTCAGCGACCAGAGCGCGCCGCGAGTCCAGCGCACGTAGCGGGCGGGGTTGACCGGCCCGAGAGCAACCGCTCGCAGCGATGCCGAAATCGAGGACACAAGCAAAGGGTACGGCATCGCGAGCCGCTCTCGTTCGTGTCTGTCTGCTCAGCGGCGGGCTTTGAGGAGCGCCGGTGGCGTGGTCTTGGTTCGGGGGCCGTAGCCTGACCGCTGTGAGAGAAGTGACGGAGGTCCGATCCAGGTCTCGAATCGCCGCGTTCGTGGCGTTGACCAAGCCGCGGATCATCGAGCTCCTGCTCATCACCACGGTGCCCACCATGGTCGTCGCCGACGGGGGAATCCCCTCGGTCTGGTTGATCGTGGCGACAGTGGCAGGCGGTGCGCTGGCCGCGGGCGGGGCCAACACCTTCAACATGTACATCGACCGCGACATCGACCGCCTGATGGAACGCACCAAGGGCCGCCCGCTCGTCACCGGCGAAGTCTCCCCGCGCGAAGCCCTGGTGTTCGCCTTCGTTCTCGAGATCGTCGCCTTCGCTTGGCTCTGGGGCTTCGTCAACCTGCTGTCGGCCCTTCTCGCCGTGTCAGCGACCCTGTTCTACGTCTTCGTCTACTCGCTGTGGCTGAAACGCACGTCCAAGAGCAACATCGTCATCGGCGGGGCCGCCGGGGCCGTACCGGTCCTCGTCGGCTGGTCGGCGGTGACCAACCAGCTCGACTGGCCGCCCCTGGTGCTGTTCGCGATCATCTTCGTCTGGACGCCGCCCCACTTCTGGGCGCTGGCGATCCGCTACAAGGAGGACTACGCCGCCGCGGACGTGCCGATGCTTCCCGTGGTCGCCAGCCTCAAGACGACCGCTGCCAGGATCGTGCTCTACACGCTGCTGCTCTGGGCGCTCACCTTGGTGTTCGCTCCGGTCGCCAGCATGGGTTGGCTCTATCTCGGTGCCGCGGTGCTGCTCGGAGCGGTGTTCTCAGGGCTCGCGATCAGGGTCTTCGTCAAACCGGAGCCGCAGCGGGCCATGCGGCTCTTCGGGTGGTCGATCACCTATGTGGCGTTGCTGTTCGCGGCGATGGCAGTCGACGAGGTGGTTCGCAATGGAGTCTGAGAAAGACCTTCCGCCGGGTGTCTATTCTCGCGCCCGCGTCCCTGTAGGCTCAGCGGCAGGTAACGCAACTCGACCATCTGCGATCAGACGTGCGCGGCGGGCTTCGCCGGGGGCGCTCGGAGGACATTTGCCAACATGACGATGACCGATTCACCACCGGTTGCCGACACCGCACTGGCGGCAGCCTCTCCCCGAGTTGTCGGCCTCTTCGACGCCCTCACCACCACCGACCACAAGCGCATAGGCCGCCTGTGGCTGCGGTCCGGTGTGCTGGCGCTTCTGGCTGCGACCATCGTCGGCGTTGTTCTCACTGTCGAGAACAGCAATTCGTCAGCCGACGACATCTTCGGCGGGGTCAACAACTACTTCCAGTATTTCAGCGCGTACCGATTCGGCCTGGTGCTGCTGGTGGTCGCCCCGCTGTTCGTGGGGCTCGCCACGGTGGTGGTGCCGATGCAGGTGGGCGCAACCAACATCGCCTTCCCGCGGGCAGCCCACGGCGCGGTGTGGCTGTTCATGATCGGTGCGGGAATCACCGTTGTCTCGGTTGCGGCTGGCGGCGGCTGGGGTGCGCTTGACGGCGTTTCGAGCGGTGAGCGCGACGCCATCGCCCTGACCCTGGTCGGCACCGCCCTGGTGATCGTCTCGCTGCTGGCGGCTTCGATCTGCATCGCCACGACGGTCGTCTCGCTGCGGACCGCGGGCATGAACCTGCTGAGAGTTCCTCTGTTCGCCTGGTCGATGCTGGTCGCGACCAGTGTCTGGCTGCTGACCCTGCCGGTTGCGCTCGGCAACCTCGCCCTCATCTATTTGGACCTGCGCGGCGGGCCCGGGGAATACGGCACCGCCGGAGGGTCAGGCGCCATCTACGCGCAGCTCGGTTGGCTGGTCGAACAGCCGCAGGTCTACGCCTTCGCGATCCCGGTTCTGGGGGTGCTGGGCCAGATCGCGCCGGTGGCAGCGGGCCGCCGCCATGCGCAGCACATGGTCGCGGTCGCCTTGATCGGCCTCTTCGGTCTGTTGGCGGTGGGAGGATGGAGCCAGCCCTTCTTCCAGGGCGGCAACTACGACGAGAATTTCGTCTTCATCGTCTTCGGACTCTTCGCGGTGCTGCCGGTGCTGGGCTCGATCGGCGCGGCAACCGACACGATCGCCAAACGCTCAGCCGACGACGACGGCGGTGCCAGCGCCAGCACCGGCCCCGGTGCCGGGACCGCCGGCGCCGGAATCTCCAGGCTCCTGTCGGTGCATGGCCTCGGCGCGATCGGCGCGGCTCTGCTGCTGCTCGCGGGCACGGTGGCGGGGCTCGCCCGAGTCATCCAGCCCTGGGACCTCGGCGGCCGGACCACGACCACCGCGGTGATGAACCTCGTGCTGTACGGAGCGGTGGTCGCGGCGATCGCTGGCATCTGGTTCTGGGCACCGAAGATCAGTGGTCGTCATCTCCCGGCAGCGATGGGCCGCCTTGTCCTGTTGGACCTTGTGGCTGGCGCGGTCCTGCTCGGCGCTGCGGACTTCGTCAGCGGCTTCCTCGAGGCCCCGGCGTTCGGCTATCAAGTGGCCGGCAGCACGGCACCGCTGATGGCCGTGCCCTCGGACCAGAACCTCATCGAGGTGATGAATGTGGTCGGCGCGGCGGGTGCGGTGCTCATCGTGCTGGGTGTTCTCGGCGTGGTGGCGGCCCTCGCCAAGGCCGCGAGGTCCGACGAGCCCGTCGAGGACAATCCCTACGGCGGCCAAACCTTGGAATGGGCCACCTCGTCGCCCCCGCCATCCGGTAACTTCTCAGAACCGCCGGAGCGTGTCGTGTCTGAAGCTCCGCTACTGGACACCGTGCGCGAGAATGGAGAGGAGGCCTGATGGTTGCCACCACCGGGCTTCCAGCCCCGCAGATCACTAGGCCGCGCAGCCTGATGGTGGGCACAATGTTCGCCTGCGCGGCAGCGTTGATGTTCTTCTTCAGCGTGGTAGGGATCTACGTTCACGAACGTGCCGCGGCCCGAGACGCCGGCGACGGGTGGTTCCCTGAGGGTGTCATCGAACTGGGGCCGTCGGGGTTCATCTTCTGGACGCTGATCCTGTCGATCTTCACGATCCAGTGGGCGGTGCAGGCGATCAATGCCGATGACCGCATCAACGCCTACGTCGCACTGGCGCTGACCGGGCTCTTCGGCGCGGCGATCTTCAATCAGCTCTGGTTCATCATCAACGACACCGGGTTCGCCCTGGCTGCGAACAACGCCCAGTTCCTGTTCTTCGTCGTCAACGGGACCTTCATCGTCTTGTTGACCGTTGCGGTGGTGTTCGTGGCGTTTACCTTCATACGTGCAATGGCCGGCCAGTTCGGTCCCCGCAGAGCAGAAGCGGTCTCGTCAGCGGCCCTCTTCTGGAACACCGTCGTGTTCATGTGGGCGATCGTCTACTACCTCATCTACATAGCGAAGTAGGGCGGCGATGTTCACCACAGGCTTCAAGTTCTTCTTCGGTCTCGGAATGGCACTGGCGGGGGCCGCGGTCTTCTACGGTTACACCACCGGCGGCAACCACATGGGTCCGCTCTCGATGGGCTGGAAGGGCGGTATCGGCGAGCACCTGGGGTATTCGCTGCTGTTGGGGCTCGGGGTCACCGCCATGACGGTGGCGTTGTTCCTGGTGTTCTTCAGAGACGCCGATCCCGCCGCGCAGGCCCACTACATGGGCGTTGAACAGATCCCGGCCAACAGTCTGGTGACTGCGAGCTTCTGGCCGGTGGTCGGCGCGTTCGGTGTCGGCGCCATGGCGATCGGGCTGGTCCTGCACACGGCGGTGTTCGTCACGGGTCTGGTGGTCTGCGCTGTGGTGGCGATCGAATGGCTGATGGACAGTTGGGCGGACCGCGCCACCGGCGACCCCGAGGCCAACCGGGTTCTGCGCAACCGGGTGATGGCGCCCATCGAGATACCGGCGCTGGGCGCGGCGCTGGTGGCCGTCGGCGTGTTGGCCACGAGTCGGATCTTGTTGGCCACTTCCAAGCTCGGAGCGGTGGTCGTTGCCGGGGTCGTGTCGGTGCTGATCCTCGCCGTGGCGGTGCTGTTCGTCAGCAACAGGCGGATCAACCGGAACATCCTGGCCGGTTCGGTCCTGATCCTGGCGGTGGCGGTGCTCGCCGGCGGAGTCGTGGCCACGGTCACCGGCGAACGGGACTTCGTGCATCATGACGACGACCATGTCGGCGTCGAGTCCGAGGAGGGCAACTGAGGTGAGTGACCCCGTTCGTTCCCTGATTTCACGGGCCGCTCGGGCCGCGGTGTTTTCCCGCTCTGGTTCGCTTCGCTCACGGGCCGCTCGGGCCGCGGTGTTTTCCCGCTCTGGTTCGCTTCGCTCACGGGCCGCTCGGGCCGCGGGGTTTTCCCGACGGCCGCTGGGCTTGGTGCTGGGGCTCGTGTTGGTGTTGGCCGGATGCGCCCAGGATGCGGAACTCGACACGTTCCAGGACCGCAGCGAGACCGCCCGCCAGATCAACGATCTGATGTATCCGGTGCTCATCGTCGCCGGGGTCGTGCTGGCGCTCGTCTGCGGCGCCATCCTGTGGCTGGCGGTCAAGAACCGGGTTCCGGCCGACAAGGATTATGAGGGCGAGTTCCCCACCCAGGTCTCGCACAACAACCGCCTGGAGATCGGCTGGACCATCGGCCCGGCAGTGATAATGACCGTCATCGCGGTGGCCACGCTGATCACGCATGTGGCGGTCAACAGCACCGAGGCCAACGCCATCGAGGTCCAGGTTGACGGCCAGACCGAGACCTGGGAGCCGAGAGTGGTTGTGGTCGGCCAGCAATGGTGGTGGGAGTACCGCTACTACCTGACCCGCGACATCACCACAGAGGACCTCGGGAAACTAGGCGAAGATGCCGATTGGGAGTTGCCTCGCGCCGACATAGTCACCGCCGGCCAGATGGTGATTCCCACAGGCCAGGAGGTCGAGCTGATCATTACTTCGCGTGACGTCATCCACTCGCACTGGATCCCCGCGCTCAACGGCAAGAAGGACGCGGTGCCCGGGCTGTACACGCCCTGGAAGCTGGAAGCCGACGAACCGGGCGTCTATTTCGGGCAATGCACGGAGTTCTGCGGCCTGTCGCACAGCCGGATGAGGATGCAGGCGGTCGCGGTGACGCCGGGAGACTTCCAGGATTGGATCGATGCCCAGATGGACGAGGCCACAATGCCTACCGACGAGGACACCGCGGAGTACCGGGGCATGGAGGTGTTCACGAACTACTGCGCCAGTTGCCACCTGGTGACGGGCCTCAACGACGGGGACTACAACGGCGCGGAGACATACTCCGGATCCGCACCGGACCTCACCCACTTCGCCGGCCGCACCACGTTCGCGGGCGGCCTGTTCAATCTCTACAATCCCGACGGTTCTCTCAACGACGACGATCTCGCGGCTTGGATCCGCAACCCCAACGACGTGAAGGAGAACTACGCGGACGACCTCCCGGAGGGTTCGCTGCCGCGGGGGATGCCCGACATGGGCCTCTCCGAACGACAGATTTCTGATGTGATCGCCCTGCTGGCCACGCTCGGCCCGAGGCCGACCGAAGCCCAGATACTGGCGACTGAGGTGGAGTGAGATGACCATCACCGAGAAACCCGTGACCGAGGGGCCCCTAGAGCTTGAATCCGGTAGAGAAGCCATAGCGGAGCGACCGCTCGGCGTGCTCACCCGGCCCCAGGGCGGCAGGGGCTGGCGGGACTGGTTGAGTACCGTCGACCACAAGAAGATCGGGATCATGTACGGCGTTTCCGCCATGGTCTTCTTCGTGGTGGGCGGTGTCGAGGCCCTGTTGATCCGCCTGCAGTTGGCGGTTCCCAACGGCGGGGTGCTCTCGGCCGATGTCTACAACCAGGTGTTCACCATGCACGGCGTCACCATGGTGTTCCTGTTCATCATGCCGTTGGCGGCGGCCTTCGCGAACTACCTGATACCGCTTCAGATCGGTGCCCGAGACGTGGCGTTCCCGCGCCTCAATGCCCTGTCCTATTGGATCTGGCTGTCGGGAGCGATCTTCTTGAACAGTTCCTGGATCGTCGGCGGCGGCGGTGCCGACTGCGGCTGGTTCTGTTACTCGCCCAACAGCGGCCTGACCTTCTCGCCGAGCCATGGTGTGGACTTCTATGCGATCGGCCTGCTGATCGCCGGAATCGCCTCACTGGTCTCGGCCATCAACCTGATCGTCACCTGTCTCAATATGCGAGCGCCGGGAATGGACCTGTTCCGCATGCCGGTGTTGACTTGGATGCTGCTGATCACCCAGTTCCTGCTGCTGTTCGCGCTGCCGGTCATCACCGTTGCTCTGTTCCTGTTGATGTTCGACCGCCTGTTCGACGCCAGTTTCTTCAATCCGGACATGGGCGGGGATCCGCTGTTGTGGCAGCACCTGTTCTGGATATTCGGGCACCCGGAGGTCTACATCATCATCCTGCCTGCCTTCGGCGTAGTGTCTGAAGTGATCCCGACGTTCAGCCGCAAACCGATTTTCGGCTACACGTTCATGGTGTTCTCGGGGATCGCGATCGGATTCATGGGCTGGGGGGTGTGGGCCCACCACATGTTCGTGTCGGGTATCGGCCCGATCTCGGTGGCGGCTTTCTCGCTGTCGACGATGTTCATCGCGGTACCGACCGGCGTGAAGGTATTGAACTGGATGGCGACCATGTGGGGAGGGCAGATCCGCTTCACGACGGCGATGCTCTTCGCGGTGGGAACCGTGGCCATGTTCACGATTGGTGGCCTGTCGGGCGTGACTCACGCGATCGCCCCGGCCGACACTCAACAGACCGACACCTATTACATCGTGGCCCACTTCCACTATGTGATCTTCGGTGGTGGCGTGCTCGGGTTGATCGGCGGCCTCTACTTCTGGTGGCCGAAGATCTTCGGATACATGCTCAACGAGCGCCGCGGCAAGATCAATTTCTGGTTGATGCTCATCGGTTTCAACCTGACGTTCGGGCCCATGCATATTCTCGGGCTGCAGGGGATGAGCCGTCGCATCGACACCTACTCGGCCGGGTTCGGCTTCGAGTTCTGGAACCTGGTGGCGACCGTCGGCTCGTTCATAATAGCGCTCTCGGTTGCGGCCCTGTTCCACAATGTCTGGAAGTCGAAACGGGAGGCTGCCGATCTGCCGCCGCCGGGTCCCGACCCTTGGGATGCGCGGAGCATTGAGTGGATGATCCCGTCGCCCGTTCCTGAGCACAACTTCGACGAAGTCCCCACCGTGGACGGGCTCGATGAGTGGTGGCATCGCAAGTACGGCTTCGATGACGACGGCAAGGTCGTGCAGATCGCCACGGCCGAGGAGGCGGCCCAGGACGGCTCGGCTGAGGGTGTGCATCTTCCGGCGCCGTCGTTCTGGCCGCTGGTGCTGGCCGTGGGCCTGCCGTTGATCGGCTACGGACTGATCTTCAACCTCTGGCTCTGCGTTCCGGGCGGCCTTCTGGTCGGTATGGGCATCTTCGCCTGGGCCCTTGAGCCTGTCGATGACCCCGATGCCCCCCACGACCACCACGACGATGACGACCACGACGACGACGGTGACGGCACCCACGACAGCGACGACTCTGTTGGTGACGGCCCCGACGAACTCGCTCTCGCTGCCGCGGCTCCGGCTACGCCCGGCGACAAGCAAGGGGGTGCTCGATCATGACCGCAGCAACCGCGGCTCCGGCTACGCCCGGCGATAGCAGCGCTAGCGCTGCCGCGGCTCCGGCTACGCCCGGCGGCAAGCAAGGGGGTGCTCGATCATGACCGCAGCAACCGCGGCTCCGGCTACGCCCGGCGAAAGCACAGCGCACGACGATCACGGACCCTCCACTGGGATCTCCAACACCAAGTTGGCGATGTGGCTGTTCCTCGGTTCGGAGTGCCTGCTCTTTGGTGGCCTGATCTCAACGTACCTTCTCTACAAGACACGACGGGGCCCAGACAACCGAGCAATCCCAACCGACGTTTTCGACATTCCGTTCACCTCGATCAGTTCATTCGTCCTGCTGATGAGCTCGCTGACGATGGTGTTGGCCCTCTCGGCGCTCACCCGAGGCGACAACCACGGGGCGCGGGTCTGGCTGCTGGCGACGAGCATGCTCGGCGGGGTGTTCATCGGCGGGCAGGTGTACGAGTTCACCAGCTTCCTGCGTGAGGGAGTCGGCTTCACCAACAATCCGGCCTCATCGGCGTTCTACGCGCTGACCGGGTTCCACGGGGTCCACGTCAGTCTCGGTATCGTGATGCTGATGTCGCTGTTCGTCGCCTCGTGGCAGGGCAAGCTGCGGCCCGAACACTCTGAGACCGTCGAGATCGTCGGTCTCTATTGGCACTTTGTCGACGTTGTGTGGATCTTCATCTTCACTGTCATTTATCTGGTTCCGGCCTAGAGGGTTTGGAGTATCCATGAGCACGACCACCACCAGACACGAAGGCACCACCGACACGACACAGGGGTCCAGCGCGGAATCAGACACCGAGCACGCAGAACATGGCCACCCTTCAGACTGGGCCTACGTCAAGATCGCTTTAATCCTCGCGATCATCACCGCGGTCGAAGTGTTCACCTACTTCGAGACTGTGCTCAACTGGGGCAGGTTTCTGGTCCCGTCGTTAATTTTGATGATGGTCGTCAAGTTCTGGCTCGTGGCCACCTGGTTCATGCATCTGAAGTTCGACAATCCGATCTTCTCGAAGATGTTCGTTGGGGGCTTGGTCCTTGCTGTCGGCGTGTATGTAGCGACGCTCACGGCCTTCGAGTTCTGGGCGTGATCTGAATGAGCGGGCCTTGGGAGTTCGAGGCCCATCCCGCCGTCTGGCTGCTGATCGCGGCGATCGTCGCGCTCGGTTACTACGCGGTGCGCCACATCGGTCCGCTGGTGGTGCCCGATGGGCAGACAGTCGTGACGAAACGACAGAAACGCTGCTTCGCGCTTGCCGTGCTGCTGCTCTGGGTCGCGTCCGACTGGCCGATGCACGACATTGCCGAGGAATACCTCTACTCGGTCCACATGGCTCAACATCTGCTGATCGCCTTCATCGTTCCGCCCCTCCTCCTGCTGGCGATGCCGGAGTGGCTGGCCCGCCTGATAGTGGTAGACGGCGGCGCGGTCTCGCGAGTGCTGCGGGTCCTCACCCGGCCTGTGCTGGCCGCAGTCGTCTTCAATGCGCTGCAGATCCTCTCGCACTGGGGCGCGGTCGTGAACCTGTCGGTCGAGAACGGGGTGTTCCACTACACCATCCATCTCGCGGTGTTCTTCTCGGCTCTGCTGATGTGGTTCTGCGTGGTGGGCCCGCTCCCGGAGTTCCAGATAAGCGAACCCGCCAAGATGGTGTACCTGTTCGCCAGCTCGATAGTGCCGACGGTGCCGGCGGGTTGGTTGACGTTCGCCGAGGGTGTCGTCTATTCCGCTTATGACCATGCCGATCCGCTGTGGGGAATCTCTCCCACCGACGATCAGCAGGCCGCCGGTGCGGTGATGAAGGTCGTCGGAGGCTTCTACCTCTGGGCATTGATCACGATCCGCTACTTCCGTTTCACCTCCGGACGCCGCGAAGCCGATATCGCGAGGCGGCGGACGCGCAGACAACCCCCTCCAAGACCGGAGCGTGTTGGTGCGGTTGCTACCACTGGCGACCTCACGTTCGGCGATGTGCAACGGGCATTCGATGAGAACCCCGAGCCCCCACGCGAACCCCCCACTTGATCCCGCGCCCTATGTCCCGCTCTTGTTCGCTTCGCTCGGCTCCCGCTCTTGTTCGCTTCGCTCACGGGGCCGCGAGGCCGCGGGCGGGCCGCTCGGGCCACGGCCTAGTTCGGCGGGACGGGATTCGGATCATTCCGCTCGGCCTCTTATTGGTGACGGAACGACGCTGATGGGGCGCTACCGTCAACGGCCATGCTCGACATCAAGCTGATCCGTTCGGACCCGGAGGCTGTCAAGTCAGCTCTAGCACGCCGCGGAGAACCGACCTCGTCGATCGATGAGATCGTTGAGATCGACGCTCAGCTGCGTGCGGTCTCCACCGAACGTGACGAGATCCGCGCCGAGATTCGGCAGACCTCCAAGCAGGTCGGTGCTCTGCACGGCCATGGCAAGGCCGACAAGGCGAAGGCTCTGGCCGATCACAGTCGGTCACTGGGGAGCAGCGAGAAAGCCCTTGATAAGCGCTGTGAACAGTTGGCAGCCGAGCTTCGAGACCTCCTGCTCAACGTCAGCAATATCCCTTCGCCCGACGCCCCCGACGGGTTGACCGAAGAAGGCAACGTCGAAGTCCGAAACTCAGGCTTGGACCGGGGCACCTTCGGTGGCCACCAGAAGGTCCCCCACTGGGAGATCGGTGAACAGCTTCAGATACTCGACGTCGACCGCGCGGTGCGGCTCTCCGGCTCGATGTTCGTAATGTACCGCGGCGACGGCGCGCGACTGTTGCGAGCGCTGATCGCCTACGGCCTCGAACGCAACCGCGACGCCTTCGAGGAGGTGCGGCCACCGACTCTGGTGAAGTCCGACACGATGATCGGCAGCGGCCATCTGCCGAAGTTCGCCGATGACGCCTACCACATCGAACGCGACGACCTGTGGGCCATTCCGACCTCTGAGGTGTCGCTGACCTCGATGTTCAGCGGAGAGGTCTTCAACGAGGACGAACTGCCGATGCGGCTTATGGCCCACACCTCGTGCTACCGGCGCGAGGCTGGCGCCGCGGGACGCGACACCCGTGGTCTGTTGCGGGTCCACGAGTTCGACAAGGTCGAGATGTATGCGTTCTGCGCCCCCGAACAGGGCCATGACGTGCATATGGAGATCCTCGACCGGGCCGAGAGCGCCATTCGCGACTTGGGGTTGGTCCATCGGGTGCTCGACCTGGCCTGCGGCGACATCAGCGGTGCCGGCACCCGCACCTTCGACATCGAGGTGTTCGCTCCCGGTGCGGACCGCTGGCTAGAGGTCTCCTCGGTTTCGTGGTGCACCGACTATCAGGCCCGCCGCGCCAACATCCGCTATCGGTCCGAGGGCACCAAGGGCACCCGGTTCGTCCACAGCCTCAACGGCTCAGCCCTAGCGGTCCCACGCGTCTGGGCCGCGATCGTAGAAACCTATCGCCAACCCGACGGCTCGATTGAGATGCCCGAAGCCCTACACCCCCACCTCGGCGGCCTCACCAAAATAGAGCCACCCAGTTGATCGGCCCATTGACCTCGGGAACAGCGGTTCTGGACCGACACGCCGGTGGCTCGGGTCGAGTGGACCTGTGCCAGATTTGGCAAGGGATGTGACCGCTCGTGTGGGACGAGTTGCGGTGGAAACTGGGGGCTGAGTTCGCGTATGGCCCCGCGTGCTGGTTCTGCGTACCACACGATTCCGTGTATACGCCTGATGGCAGACGATTTTCGGAGCGTGCGGGCGGAACCGGACGACGAGTAGTTCTCGCTAGTGTTCACGGGCCGAACTCGATAGTGTTCGCCCGGTCGGCCTCGCGCGAAACGGCTTTCAGCCATCCTGCACACATTCACGATGGTGAGCTTGGCACCTGTGCCCTGGATAAGGACGGTTGGATCGCCTACAAGTCACGCGTGATTGTGTCTGCCGCGCAGATCTGCGAGGAGACCTACTCCTGCCGCGAACCGGATGAGGAGTGGCTCCTTTCTGAACTGAGGAAGGCCCGGGCACAATGAGCTATCTGGAGTTGCTTGACGAGTGCGAGCGAGACGGAATCGGCCCGCGGTTCTGGACGCTGCTCCTTGAGGTCGCTGGCCGTGTTGCCCGTCGCTACCCGCCGACGATCTACAACGAAGCGGAGCAGTGGTCCGATGAAGCCGTTCGTGACCTTGCCCAGGATGTCGCCCTCGAGCGCCTGATTGGCGAGAACCAACTTGAGTATGTGCTCAACCTGGCGACAGATGAGGATTCGCTCAGCCGGCTCCTAGCTTTCCAAGTTCGGCGGGTCTTGTCCCACCGGCGTGCAATCACCGTGGTCGATCGCCTCGTGACCCGTATCCGCCAGATTGTTGGAGCGCCTGACTTCCAGTCAATCGAGTTGGGTGAGGACAGCTTCATCGCGTTCGCCAATGGAGGCCGCGAACCACGTAACCTGACAGCCGCCCAGCTTCGTCGCGGGTCCCTCGTCATCGACTCCATCCCGAGGCTGGTGTCGAGTCCAACAGCGGAACGCGAGTCAAAGGTCTACAGCGGAGAGAGCCTCGATGAACTGCTGCGATTGCTCGTAGACGCTTTCGAGGGTATCTCGATTCGCGATGTCCGACGGATTCTCGAAATCACGTTGACAGCATGGCTCCCAACGATCCTTCGTGATTATGAGGATGATCATGTCGATGAAACCGACCCTGAACTCGAGGTGGAACGCTCCGAGATGTCCGATCTGATTGAAAACTTCGCCGCAGGCGTTGGCCAACCTCACCGTGTCGTCCTGCTCGGCAAGGCCAATGGGT
>JAHQYN010000226.1 GCA_024421085.1 Acidimicrobiia bacterium
CTTCAGTGTCGGTCTCGATCCGAAAGATGAGCTTCCACTGATCGTTGAGTCTGATCGAGTGCTGACCGGCGCGGCTCCCTTTGAGTTTCTCGAAATGCAAAGCTCTGTAGCTCCGAAGGTCGGATTCCGATGCACTGGCTATCAACCCCATCTTCTTTCGATATGCCTTGGTAACGTCGGGCCCGATTCGGGGAAGTACAAAGTCGCTCTCTTCGTACAGTCGTCGTAAATTGTCATCCTCAAACTCAAATCTCGTGTTTCAGCCCTTCACCCTATAGGTGAAACACTCAATGCCATACGATTCGCACGAGAATCTTGCGACTACCCGACAAGGTGCAACCACCAATAGAGGCCGCCGTCCGTTGAACTCTGGTGCTCCACCTGAAAACCGTTCACCCGTTACTGCCGTTGGTAACGGGATCTGAGGTAATCGTCCACCCAAAGGCGCGAACTGCGCCATCGTCCATCGCTGTCACGGCTCGCTTGGAGCCTTCCTCGGCTCGCCGCGGCGCGAAGGGCACTAGCCTTCACATCGGGCGAGGCCAGCGATTCAAGTGGTACCAGTCGCGCTGGACCAGCAACAGTGGGGAGCACGAAGCGGTAGAGGCTCTCAAGTATCGCCCTCGCCAACAACTCCCCGATCGGACCGGCTTCTCCATTATCGGCGCGGCGCAGCGCCCTCAGGTATTTGTTTCGATTGCGCTTGTGGATGACCACCGGAGGATAGCCGAGGCGTACCAGGATCAGGTTCAGCACAAGTCGACCGGTTCGAGCGTTGCCATCAAGGAAGGGGTGCATCTGCTCAAAGCGGCAGTGAAGCATCCCCAGCGCTTCGGGAAACTTGGGAGAGTGATCCTCAAGGGAGTTGACATCGTCGCTCCAAGCGGTGAGTACCGAGTCAATGAGTGGCCACGAGACCACTGTCATGCCTCCGCGGAAAGGTTCGATGTCATGTCGGCGAAAGTGGCCTGGAGCTTCTTATGAAGTGCGGCAACTTGAAAACGGAGTCTTGCGTATAACTCGTCGTGTGTGGGACGACCCCGCGCCCTTGGCTGTGTGGACATCACATCATCTTTCGTTGCTGAAATATAATAAGAACCTATCTGAGATTTTGTTGAGTTTGGAAAAAATAAATGCACAAAACAAATTCTCACTTGCGGCGGCCCTGTGGTGGCTTCGGCCGGTGCCATTGCTCCGCTCGGTGTTGCTGTCGGCCCTTACGATGCCGTTACAGCGGTGCCGAATCCGCCAGATGCTGCATCCTGTGCGTCATCGGTGCCCGTGATGGGGCCCAACCAGATGGATTTGCTGGTGGTGACCAGTTTGGTTTTGTGGGATTAGTTGGGGGCTTGAGGCGGGCGACTATCGGCCAGAACTCGGGGGCGTGGCTGGCTTCCCGAGATCCAGGCAATCAGGCACTTGGCATGGTTGCCACTGCCGTGGGCAACTCGAGTTAGGCGCAGCAGGAGGCGACTGGGCTGTCGGAGGTGACCGGGCTGGTCACAACGACGTTGTCGAACACCTCATTGTCGCCGGACTTGACGTACCACTCCCACTTGATGCCTGCGGGGTCGGTCACCCAGGTCTCGGTCTTGTCGGCGTAGCAGCACATCGTCTCATCAACGCTCGTGGTGTTCAGCCCCGCGGCCGTAAGACGCCTTTGCGCTGAGAAGACTTCGTCGGTGGACTCAGTCTCGACACCGAGGTGGTTGATCGTTCCGCCCTGCCCGGCGGTCTCGAATAGCACAAGTTTCAATGGGGGTTCGTTGACCGCGAAGTTGGCGTAGCCGTCGCGCCGTTTGGCGGGTTCCACCCCGAAAAGGTTAGAGTAGAAGTCGACCGCCTCGTCGATGTCGTCCACGTTCAGCGCCAACTGTAGTCGCATGGGTTCAGCCTACATGACTACCCGATGGTTCCCGCCCTCCTCCGAGGAAGGCACAGTTTGATCATGGAAGAACATGCCATGAGGCAGCGATCGCGTATGCGCTGGGGCTTTCCGCCCTTTCACACCACGATGTGTGCAGCTCATTCGTCCACGACGGCGGTTGTCAAGACGATCCGTCGTCCTCGCTGGACTGATCGACAAGATGCTCTTGATGGTCGGCGAAACGGTGTATGAACGCGGCTGCTTGGCCGCGTGTGGTGGCTGCGGTAGCTTCGAACCGGGGCACCGAGCCATCCGGTGCCGAACCGCCGGAGCCGTGGGTTGCGAGGGTTGTGATGCCGGTCTCTGCTGCCCAGTTGACTGCCTTCGCCGCGAAAGTTGAGGCGGCAACATCCGCAAACATCGGGGCTGCTGTGTCGGGTTCGGGGCTTGACGCGATGCGCCACAAAAAGGTCACAAATTCTGCCCGGGAGACTTTTCGGTGGGGATCAAAACTGGTTGCTGAGGTTCCGGTCGTGAGACCCTCGAAGTGCATCCACGCCACCGCCTGGAAGTAGTACGAGTCTTGAGGTACAT
>JAHQYN010000002.1 GCA_024421085.1 Acidimicrobiia bacterium
CACCTGCTGGGGCTACAACGGTCGGTTTGGGCGGGCTGACGCGCCCGGCGGTGCGTTCAAAACCGTCTCTACTGGTGCCGAGCATGCGTGTGGGGTCAGGACTGACAACACCGTCACCTGCTGGGGCCGCGACGGTTTCTTTGGAGCTGACGCGCCCGGCGGTGCGTTCAAGACCGTCTCTGCTGGCGGTGCCCTTTCGTGTGGGGTCAAGACTGACAACACCGTCACCTGCTGGGGCTTCAACTCCAGGCCTCTTCCTTTCTGAGGAGGCCCACGACTCTGAGGAGGCACACGACATCAATCTCTCGGAACGGCCAGGTGACACCGACATGCTTCGGGCGTGGGGAGACACGGATCGACTGATCTGGGTGGCGCGGCTACAGTCGGGGTTCGGGACGGTCGAGAAACAGGGAGAACGGAACAATGCCACAAACGGTCAAGGGTGTAATTTCAGCAGCGGTTGGAGAGCCGGTCACGTTGACCGACATCGTGATCCCCGATCCCGGGCCAGCAGAGGCGGTCGTGGCGATACAGGCGTGCGGGGTGTGCCACACCGACCTCCACTATCGCGAGGGCGGCATCAACGACGATTTCCCGTTCCTGCTCGGCCATGAGGCCTCCGGCATCGTCGAATCTGTGGGGGATGGGGTGACCGAAGTCGCTCCCGGCGACTTCGTGATCCTCAACTGGCGGGCAGTGTGCGGCGACTGCCGGTCATGCAACCGCGGCAGGCCGCACCTCTGTTTCAGCACGCACAACGCCGAACAGAAGATGACGCTCACCGACGGCACCGAACTGTCGCCCGCCCTCGGTATCGGTGCGTTCGCCGAGAAGACCCTCGTCGCGTCCGGTCAGTGCACCAAGGTCGATCCTGAGGCCTCCCCCGCGGCGGCGGGGCTGCTGGGCTGCGGGGTGATGGCGGGCATCGGCGCGGCCATCAACACCGGGGGAGTCGGCCGCGGCGACAGCGTGGCGGTGTTCGGTTGCGGGGGTGTCGGCAACGCCGCCATCGCCGGCGCGAGGCTGGCTGGCGCATCCACGATCATCGCCGTCGACATCGACGACCGCAAGCTCGAACTGGCCAAGGGTTTCGGTGCCAACCACACGATCAACTCCCGCGAAGAGGACGCGGTCGAGAAGATCCAGGAATACACCGGCGGTTTCGGTGCCGACGTCACCATCGACGCCATCGGCCTGCCCGAGGTGTACCGGCAGTGTTTCGAGGCCCGCGACCTTGCCGGAACGGTCGTGCTCGTCGGTGTCCCCACACCCGAGATGAGAATCGAACTCCCCTTGCAGGAGGTCTTCGGTCGGGGCGGGGCGCTCAAGTCGAGTTGGTACGGCGACTGCCTGCCGAGCAGGGACTTCCCGATGCTCGTTGACCTCTACCGTCAGGGACGGCTCGACCTCGACGGCTTCGTGTCTGAGACGATCCCGCTCGACGGCGTGGAAGAGGCCTTCCACAAGATGGAACGGGGCGAGGTTCTGCGCTCGGTGGTCATCATCTGATGCCTGTCGAACTCGTCACGACCGACGGTATTTTCGCTCTCGACGGAGGCGAATGGGAGGTCACCAACAACATCTGGCTGGTCGGCGACGACCGCGAGGTCGTGATCTTCGACGCGGCCCACGATCATCGACCGATTGTTGACGCCGTCAACGGCCGCCGGGTGAACGCAATCGTATGCACCCACGGCCACAACGACCACATCAACGCTGCGGTGGCTCTGCGTGAGGCGGTCGACGCACCGATTCTGCTGCATCCCGATGATCAGATTCTCTGGGAGGCAGTGTTCCCCGAAGACTCGACCGACGGCGCTCTGAGGGCGGGGGAGACGATCGCTGCCGGTGGCCACACGCTCGGGATCATCCATACTCCCGGGCACTCCCCCGGTTGCTGCTGCTTCTACGATGTGGACGTTCGGCGGGTGATGTCGGGCGACACGTTGTTCTGCGGCGGTCCCGGAGCCACCGGACGCAGCTACAGCGACGAACCGACGATCCTGAGATCGATCCGCGACCGCCTGCTGACCCTCCCCGGTGACACCACCGTCCACACCGGCCACGGTGACACCACCACCATCGAAGACGAACGCCAACGGGTCCTAGACCGCATCAGCGAACTCGGCCTCAGCTGAGCCGACACCGTCCGAACGGGCCCGACCGCAGCCGCGAAGCAGTTCCCCGATGCTCCTGAACTACTACACGATCGCTGCTGCGACGGTCACTGGTGCGGTGGCGGGCACCGTTGCCGTCTCGCTGATCCGGCAAGGCAACGGGAACGTTCGGATAGCCGCCTCAGCCTTTGGTGTCGGTATCGGCGGTACGTTCCTCTTCAATATCGGAGCGATGTTCATCGCCAGAGCAGACGTCTTCACGAGCATCCACGTCGCCTACCTGATGCTGACAGTGGGAGTCCCGTTGGCGGGGATGATCGTGTTGGTCTTTGCCCGCAACCGCACACGGATGGTCACGGTGCTCTGCGTGCTCGCTCTGCTCCCCGTTCCTGTGGGGATCTATGCCACCTACATCGAGCCGTTCTGGCTGCGAACAGACCTTGTCGAGCTGGAGGTTGAGAGTGTCAGCGGGAACATCCGGATCGGAGTGCTCGCCGATCTGCAGACGACCGAGATCGGCTCATACGAGAGCACCGCAATTGACCGTCTGATCGCCGCCTCGCCCGATCTTGTCCTGATTCCCGGCGACCTGTACCAGATCGATCACAACCGGTTCGCCGACAAAACCCCGGAATTCAACGAAGCGATCCAGAGGCTCGCCGACGCAGTTCCGAATGTCCTGTTGGTCAGCGGGAACACCGACCACATCAGTGGCCTCGCAAAGATCGTGCGTGGAACGGGGGCAAGAGTCCTCGACAACCAGATCGAGACACTGGAGATCAACGGCAACACCGTCAGCGTGCTCGGAATCACCCTGTTCGGCAACGAGCGAACCGCCGAACTCCGAGCTGAACAACTGGCCGAGAGTTCAGCCGACCTGCGAATTCTGCTTGCTCACCAACCGGACGAGATTCGGCTTATCGAGTCAACGCCGGTCGATCTGTTGGTTTCGGGACACACCCACGGGGGACAGATCGCCCTCCCGTTGATCGGCCCGCTCGTCACCGCATCGGACGTACCGAGACATGTGGCGGCCGGAGGTTTGCATGAACTGCACGGAACACCGGTGTACGTGTCCACCGGCGTGGGGCGCGAGCGCAGCGCCGCCCCGCAGGTGAGGTTCGGCGTGCGACCGTCCATCGGGATCATCGACATAACCGGCGATCAACGCGGTGAGCCGTGACACCGAGTCGCTACTGCGGCTCCGGCAATCAGGGATTCCATGCGTTGAGCAGTTCGGTGGCAGCGAACCAATGGCGGTTGCGGCCCGACCCCTTGCTGTCGACGTCGACTCGGGACACGACACCGCACGACGCAAGCGCCGTCAACGCGCTACGACCGCTGCGTTCGCTTACTCCGAGCAGCTCGGCCACGTCAGCGGCGCTCAAGACCGGCTGCGCCGGCAGATGGGCGAGCAGGTCCCGCACGGTGTGATCGGCTCGGAAACCGGAGATGGCTTGTTCCCATCGATCAATGAGTGCTCGGATCCGATCATATATCTGATCGGTCGTAAGGGCGGCATTCACAGCGGCCTCCGCAAACCAAGTGATCCAGGGGTCGGGGGTTCCCTGTTCAAAAAGGTGGAGTCCCGCGAGATACCCGCCGGGGTCGCGGGCGACAGCCATGCTTATCGGCACCGTGGAGCGTGGCGTCACGCCCCTCCGGCGCAACGTCCGGCTGACGAGTACCCGACCGAGTCGCCCGTTGCCGTCTCCGTAGGGATGGATCGCTTCGAACTGGGCGTGGATGACCGCTGCGTGCGACACCGGGTCGAGGTGTTCCGGTTCGCTGTTGGAGAATGCGATCAGGTCGTCGGTCAATCGTGGAATCTCCGAAGGTGGCGGAGGTACGTAGGCTGCGTCCAAAGGCGAGGTTCCGCCCACCCAGCCGAGCGCGGGGCGGTACGTTCCGACCATTTCTGACGGAAGCATTCCGTGCCGCATGAGCTGTCGGTGCCAACTGTGCAGAGTGTCCACTGTCAGCGGTTCGTGTGCCGTGTCGAGCGCCCAGTCGATGACCACCAGATTGTCGGCCACCCAACCGGCGTTGCCGCCCCCGCCCGTTCGTGCCGCCACCAGCACAGATTCGATCGGCTCACGCAACCCCTCAATTCCTGACGACGCCATCGCCTCATTCCGCAGCAACAGCCTGGCCATCGGCTCCCAATGATCCTGCATCCGCAGTTCGCACAACCGAAGTGCCGCACACGCCCGCTCTCCCGCCCGGATGGTTGATCCCGACAGATCGAACCGCCGCTCCGCAAGCACAGCGGGCACCCACGCCCGGACCAGACGTCCGTTCCATTCCGCATCTACCTCGCGTCCCGGCGAGCCTTCCGAATCTAGGTCCATTTCGGAAGACTACTCTATCAGCCTTCTGAAATGGACTCCGGAAGCCGGTCGCGCAACGTTCTGCGACAGGGTGTAGACGAAATATAGACACTATTGTAGCCTGATTGTATGAAAACGACGACGATCCGGGTTGACCGCGAAACCCACGCTCGGCTCCTGGAACTCAGCGAGGCTACCGGTGACACCCTCACCAAAACAGTCCGTGACGCCGCCGAGGCGTTGCAACGCCTCCGGTTCGGTCTGCGGGTGCAAGAAGAACTCGCTGCGCTGAAGAGCGATCCCGCGGCTTGGGACGACTACCTCGCCCAAGCAGAAACAACCTCGGTCTCCGATGGCATCAGTTGACGAACTGTGGTCAGTCGATTTCGGCGAGTCGCATCCCGGTGAACCCGCCTTGGTGCGACCGGCGCTCGTGCTCGGTCCTCCCGACTACTTCGGCAGTGGATTCCCGCTGGTCATCGTCGCCCCGCTCACGACGACTGAGCGTTCTCTGTCCCTTCACGTCGAAGTGCAGGCCACAGCTCAGACTGGGCTACGTCAGACAAGTTTCGTCCAGTGCGAGTTGATCCGGTCCATAAACGGAACACGACTCCTCGAACGACTCGGCACAATCGACCTCGACACAGCACGAACCGTGGACCAAATCGTCAGAGTCCTTCTCAATCACTGATCTTGCTGCTTTCACCTACCTCAAGCAACCCGGCCATATCACCTGCGCCCAAGATCTAGCCTTCCAAAAAGGCGACTCAACAACCCGGTCTTAGCGACCTCGGCCTACAGCCGGAGGGTGGTTCCCTCAACGGCGACGGGGGTGCCGATCAGGTCTTCGGCCACGGCAGCGGCGGCGAATTCGGGATCATCGTCCGATGCCACGGCGCGGCTGCCGGACGTGAGGTCCACCACTGCTCGCACACCGGACGGCTCCATGCCGTTGTAGACGACGGTGTAGGTTGCCACGGTCCCCTCGCCGGTGGGATCCTCGTCGAGAGGAACCTCCGCGGTGGCGGCTTTCGCCTCATCGGCCAGGTCGGCGATCAGCAGACCCGCGGCGGGGGGCTCGGTGCTCCAGACGGTGAGTCCCGGTTTGGTCAACAGTCCACTCACAGCGGTGACCGCACCGAAAGCACCCGGCTCGGCCCGGAGCTGGTCGATCATCGTAACCGTGGCCTGGAACACGAAGTTGTTGAGCGGACCGCCCGCAAAGGACATGCCTCCGGTGAGGGTGCAAACCCGGTCAGGATTCACCTCCAGCTCAGACTGTTGAACCGCAACCGCCGCAGGAAAACAACTGTAGAACTCGATGTGTTCCACCTCGGCGACACGGCGACCGATGTGAGAGGTCGCCGCGGCACCCAACACGGCCATGGACGGCCAACGGTGCAGGTCACCGCGGCGCGACAACGACAGCGACATCGACGACTCGAGCCCAACATGAGGGAAGACCCAGCGGTCACGAGCCACACCGAGGGACTGCGCGGTCCCAGCCGAGCACAGGACCAGAGCGGCAGCCTGATCCACCGCCCATTGGGAGTTGTGCCACTTGTTGTACGGAAAGGCGATGGGACGGTTCGTCGGTGCGGGATCACGGATCTCCTCGGGCCGCATCGGCGCACCGAAAGCGGCCCGTGGATTCAGTTGTGCGACCTGGTTGAAGTTGTGCCAGCGCATCGCGATCTCGTCTCGGTGTCGGCCCAGTGTCCAGCCGTTGGCGGCCCGGCGGGCGTTCTCGATCATGGCGTACTGCTGGACCGGGACGACCGCGCCGATCTCTTTCTCCGGGCGGGCGACGATCTCACCGCTGGGGCTGAACTCCTCGTCGGGCACCAGACCGTGCTGATCGTGGCCCGGTAGCTCCAGCCCTGCTCGGCGGGCGAGGTCGTCTCGATGCTTGGTCTCCCCGCCACAGACCACCGCAATGTCGAACTCTCGGGAGCGGATCGCCTCGAACGCTAGGTTGATCAGCGTCTGCTGGGGAATGCCCAGGTCCACCGCGACCGTATGGGGCTGCGCACCCACCGCCTCTCCGATTCGACGGGCCGCGTCGGGCAAGTTGGAGAGCCCGCGAGTGGCACCGATCCAGCCGATCCTTCCGCCGAGGCCGGTCACGCCACTGTCGCTCAGAGCGGCTCCCCGCCGCCCCGGCCTCACATTCCCTGGGTCGTGGCGTGGCCCCCCGGGGCGCCCCCCGCCCCCGCCGCTCCTCCCGCCGAGGCCGGTCACGCCACTGTCGCTCAGAGCGGCTCGCAGCGCCTCGGTCATCAATTCCGTGGTGTCGAGGCTGGCGCCGGGATCAGCGAGCCGCTGGTCAGCAGTCCCCGCGCCGATCAGAACCACCGTGTCGGGTTCGCAACTCATTGGGTGCGGACCCTACTGTGGGACTGGCGGTTCCGGCGATTCGGCGGTTCCGACGATCTCAACCCGAACCCGAACAACTGGGAGACTCGTTTCCATGACTGAGCTACTCGAAGCCGCCCGCGACCTCCGCACGACGCTTGACGCCGAGGGCGGCAAGGCCGAAGCCGAAGGCACTCCCATGACCGACGAAGCAGTGAAACTCTGCCGCGAGGCGGGTCTGTACGGAGTTCTCGTGCCCAACGACGTCGGCGGCGCAGAGTTGACGTTCGACCAGTCCCTCGACGTGTTCACTGAACTGGCCCGTGCAGACGGCTCCATCGGCTGGGTGGTCATGGCCAGCAACACCGCTACGTGCTTCTTCGGGGCGTGGTCGCCGGCTTCGTTCAGCGACGTGATGTTCGCCAACGGAGTGCCGCTGGTAGCCGGGCAATTCGCACCCAACGGCACCGCTGTGCCGGTCCCAGAGGGCTACCACATCACCGGCGACTATTCGTTCGGGTCCGGACTGCAGCACGCCGAATGGGCCGGTTGCGGGTCTTTCAGCGCGCCGACCGAAGGCGACCCCGACTTCCTGCTCGCGGTCGTCCCGATAGCAGAGGCCGAGATCACCGGGAACTGGCACGTGATGGGCCTTCGTTCGACCGCATCGTACGACTACAAGATCGACAGCATCGTCCCCGAGGACCGCACACTTTCCTTCTTCGGCTTCACCAAGCACCGGGGCGGACCCGCCTACAGCCTCGGGGTGCTGTGCCTCACCGAGGTCGGGCACGCCGGCTGGGCGCTCGGAGTCATGCGCCGGGCAATCGACGAAGCCACCGCCCTGGCCAAGACCAAACAGCGGATGACCGGAAAGTCGACTTTGGCCGAGGACCCCCGCTTCCAGTACGACCTGGCCGAAGCCGAGAGCCTGTTCCGTGCCGGTGACCTGTGGATCCGCACCGCCTTCCGCAGAGCCGAACAGTCAGCAATCGACGACAACATCGACCAGGCCGCCATCGGCGAGGCCCTCCAGGCCACCGCCTGGTTCACCCAGCAGTCAGCGCAGGCGATCCAAACCCTTTACCGCCATATCGGAACGACAGCCCTGCGCGACGGCGGTTTTCAACGCTGCTTCCGCGACATCCATGCCGGAAGCCAACACGCCATGGTCAGCCCCACGCACTCATACGCTTTCGCCGAGGCGATGATCGGCCCTGCTCTGGAGTCGGCACTCGAGTTCTAGCGCCGGTTAAGCGAGTGCCGGTCCAAGGTGCGCCCGTCAAGGAGAAATGCTGGTGAGGTCGTCGCCGATGACGATCTCGCCGCTGAAATGACGTGCGGCGATGGCCCGCCACTCGTCGTGCTGCCCGGGTTGGGGGGCGGGTACGAGGTGCGTCAGGACCAGGGTCTTGACATTGTTGCGCTCAGCTGTCTGAGCGGCCTGCTCGACGCTCGAGTGATAGTCGAGAATGTCCTGCATGCGCGCCATGGGTACCAGCTTCACCAGATCGTCACGGATGACGGTCTGCACATAGATGTCGGCGTTGCTGGTCAGATCGTCGACCCCAGCGCAGGGGATCGTGTCGCCGGCCAGAGCCACGACTCTGCCTTCCCGCTCCACCCGATACCCGGCGGTGGGCTCCACAGGAGCATGCGCCGTGGCATGCACGCTCACCTGCATCGAACCAAGCGCGAACGAATCGCCCGCTGTCACCTCGCACACTTCGACCGCAGGTTCCCAATTCAGGTCATCGTGGTGGGCGATCCGGTAACCGATGTCGGGTCCGAGAGCATCGAGAGTGCGCTCCACGAATCGTTTGATCCCTACGGGGCCCCAGACCCGAAGCGGCCGGGGTTCGGTGGTCATGACCCACTGGGTAGTGATCACATCGTTCAGCGCACAGACGTGGTCGCTGTGCAGATGAGTGATGAGCACTCCCGAGAGCAGCACGGGCATCGAGCCGGCCGCGGCCATGCGCATCACACAACCCCGTCCGGCATCGACGAGCACCTGTTCAAGGCCACCTTCGCCGGTCTTGAGCAGCGTCGCGGGACCAGCCCTGTTGGGGTCCGGAATCGGCGAACCGGTCCCGAGCAGAACGACTTCCATCAGTAGTGCCTCCTCAGTCGACGCCGGCTGCAACCGGGCTCTGGTCTTGGGCTTGCCGTTTGGACAGCACCCTCAGCATCATCTCCTTGGCCACCATCGGCCCGGCGTTCTGGTTCTGGCCGGTGATCAGGTCCCCGTCAACGACCACATGGTTGGCGAACATGTCGCGGCGCCGATGGGTGCTCTGGAAGTCGGCACCGAGCCGGCGCAGTTCGGTCTCAGGGTGCTGCGGGGTCGCACCGATACCGAGTTCTTCGACCTGCTTGTCGGTGACCGCGGTGAGTGGACGGCCTTTGACCAGCGGCTCCCCGTCTGCGGTCTTCGCCTTCAGCAGACCGAGCGGCCCGTGGCAGACCCCGCCGATCACCTTGTTCGCCGCAGCGGCGACGGTGACCTGTTCACCGACCACATCCGAGGTGCCGAGGTCCCACGCCGCCCCCCAACCACCGGCGAAATAGACGACGTCGTAGTCGTCCATGTCGAGGTCTCCGATGGCCAGGCTGTTGAGGACCTTCTCCTTGGCCTCGTCGTCGGCCATGAACCGGTCATCGTGATGGCAACGAACGATGGGATTGAACGACTTCGGATCGAATGGGATGTCGCCGCCCTTGGGGGAGGCGATATCGACTTCCATGCCGGCATCGCTGAACTCGTAGTAGGGAACGGTCAGCTCCGAGCCGAACACACCGGTGGGCTTGCCGACCTCGAGGGTCGCCTGGTTGGTCGCGACGATAAGCGCACGGTGGCCCTTTAGGTCGAGCTTCACCGACTCCGGGTCCTCCGGGTGCAGGCCCGCCTTCTGAAGCAGGTTTCGCACACCGCGCGCCGGCAGCGGCGGACGCTTGGGTTTCGGGCGTTCCGCTCGGCGCTGCGCCGTCGGCCAATCCGCGTTGCGTGCGGGGACTCGCTCGCGTCGGATTCTCTCGAGACTGTCCTTCAACAGCTCCATCACCTCCATGAATTCGGGGTTCTCCCATTGGTTGTTCGCTTCAGCCGGATCGTCGCTCAGGCAGTAGAGCTCCCATTGGTCTGGGATCGGCTCGCTGCGATACAGCGGTCCTGCCGCGCTGCGCGCTGAGAGTTGCCGCTCATGGGGTTCGGTCCAGACAGCGGGATCGTCGAACGTGCGGACCAGCTTCCACAGGCGACCGTCGAGGTGACCGACCACAGCCTCAACGTTGGTTGCTGCATGGGACGGGACCTTGATCTGCAACGGGAACGGGGCATCAACCCGGCCTCGTGCCGCCCGCATCGCCGCGCTCGAACCGTCGCCTTCCAGCATGTTGTCACGGGTCATCAGATAGACCGGTCCGTCCGGTGCCTGCGACGGCGACGACAGCACATCGCTCAGGTCCCGGCCCGGCAGGGAATGGACCTCGGAGTGCGTTCTGGCCAGCTCAGCACCGAGCGATGCCTCGTCGGCTCCTGTGAGTCCCAGCAGCGTGGGCAGCAGGTCTATGTGGCTGGTCGGGGTGTCGACGACCGCGCCGGTGGTGGCAACGGCGCCGACACGCACGATCTGCAACGGCACCCGCGTGGCCTCGTCGTAGAGTTGATACCACTTCTGGTGCAGACCTCCGTGTGAACCGAGCAGATCACCGTGGTCGGAGCTGAACACCAGAACGGCATCTGTGCTGGGGCCGTCCGTGACCGCACGGCGAACCCGGTCGATCGGGGTGTCCACATCATGGTGCAGGCGGTAGTAGGTCTGCCGATAGCGCTCGGCGTTCCCTTCATAGGCACGGCGGATCAGCGGGGCTGGGCCGTATGCCGAGTAGTAGCCGTCGCGGTAGGCCGACTGCAGCGCCGGTTTGGTTGAGAGGTCTTCGTCGTCGGTAGGTGACGGTGGGATCGGCGGCGGCTCGGCCAACGACGGTGCCAGCGTGTTGCCCCGCCTGCGCTGCATCGCCAGGATCGGCCAGAGCACGATGTCGTGGGGATTGACGAACGAGCAGATCAACAGGAAGGGTCTGGCCGCTTCGGGGTCACCATCGGCCCGGCGCCTGTAGCGGTCCTGCAGCCATGCCACCGCCCGGTCCGCGTAGATCGGGTCGCGTACATAACCCGTGTCGGACCAGTGGCCGCCGTGGGGTTCAGGGCCCACCCAGCCGGAGAAGCCGAACTCGTCGAGCGGATCCGCGGCCAGGTAGGCGTCGACGGCTTCTGGGATGATCTCCCCGGCGGAATTGTTGGTGCGCAGGCGCTGACCGTCGACGATGAGGTCGGCGTGGCTCACGTGCCACTTGCCGACATAGGCAGTGTCGTATCCTGCGGCTCGGAACCAGTCGCCCATTGTGGGCACCTCATCGGGTCTGAGCCAGCGCATCCTGCTGTCGGTCGCCTGCTTGCCGAGTCCATCGGTCTGGGTGACGCCGTGCACGTCGGGGTAGTGGCCCGTCAGCAGGCTCGGGCGGCTCGGGACACAGGCGGTCGACGCCACATAGTGACGCTGAAAGTCCACACCATTGTCGGTGAACCAGCGGCGGCCGACGAGATGCCGTTCACGCCAAGCTTGGACCTCGGCTGTCTCGTAGGGCGGCGCGGCCCGCTCCTCGTCGGTTAGCAGGATCACTATGTCGGGCCTTGACACAATGTCAGGCTGTGGGTCGGACACCGGCTAACTCCTCTCGGTTTCGCTTGAGGCACTTCGGAAGGCACCTCGGGTCACCGCCGCCTCCAGATCCCGAAGCAGGCGTTGGTTGACCGAACCCATCTGTCGGGCGAGGAGCCGGGCAACAATCTTCATTGGCAGTTTCTTCATGGGCATTGTCTGACCCGGTTCAACCTGGGCTGTGAGCGTGAGATGTGTGTGGTCTCCATCCGCGGTCAGCGTCCATTCGTTGACAACCCTGCTGACCACATTCGGCAGACCGATGATCTCATAAGCGAGTGCTTCTTCGGGTTGCCAGACGATGACTCGTTCGAGCACCACGTTGGTTCTGACCTGGACTCTGCGCTCGGTTCCGACACCCTCGCTGCGTTCGGTCAGTTGACAACTGTGGTCGATTTCTTCGGCCCATTGCGCGAGACGGTCGAATGCGGCCAACAGCGCCCAAACCTCGGCTGGGGGCGCAGCTACAGACAGTTCGTTGGAGACAGCGACCACGGTTCAGACCTCCGCCAGGGCCGAGGACAGCATCAGCGAGAGGATCTCGGCGGTGGTCGACTGGTCCAGTCTGCGGACGTGTCGAAGCAGGTCGATGGCATCGAGCGAGCACATGACGGCGAGTGCTTCGGACAGCCGTTGCGCGCGGTCTGGCGTGAGGCTCTCGAGCTCCGGGGCGAAATGCCGCTTCATCTGTTCAACGTTGAGCGCCGCTGTTCGTTGGAGATTCTGCTCCAGGACCTGCTCGAAGGGGGCTCGCGTCTGCCCGACACGCCACACTGACGCGGCCACGTCGTAGAGGGCGAGACGCTGTTCGACAAGGCGGGCCACCCGCCCGGCCAGCGGACCGGCACCCGTGTCGGGAACGTCCCAGATGGCTTTCGTGGCCGCGAACTGGCGCTCGACAGCGACCCGGCACAACTCGCCGAGATCGTCGAAGTACCGAAAGACGCTGCGGTGCGACACACCCGAACGCTCCGCCACCGTGCTGACTGAGGGCCGCAGGTCGCCTTCGCGGTACAGCTCCAACATGGCGTCCACGACCCGTTCGCGGTTGCGGTCGCGCCGAGCGCGCCTCCCGTCGTTGTCGACGGTGTCGACGGTGTCGGCGATGTCGTGCTCGTCAAGGTCGAACTGGCGCATAGGGCCACCACCTTACATGGGCCACCACCATACATATGGCATTCACACTGTCATAACACGCGCAGCCGACGGAGCGGGTCAACCCGCCCCGAACCGATGCCGACTGAAACCCCGCAACAGCCGACACAGGGCGGTTCAACATATGCTGTACCGACCATTCGGCGAGTCTGAAGCCAGGAAGCGAGTTCGCGATGCAACACAACATCGGACTGACCGGCAGGCTCGCTGGACAGGTTGCGGTCGTCACCGGCGGTGGAGGCGGTATCGGCGAGACCTACTGCCGTCGCTTCGTCGCGGAGGGTGCCAAGGTCGCGGTCGTCGACATCGGCCGTGAGCAGGGAACCCGGGTTGCCGAGGCGCTTGCGGACGACGCCGTCTTTGTTGAGACCGACATCAGCGACGAGGCTTCAGTCGATGCCTGCCGTGACGCCGTGCTCGACGCTTTCGGGACTGTCGACGTGCTGGTCAACAACGCCGCGCTCTACGGAGAGTTGGACCTCTCGAACAACTCCGTCGACTATCTGCGGCACGTCTACGACGTCAACGTGATCGGGCAATGGCTGATGGCCCGGGCGTTCGCTCCCACAATGGTTCAGAAAAGCCGCGGGCGGATCATCAACATCGGCTCCATCGCCGGCTACCTGCCTCTCGGGGCCTTGGGACCGCCCGGTGATCCCCAAACGTGGTCCTTGGGTTCGTTCGCCTATCAGCAGACGAAGTTCGCTGTGCTCGGGCTGACCCGGCAACTCGCCGGAGAGTTGGGGAAATACGGGGTCACCGCCAACACCATCGCCCCCGGTCTGGTGATGACCCCGGCGACAGACAAGCAGGTACCGGCAGGTTTCGACCAGATCTTCGCGGACATGTCCGCCGCCAAACGCAACTCGCAGGCCGACGACATGTGCGGCCCGGTGCTGTTCCTGGCCAGCGACGACAGCGCCATGGTCAACGGCCAGGTCATCTGCGTAGACGGCGGCAACGTCATGCCCGCCTGAACGGCTTGCAATGACCCCTCTGTCGCAATTTCCAAGCGGCACCTGAATTCGCGGTCATACTGTCCGTATGGCAGTCCCGGTGGATGTGTCCCCTAGCTTGCTCATATGGGCGCGGGCGCGTTCGGGCATCGACGATGAGGTGTGGCAAACACGCTTCCCTCGATACGAAGCGTGGCTCAACGGGACCAAAAGCCCGACGTTCAAGCAAGTGGAGGAGTTCGCTCGCAAGACCCACACACCCGTCGGGTACTTCTTTCTGGATGAGCCGCCGGTTGAAGGCGTGCCGATTCCCGATTTCCGCACTGTCGGCGACCATCCCGTCGCGGTAACCGCCCACCCTCTTTACTCATGGATTCCGTAGTCCCCATGATCCACTCCCCTGTCCAATCTCCAGAAGCGGCCCTCCGGACATCCTTGGCCGACGCGCCGAGTCCAACGTCTACGCTCGGAAGGTGCGAGCAGTGGGAGTGATGGATGGTGCGGCAGGTGCGGGCGGCCTGTCAAGCGATTCGGGGAGTGGTGGGCTCTCGGTAGAGGAGCGCCCCCCAGTGGGCACCGGCGCCGAAGGCGGTGAACGCAACCAGCGAGCCCGCATCGACACGGCCCTGCGCGCGCATCTCGTGGTAGAGGATCGGCAGCGTCGCGGCGGTGGTGTTGCCCCACCAGCCGATGTTGGAAGGGATCACGCCGTCGTCGACGTCGAGCCGTTTGCGGACCCCGCCCAGGATCCGCTCGTTGGCCTGGTGGGCCACCACAAGGTCTACGTCGTTGAGGTCGCAACCAGCCTTCTTCACGACTTGGCGCACGGCTTCGGGCATCGACTCCACGGCCATCCGGTAGAGGCCGCCTCCGTTCATGGTGGGGAGCTGCAACTCCTCGGCGATCTGCGCGGCGTCCGCGTAGGGCCGTTGCAACGATCCCAGCCCAGGCACTTCGATCAGGTCGGCGTGGGCACCGTCGGTGTACAGCACCGACCCCAGGATGCCGTCGCCTCGCGCCGGGTCCGCCCGCAACACCATGGCGCCCGCACCGTCGCCGAACAGCACGCTCCACGCCCGATGCCGGGTCGCCAAGGCACGCTCGGCTTCGGTAGCGGCCCGATCGGACCGGCCCAGCACGATCTCCCAAGTGTCTCCCCACGGCAGATACCCGGCGTGGACCTCGGCGCCGACCGCGAGCACGGTCGCGGCTCGCCCCGTGGTTGTGAGCATGTCGGCGAGGTCGAGCGCGAACAGGAAACCGGCGCATTGCTGTCGGATGTCGAAAACCGCGGCGTTGCAGAGCCCGGCGCGGTGCTGCAGCGCCCCGGCGATACCCGGGTTCTGGCGGTCGGGGGTCATGGTCGCGCACACCACCGCGTCAACTTCGGCGGCGTCCACCCTGGCATCGTCGAGCGCCGCCAACGCGGCTTGCGCGCCCAACTCCGAGGCTCCGACGCCCGCCTCCACGAACCGGCGCGACTCCACGCCCGTGCGCGACCGAATCCACTCGTCGGTCGTGTCCATGATCTTGGTCAGGTCGTCGTTGCTCACGACGTTCGGCGGCTCCGCTATCCCAGTGCCGACGATCATCGTGCCCATTATCCCACGACCCTAGCCCCGATCATGCACGGGTTGGTTGTTGGGTGGACGGGTGTCAGCCTTTGGCCTCTGTGAAGGCGTCGGCGTAGTTGGTCTCGAAATCACCGGTGTCTTCGATCTCCTCAAGTGACTCGACACCGCCTGCGTAGAGTTCAGGATTACCGATGAAGTCGAGAAGTTCTTGGTCCAGCAATTCGAAGGCGGCCTCGTTGGGTGTGGCGTAGTAGTTCCAGTTGGTCAGTGCCGCGCCCTGGTCAGCCGACAGCATCCAGTTGATGAAGGTGTGGGCGGTGCAGGGATTCGGTGCGTCAAACGGGATGGCCATGTTGTCGATCCAGCGAGTGCCACCCTCCTCGGGAACGAAATACACATATTCCTCAGGGTTGTCGGTCTCCAAGAATTGGACGAACATGTCACCGGAGTAGCCATGGGCGATCACAGTCTCACCGCTGGTGAGGAACTCGTCTGCCGAATCAGTGTTGAAGGCCGCAAGACGTGACGCAGTAGCAGAAACCAGGTCCGTTGCCTCTTGAAGCTCGGCATCGCTGGTGGTGTTCAGCGAGTATCCGAGGTACTTGAGGGCAGCTCCCATGGTCTCACGCGGGTCGTTCAGCAGCTGTATCTCACCGTCGAACTCGCCAGATATGGCTGGATCGAAGATCAAGCCCCAGGAACGGGGGAAGTCTGTGCCGACCGCCGCGGTGTTCACGGCGATCCCAGTTGTTCCCCACTGGTAGGGCACGGAGAACTCGCCTGCCGGGTCGTAGTAGATCCCCTCAAAATCAGCTGAGATGTTCGCGCCGTTGGGAATGGCATCGAAGTTCAGCGGCTGGATGCTGCCGGCGTCGATCAGGATCGACACCATGTAGTCCGACGGCACGATGATGTCGTAACCGGACCCGCCAGCCGAGACGATGGGTTGCATCGCCTCGTTCGAGTCGTAGGTGTCGAGGGTGTAGCTGATGCCGTGCTCTGAGGCGAACTCTGCGAGCTGTTCCTCGTCGATGTATTCGGCCCAGTTGTACATGGCGAGGTTGCCGTCGGTCTCGCCGACGTCGCATGAGGCTTGTTGGGCACCGTCGTCGTCGTCGCCACAGGCGGCGGCGACCAGGGCTAACGCCAACAGGCCGGTGAGAATTCGCAGCCAAGTCTTGTTCTTCATGGTTCTCTCCTTTTCAAGGGCGCAGGGGCCCAGATTAGTGATCTTTCTTCTCCGCTGCTGAGGCTGGTCAAAAGCCCCTCCTTTGGTTCGTGCCTACGTTGCGGACGCGTTCGACCAGCAACGACAGCGCGACCAGGGTCATCGACGCCATCAGCATCACCACCGACACGGCGTTGATGAGCGGCGTGACTCCCCTTCGAATGAGGCCGAAGACGTACACCGGCAGGGTCGTCCAGCCAGGCCCGGTGACGAATTGGGTGATTACGACGTCGTCAAGCGAGATGGTCATTGCCAGCAGCGCTCCGCCGAGGATGCCCGGGAGGATCTGTGGGAACGTCACGAACCGAAACGCTTTCCAACGGCTGGCGTAGAGGTCGCGCGCCGCCTCCTCGAGGTGGCCGCTCATGCCAGCGAGGCGCGCCCGCACCACCACTGAGACGAAACTGATGCTGAAGGCGATGTGACTCAGGGCGATCGAACTGAACCCCTTGCGGAGTTCCGTGCCGAAGACAGCGTTGAGCACCTCGAAGAACTCTGCGAAGAACAGGAGCATCATCACGGCCATGGTCACGTCGGGAATGATGATCGGGAGATACAGCAGGGCGTCGAACACCTGCTTGCCGCGGAACTTGAAACGTTCGAGAGCCAGCGCCGACATGGTGCCGAGCACCACTGAGATCGCCGTGGAGACCACCGCGATCTTCACCGAGTTCCAAAGCGCGGCCTGGGTCTGTCGGCTGTCGACGAACTCTTCGTACCAGTCGAGAGTGAAACCGCCCCAGACACCCACGTTGCGGCTGTCGCTGAACGAGAAGATCACCAGCAGCAGGATCGGGGCGTAGAAGAAGGCGTACACCAACCAGCCGTTGGCCCGCAGCAGACCCTTGGTCCAGCCCCGAGGCTCGACGGCGCTGCTCGTTGGACGACTCATAGGGTGCGCCCTCCCTTGCGGAAGTACACGACCGTGGTCGTGAGCATGACCGCCATCAGCACGAACGACAGCGCTGCGCCGAACGGCCAGTTCCGAGCGGTCAGGAACTGGGTCACGATGTAGCTGCCGAGCAGGGTGGTCTTGGATCCGCCGAGGATGTCGGGGGTGACGTAGGCGCCGAGGCTCGGGACGAACACGAGGATCGAGCCGGCGATCACGCCGGGCATCGACAACGGCAGCAGCACCTTGCGGAACGACTGCCAGCCCGAGGCGTAGAGGTCTCGGCTGGCCTCCAACAGGCGCTTGTCGATGCGTTCGATGGCCGCGTAGAGGGGCAGGATCATGAACGGCAGGAAGCTGTAGACGAGGCCCAGAACAACCGCCGTCTTGCTGAATAGCAGCTCCCGCTCACCCAGACCGACAGCTTCGGTCACGTCGGTGAAGGGGCCGTCGTTGCCCAGAATGACTCTCCAAGCATAGTTGCGGACCAGGAAATTGGTCCAGAACGGGATCATCACGAAGACCAGCATCAAGTTGCGCACGACCGGGGTTCTGGTCGCCAGGTAATAGGCGAACGGGTAGGCGATGACCAGGCAGATCAGGGTGGTCAACAGAGCGAGCCACAGCGAACGGAACAGGATGTCGCGGACGATCGGCTCGCTGAGCCGGGCGTAGCTCGCCAGGTTCCAGCCCGACAGGTCGGTGCCGCCGAAGCGGTTGCGGGTGGCAAACGAGTAGACCACCACGATCACCAGCGGCACCGCGAAGAACAGCACCAGGTATGAGTAGCTGGGCAGGGCCAACAGGAAACCGCGCCGAGACTCCTGCCGAATTGCTGCGGCCTCAAACTCCGGTGTGGCGACCGCGGATTCGGCGTCGGACGGGAGCTCGACCGCGGTCACTAGTCGGCCACCACCGACACTGCGCTCGGGTCCCACGAGACCGAGACCGGCGTCCCCGGCTCGTGCAGAGTCGCGCCGGGCCGGTTCTCCTCTCGGACCTCGATCACCATCCAGTCGAAGCGGACCCGGTAGACCCGGGCATTGCCCAGATAGGTGATCGACTCGACCTCGCCGTCCACCCTGGCACCGTCAACCGTGGCCGCGTCGACCGTGGCACCGTCGACCGCGGCACCGTCAACCGTGGCCGCGTCGACCGTGGCACCGTCGACCGCGGTGCCGTCCACCTCGGTTTCGCTTGGCCGGGACTCGCCCCGCGGGCCCAGACGAACACGTTCGGGGCGAACGCTCACGGCCACCTCGGTCCCGACGGGATGGTCGCTGAACCCGGTCACCCGCGCGCCGTTGGAGAGGCAGACCGTTTCGGCGTCGACGACCCTTCCCTCCAGCAGGTTGGTCTGGCCGATGAAATCGGCGACGAAACGGTTGGCGGGGTGTTCGTAGATCTCCTCAGGCGTGCCGACCTGCAGGAGCTTGCCTTCGTTCATCACCGCCATGCGGTCGCTCATGGTGAGCGCCTCCTCCTGGTCGTGGGTGACGAACACGAAACTCACGCCGAGGTTCTGCTGAAGGTTCTTGAGCTCCCCCTGCATCTCCTGGCGCAATTTGAGATCGAGCGCACCGAGCGGTTCGTCGAGGAGCAGCACCTTGGGTTGGTTCACGAGCGCTCGGGCCAGTGCCACGCGCTGCTGCTGTCCGCCGGAGAGCTCTGAGGGTTTGCGGGTGTCCATGCCGGACAACTGCACAAGATCGATCGTCTCGAGCGCCCGCGAGTAGGCGGTCGACTTTTTGACCCCCTGCATTTTCAGCCCGAAGGCGACATTGTCGAGCGCGTTGAGGTGGGGGAACAGGGCATAGTTCTGAAAAACGGTGTTGACCGGGCGTTTGTTGGGCGGCAGCGTCCCCACTTCGTCACCGAATATCTTCAGGCTTCCCTGGGTGGGGAACTCGAGTCCCGCGATCATCCGCAGGGTGGTGGTCTTGCCGCAGCCCGACGGGCCGAGCAGAGCGAAGAACTCGCCGTCGGCGATGGTCAGGTCAATGTTGTCAACGGCGACAACATCGCCGAACCGCTTGGTGATGCCGGTGATCTCCACGGCTGCGGTCATGCGGTCCCCCAGTCGTAGTTCTGTTGCACCATGCGCAGGTAGGTCATCACTTCCACGTCGAGCACGCCGTTGACACGGCGGACCTGGTTGCTCACCTCCAAGAGATGCTCGTTGTCGGTGCAGACCACTTCTGCGAGCACGTCGTAGCGGCCGGCGGTGATGACCGTGTAGTCGACCGACTCGATCTGGCTGATCTTCTCTGCGGTGCTGGTAACCTCAGCGCCGACCTTTATCCCGAGCATGGCCTGCATCGAGTACCCCAACGACATCGGGTCGGTGACAGCGACGATCTGCACGACGTTGCGGGCCTGCAGGCGGTTGACCCGTTGCCGGACCGCGGCCTCGGACAGCCCGACGAGCGGCGCGAGCCGGCTGTACGACATGCGCCCGTCAACCTGCAGCTCGCGCACGATCACCTTGTCGGTGTCGTCGAGATCAACCTGCACCGTCACTGTGGCCTCCAAGTCACTGCACACTCCCGGTCATGGCGTGCTCCTCGTCACTGCGTGCGGCGTGCTCCCCGTCATGGCGTGCTCCGGCGAATGTTCTCGAACTCGGCCATGGCCTCGGTGAGGGCCTGGCGCAGCACGCTGTTGATGCGTTCGAACTCGGTTGGCCCGGCGATCAATGGGGGCGACAATTGGATCACCGGGTCACCGCGACTGTCGGCACGACATATCAGGCCCAACTCAGCCATCCGATGGCTCAGGAAGCCGCGCAGCAGTCGGTGCGCCTCGTCTTCGCTGAAGGTCTCCTTGGTTGCTTGGTCCTTGACCAGCTCGATGCCGTAGAAGTAGCCCATGCCCCGAACATCGCCGACGATGGGCAGGTCGCTGAGATCGTCGAGCGCGGCACGGAAGGCGCCCTCGTTGGTGGTGACGTTGCCGAGCAGGTCTTCGGACTCGAAGACGTCGAGGTTGGCGAGCGCCACCGCGCAGCAGACGGGGTGGCCGCCGAAGGTGTAACCGTGCAGGAACTGTTCATCGGTGTCGACGAACGGTTCGGCGATACGGTCGCTGACGAGCATCGCACCGAGCGGCGCGTAGCCCGAAGTGAGGCCTTTGGCGCTGGTGATGATGTCGGGCACGTAACCGAGCCGTTCGGAGCCGAACATGGCGCCCAGGCGTCCGTAGGCGCAGATGACTTCATCGCTGACCAGCAGCACGCCGTGTTCGTCACAGATCTCCCGCACCCGTGCGAAATAACCGTCGGGCGGGGTGAGGCAACCGCCCGCGTTCTGCACGGGTTCCAAGAAGACCGCAGCGACGGTCTCGGGTCCCTCCCGCAGCATCGCCTGCTCGATCTCCTCGGCGAAGTAGCTGTCGTCGGTGACCCATTCAGGCTTGCGGTAGGCATTGGTGTTGGTGACCTTGACAGCACCGGGCACCAGGGGCTCGAAGGGCCCTTTCACCGACGCCAGACCGGTGATCGACAGGGCACCCATGCTGGTGCCGTGGTAGCTGAGGTCACGGCTGATCACCTTGGTCCTCAGCGGTTGGCCGATGAGCTTGAAGTACTGGCGGGCCAGTTTCCACGCCGATTCGACCGCTTCTGAACCGCCGCTGGTGAAGAACACCCGGTTGAGGTCGCCTGGCGAGATCGAGGCGAGCCGGGCTGCGAGCTCGATGGCCATCGGGTGGGCGTAGGTCCAGATGGGAAAGAAACTGAGCTTCTCGGCTTGGGCGCCGGCGGCTCGGGCGAGCTCCACGCGGCCATATCCGACCTGGGTTGCGTAGAGACCGGCCAGACCGTCAAGGAAGCGCTTGCCGTGGTTGTCCCAGATGTAACAGCCCTCGCCGCGTTCGATGATCGGCATGCCGTCGATGCTGCGGCCCAGCGAGGAGAAATTGCCCCACAGGTGCCGGTCTGCTTGAAGCGCGAGTTCCACGTTCGCCGATGACGTCATTCGCCAGGCCCTCCCCGATGACATGTTCTCTTGTTGTTGCTGTTGCTGTTGCTAGCTGTACGGATTCAACATCAGATTCAGCCTTGGCGCAACCGGATCAGTTGACTATTTCGCTTGTGACTTTCGTATGCGTGGTTCACAATGGTTCCATGCAGCGGCCCGCCATACGAATCGTCGACCTCTCGGGCACCCCCGAGGCGATGGGTGCCGCTCACGGGCACAGCTACGCCGAAGAGATCCGGCAGTACACCGCTGAGCGGGTTCGGCTGGTCGCCGAGGGTCTGTGGTCGGGCGGTCCCATCAAGCCGGGCGACGTGATCGACCTGGCTGAATCGATGCTTCCGGCGCACGAACGGCATTCGCCGCGGCTCTACGCCGAGATGGTGGCCATGGCTGATGCTGCGGGGATCTCTGCTTCGGAAGCGGTTGTGGTCGGTGGTTTCACAGACTTCGTAGACACGGTTCGGGCAGTTGTGGACGGAGGCGGGGCACATCCCGAATCGGTCGTCGTCGACGACTGCACCGCGGCGATCGTGCCTGACTGTCGCGCGGGCGGTTCTGGATACATGGCCCAGACCTGGGACATGCATGCCGGCGCCACCGACCGTGTGATACTGCTGCGGATCAAGCCCGATGACGCGCCCGCGGCCCTGGTGTTCACCACCGTGGGCGCGCTGGGCCAGATCGGCATGAACGAACTGGGCGTCTGCGTCGGCATCAACAACCTGACCGCGACCGACGGCACTCCGGGCGTCGTCTGGACACAGGTCGTGCGCCACGCGCTTGAACAGTCCTCGGCCGACGCGGCCCGCGACGCGGTGTTGGACGCAGACCTGGCCGGCGGTCACAACTTTCTGGTCTTCGATGCCCGCGGGGTCGGTTACAACATTGAGGCCATGCCCGGCGCTCGACCCGTCACCCCGGTCGCCGGCGATGCCGTTGCCCACACCAACCACACGCTGACCGATTCGGCGGGCGCGCTGCAAGGCCCCCGTCCCAGCGCCCTCGACGAGAACTCGAGGCGTCGCCTCAGCACCGCGCAGCGACGGTTGGACCGTGACGGCGTCACCGAAGCGGATCTGATGGCGCTCACCCGTGACCCCGCGGTCTGTCAAGTCGCGACCGACCCCTACCACGTCGAGTCTTCCGGTGCTGTCGTTATGCGCCCGAAGACCAAGGATTTCTGGGCCGTATGGGGGCTTCCCTCCATGAACGACTATCGACACGTCGAGTTCCCTTCGTGATCTGGTCTGTTGTGTGGGTGCGGCGATGAGTGAACTCGAATACGTCAACCTCTCGGTGGAGCATGCCGAGGCCTTGGAGGAACTGGAACTGTCGGTGTTCTCGACCATCGATCCCGCCGATCTCTACGACGCATCCGAGTTGGAGCGGCTGGCCCAAGTGTTCCCGGAAGGCAATTTCGTGGTTCTCGACGACGGCCGGCCGATCGGCATGGGCCTGGGCATTCTCGTTGAGTTCGACTTCGACCACGCCGAGCATTCCCTGGCCGACGTAGCCGGCGAGGACGGTGTGTCGAACCATGACATCAGCCATCGGTGGTACTACGGCACCGATATCTCTGTGTACCCCGAGTACCGCGGGCGGGGGATCGGTCGTCGTTTGTATGAACTGCGCAAGGACTGTGTCCGTCGGCTCAACAAGCGTGGCATCGTCGCGGGCGGCGTGCTCCCCGGCTATGCCGACCACATCAACGACATGAGCGCTGACGAGTACATCGACAAGGTCGTTGCTGGCGAGATGCACGACCCGACCCTGAGCTTCCAACTCAACAACGGATTCGTCGCCCTCGGCGCTCTGCCCGGCTATCTCGAGGACCCGACCGTCGGCAACAACTCAGTCCTGATCGTCTGGCACAACCCGGACTACCAGCCCTAACCCCCCGCCCGGCCGGTCTCAGTCCGTCTCAGCGCTGCCCCGACGATGCTTGAGAATCGCCTTCTGCGTGGCTGGTTGCTCGGTTTCAGTGGGGGTGTGGACTGTCAAGATCGATCTTCACCCGATGACGGTTCTGCGGCATCGGCGCGATGCCGCAGTTCGTAGAGCACAAGCACGAAACAGCCGCACACAACAAACATGTCGGCCACATTGAAAACCGCGTACCAGGAGACGTCTATGAAATCGACGACCTCGCCCGAGAGGAAACCGTCGTCGCCCCGCACGACCCGGTCGGTGAGGTTGCCGAGAGCCCCTCCGAGGATCGCGGCGAGGATCCCGGCACGGACCGGCAGCGTCTCAACCCAGATCCGCCAGCCGATGAATCCACACAGGACGATGACCAGCGCGCCCACCAGCGGGCCGTAGCCAGCGCCGGCGCCGAAGGAGAAACCACTGTTGTAGGTGAGGTCGAACTCGAGCGTCGGGAGGACGTCGATGGTGCGCCCCCGTCTGAGCCGACCGATGGCCCATTCCTTGGAGAGTTGGTCCAGCACCACCACTGTTGCGATGACAACGCCTGTGACCTGCCACTTCCGTGATCGCATCAGTTCACGCTAGCGCTGGCAGTTACCCGCCCGTTCAGGCGCGGACCCTCACCCCACCCACCCCGACCTCAAACGCGAAGAGCCGGATTGGTGATCGATGCAAGTTCTCAATGTGTTTGCAGGCGCTCGATCAGGTGGGGTCCGTCGTTGCGGGTGTTGTTGACCTCGGTCGACACGGGGTGCATGCGGATCGTCTCGGCCGGCGCGGGGACCAGCAGTTCGGTCATCGCTTCGGCGTCGGTGTTGGTGGGGTCGAGCCAGAATTCCCAGGTGTCGTCCGGCAGAATCACGGGCATGCGGTCGTGGATCTCGGCGATGGCTGTGTTGGCGGCGCAGGTGAGGATCGTGCATGAGTGCAGTTCGATGGGCTCTCCGTCGGGGTCGAGGTCGTCTCGGTCGTGCCACACCGCCCACAGCCCGGCGAAGGCGAACGGCTCGGCGTCGGGGTGGCTGATGAACATGGGCTGCTTGTGTTTGGAGCCTTCGAGGCGCTGCCATTCGTAGAACCCGTCGGCTGGGATGATGCAACGCCGCTTGGTGAGTGAGGAGCGGAAAGCGTTCTTGGCAGCGGCGGTCTCGGCGCGGGCGTTGATCATCCGCGAGCCGGTCCGGGGGTCCTTGGCCCAAGACGGCACCAGCCCCCAGCGCAGCGAGTCGAGCCGGCGCACACCGCGGGTCTCACGCGCGGCATGCACGAGTTGGGTCGGGGCGATGTTGTGACTGGGATCCAGAGCCGTGCCCGGGTCCGGTGCCTGCGCCCTCAAGAACCGCGCCAGTTCGTCCGGCGGAGTATTGGAAACAAAACGCCCACACATCCCCCCGAACCTACCCCGCCTAGTTTGACATAGTTGTTGCGGGCCGAGCCGGGGCTAGCTGTTGACGTTTCCTGGTTGCTCCCACCTACCCATTGTCGAATCCTTGTTGGTCTCTCGCTAGCAGCTGTTGTCGCAGTTCGGACATTGTGAGCCGCTGCCCCTTGGTGCGGTTGCAGGATGTGCAGAGCAGTTGCAGGTTGTCGTCTGCGTCGATGCCGCCTTTGGCGCGTGGTTGGATGTGGTCTAGGTCGAAGTCGTCAAGATACTTGTGACGTTGGCAGGCTGGGCATGGGCGGCGGTCTCCCTCGCCGAGCGCGGCCCAAAGTATCGCTCGGATGTTGGGTGACCGCATGGGCCGGTCGGGATCAGTGCGAACAGGCGGCTTAGGTGGCAGGTGCAACAGGGGCAGCCCTTCGCGCAGCCCCTCGAGGTCCACATTGTGGACAGCCGCGTCAGACTCTTCTTGGAGTCGTTTCTGGGTGATGCCTATGGCTACTTCGTCGATGTCGATGCCAGCCCATCGCCGCCCTAACCGCTCAGCAGCCACCATCGTGGTGGCGCAGCCGCAGAACGGGTCGAGCACCATGTCGTCGGGGTTTGAGGAGGCAGCGATGAAGTGTTCATAGAGGGCAAGAGGTTTCTGGGTAGGCCATCCGCTCGCCTCTTTGCCCGCAACCGGGGGGATGTGCGTGATGATGTCGCTCGCGGGGTTGCCCTGTTTGGTGGACAAGTAACTCTTGTAGCGCGGGATGCCGTTCTCGCTCCAGCGCAGTAGCCCGGCATCATCAAGTGCTTCACACTTTGCGAGAACATCGAACTGCTCGTAGTCGGCGGGCAGCTTCGCGCCTGCGGAAGGCGGGAATTTGTCGCGTCGGGGCGGCGACCAAGCACGTCCCGTTGATGGCTCTGCGTCCCGGAACGACTCGTATGCGAGCGGACCACCCCTCTTGCCGCCCGTGAGCGGCTGCGTCTGGTACGGCCCCAAGCCGTCTTCATCGTCGTAGCGATAGCTCATACGGACATACTCAGGGTCGTGGGGCCTGTACTGCTGGTTCCAGACAAAATCTGATTGAGACTTGGTGTAGTAGAAGATTCTGTCGCTGTCGCGGGCGTAGCGCTGGGTTCCGAGCGACTTGGTGCTGGTGCGCTTCCAGACAATCTCGTTGCGGAACCGGTTGTGCCCGAAGACGCTGTCGCACAGTTGCTTGAGGTAGTGCGACGCGTGAGGGTCGCAGTGCAGGTACAACCCGCCGTTCGGCTTCAGCGCTCGCCAGATCTCGACGAGCCGCAACGCCATGAACACCATGTACGCCTGCATCGCGTCCCCCGCGGACAGACCTGCCCCAACGACCGTGTGATACAGGGCTGGGTCAGCGGCTTCCTGAAGTTCCGTCCATTCGGCCTTCATGCCGTCCATCGTCCACGTGTCGCTGAACTGGGCTCCGGCGGCTCCAGAGCCGAGCGGTGCGTTGTACAGGCGCTTGGAGTTGAACGGTGGGTCCAAGCACACCAAGTCGATGCACTCCGAGTTGATGCCACGCAGGACCTTCAGATTGTCGTCGATCCACAGCGTCCGGTTCAGGAAGTTCGGCTTTGCGGGTTCCGAAGTCGGGTCTGGCATGGAGTCACACGTTACTTCACCCCTCTGACAGCGAGACGGGATCGCGGCGCGTCGAAGCAGTCGTGCTCGTATGCACGGTGGCGGTCACCTGCGAGGACGGCGACCTCCCACAGTTCGCCGTCGAGCTCCCGCGTCGGGAGTCGCCAGGTCAAGTTGGCGACGGTTCAAAGGACGACACGACGAGCCAGGCCCGCCGCGCGATCTCGCTGGAGAAGCTCCCAGCCTTGGCCTGTACCTTCAACTCTTCCCAGGTGCATTCGGGTTGGGCGAGAGCGTTGTCGATGACAGCGCTTACACCTGCATCGTCCAGAACGTCGACCTCAATTTTGCTATAGCGATCTGTGTGCCCGGTCATGGCCTCCTCATTCCCGTTGGGTCGGCCGGATGCTCATTTCGCACCCGCTTGCCGCAATGCTGTCACACATCGTGCTACGGGGCTGTGAAGGTCTCGCGCCCGGTTGCGCCGGTCCGGCAGGAGGTGGTGTATGGCGGTGGGGCGGATGAGCAGGTCGCATTGCGGGCGCTCCATTGCGTCTACTCCCTTTCAATTGCAGGACTCGGTTCGGTCAGGGCAACTCGACAAGCGCGACAGTGGCCCGGTCGAGCATCTCGCCAACGGGTGGCAAGTCATCCATCTCCGCGAAATCCGGGCCGGGACGTGCCTCGACCTCGATGCGTTCGCCATCGCCCCAGCAAGCGTCGAAATCGAGGCGCCACGAGTGGAGGAAGGTGCGGTGGACGCCATCATCGTTTGCGAAGAGGGGATCGCCCATGATCGGGTGGCCAATCCATGCGAGATGGACCCGGATCTGGTGGCGCCGACCGGTGAGTGGCCGCACGAGCAGGAGTGTGTGGCGTCGGCCCGCCCATAGTCGCACGAAGAGGCTCACGGACGGGTAGCTGCGCTTGTTGTCGAACACCTCCGAACGGGGCACGGACCAGGTGTGGGAAGCCGTGTGGGACGCCGTGTCGGCCACCGTGTCGGCCACGATGCGTTCTCGGGGTGCCGCAACTCTTACACGTTTCTTGCGCCCCTCGCTCAGGGGGAGGTCGATGACACCGCTCTCGGGCAAGCCCACCGTGCGCGTGACGACCAGATATCCCTTGTCGACGGTCCGCTTGTTGAACTGACGGGTCAGGCCCCCGTGAGCCTCGATCGTCTTGGCAAACAGGACAGCACCGGACGTGACCTTGTCGATGCGGTGCGCTGGCATGACCCACTCGCCCGCTGCCTCAGCAAGTGAAACGATATCCCAACCGTGGCGCTCGCCGGTCACCGAGATGCTGGCCGGCTTGTTCAGGACCAGAGCGTGGTCGTTCTCAAGGATCACATGGCGGTCGCGGATCTCGGACCAGCGCTCGGCAGGGTCCTGCGCCTCATCGTCTGGAGACATCGGGATCCTCGTGATCGAGGTCAGCGATCGGTAGGCGGTATGGGAGAAGCTTGACGCTGTGTTCCTCGCAGTGCTCCACGATGTCATGGTACCGCTGGGCACCTCGGGGATGGGCTCGGGACTGCCGACGAGTCCAGTGCTTCGCTGGACCTTGCGATGCCGAAGGTCACCGGAATCGGAGTGCACCCAGGAATGCACCCGCCAGCGACAAGACCGTCTCAATGGCGGAAGGTATGGGATTCGAACCCATGGTGACCCGGAGGCCACAACGGCTTTCGAGGCCGCCCCATTCGTCCGCTCTGGCAACCTTCCGCCTCAGAGGCTATCGGCATCGGCACCGCGCTGCACCGCCGGACCGATGTGTCAGTACAAGCTTGATTCGGTGCCCGAAGAGCCCTCGCCGCGGGCCAGTGCCAACTCGGCGTTGATGCCCGCTCGCATGGCCACGAGGTCGGTGGTGACCGTGACCATGCGGAAACCCGCAGCGATCCGCTCGGGGGTCAGAGCACCGGTCGATTGGATTCCGGCGATGACGCCGTGGGCTGTGCAGCGTTCCAGGATGAAATTGAGCGCCTCATCGAACGCCTCGGAGCCGTCGTTGTTGCCCGGAGGCAGGCCGAGGGTGATCGACAGGTCCGCGGGCCCGACATAGATCGCATCGATCCCGGGCACGGCAAGGATCTCATCGAGATTGGAGAGCGCCTCAGTCGTTTCGATCATCGGGATGCAAGCCACGTTGCCGGATTCCCAGTTGAAGTAGTCGTGTCGCAGACCGGCCACGGTCGGACCCCAACTGCGGGCCCCGCGTGGCGCGTAGCGGCTCGCGCTCACCGCCTGTTCAGCCTCAGCAGCCGTGTTGACCATGGGGACGATCACGCCGTGGGCACCGGCGTCGAACGACTTGCCGATGATTCCGGGCTCGTTGCGGGGAACTCGCACGATGGGGCTCGACCCGCCCAACAGGATCGCCTGGATCATCGAAACGGAGTCGGAGAAGTCGAGCGGGCCGTGCTGGGTGTCGACGCACACGTAGTCGAAACCGCAGCGGGCGGACGCCTCGGCCGTCACCGTGCTGGGAATGGCCAGCCAACACCCGAGGGTCGTTCTGTCTTCCCGCCATTGTTCGCAGATTGTGGTTGCCGTCATGGGCATGGGTCTATCAGCCTGAGCGCGGGTTCATGCGGGTTGCCCGCGATGCCCGTGCAATACTGGGCCGGTTGGGCGCCCACGTTGTCGGCAATGCCTTCCATCTGTCGCCCACATCAAGCGACGCCGACAGCGGCATGTTGTCACGACGGCCGATCAGTTATCCTCTTCCGTGACGAGTGCGAGAGATCGCACGCTATTGGCTGCAGCACCGACCATTTGGCCCTGTCGGGGAGGCCGGACCGGGTGATGATCGCTTCGCGGGCGAGTTGGGACTCGGCGACTCCGTGCCAGTCCGCCTCGACACCTGCTGAGCCTCACCGGGTCGATGTCTCGCCGCCTTCGGTCAACCGCCTTCGGCTGACAGTCTCCGGCTGACAGTTCTTGGCTGACAGTTTTCGGCCAACGGCCGTCGGCTAACCGCCATGGGCGCGCATGGTCGTCGCAGTTCGGGGGAAGCGCAGTCTTGGGCCGGCTTCGGCCCAGTCCATGTGGTCGCGGATGTACTCGTTGGTGCCGTCACGGACGGGAGTGAAGTCCCACGAGTAGTGACCGTCGATGGTCATGGCGGCGTGAAGCATCCGACGGGTCCGCTGGGAGGCCACGACCCGCTCGCGTATGTCGTTGCTGTCCCAACGCCCGGCGGTCTCAGCGGCGAAGCTTGCCGCCAGTTCGGCATGAGCAGGATCATCGGCGAGGTTGTTGCGCTCTAGGGGGTCGGCCTCGAGGTCGTAGAGCAGGGCCGGGTCGCTGTTGCAGTGGATGTACTTGTGTCGCCCGCGGCGGATCATGAACATCGGCTCAGATGTCATCTCGCCGGTGTACTCGGCGATGGTCTCATCTACGGGGTCGTGGCCCCCGGTTGCGCTCTCCCACAGGCTCCGCCCGGCCAGCGGCACGACCGGCTCGATACGGTCGGCACCGCTCGCACGGTCGCCGTCGGCATCGGCGGCGATGTCGAGCATGGTGGGCAGCAGGTCCAGCAGCGAGCAGACGTTGCCGACCGTGCCGTTGGCAACCCCGGGGCCGGCCATGATCAGCGGAACTCGCAGCGACCGTTCGAAGAAGCTCATCTTGAACCACAGTCCCCGGTCCCCGAGCATGTCGCCGTGGTCGCTCGTGGCGATCACGATCGTGTCGTCTAGCTGCCCGGTCTCCTCGAGTGCGCGGACCATGTACCCCAGCAGGGAGTCGAAGTAGCTGGTGTTGGCGTAGTAGGCGTGGCGGGCGTTGCGGCACTGGTCGTCGGTGTAGCCGATGGTGTCGGCCTGGATGCCATGACGGATCCTCAGCGTGTGGGGATCGGGAGAGTCGAGCGTGTCGTCGGGGAGGTCGATGTCGTCGTGGTCGTAGAGGTTCCACCATTCGGGTCGGGCGACGTACGGGTCGTGGGGGTGGATCATCGCGGTCGCCATGAACCAGGGTCGCTCGTCGGCATCACGGGCGAAGTCGTAGATCTGGCGGGCGGTCGAGAACCGGACTTCTTCGTCGTAGTCGATCTGGTAGGTGGCGAGTGCCTGGCCGGCGTCGGACAGGCTCTCCATGTTGTGGTACCACTTGTCGATCCGGTCGTCGGCCTCGTCCCAGTTGGGGGTCCAGGCGAAATCGGCGGGATAGATGTCGGTGTTCAGACGCCGGGTGAACCCGTGGAGCTGGTCCGGCCCCACGAAGTGCATCTTGCCGGCCAAGACGCTGCGGTAACCGGCGAGGTTGAGGTAGTGGGCCATGGTCGGCACACGCGCCGGGAACTCGGCCGCGTTGTCCCAGGCATCGACGGCGGTCGCCTGCTGGCCGGCCAGCATCGAGAACCGTGAGGGGGCGCACAGCGGAAAGTTGCAATACGCCGCGTCGAAGCGCATCCCCCGTTCGGCGAGGGCCTCCAGCGCCGGCGTACGCACCAGTCGATGCCCGTACGCACCAGTGAAATGCGGCGCCAACTGATCAGCCATCACCATCAAAATGTTGGGCTTTCCCATACCCCGCGACACTACTACCGATGCCCGAGCCAGTCTGCCCGCTTCCTTTCAGACATCTAGGGTTGGACGGTGAGCGCGACTGATAGGCAGATTGGTCGCGGGCACTCAGAAAGCGCTACAATTTGCAGGATGATCCGCCGTCAAGAGAACGCCGTTGCCGCCCCGGGGTCTGGCAATGCCTGATCATGAACTGGAGGAGGCGATATTCGTAGATCCATTCTCGATTCTGGACGTCGTCTCAGACCATGCGAAGGAGCTTTTTTGTCGCCGCAACCTGGATGCCAACACCCCAACGTTCCGTGCATTAGCGGATGAGTTTGGTGTCACCGCCGAAGCGATTCGGCGAACCGTGCGAAGAGTCGAAAAAAGGTTGGTGGACACACTCCTCTCCGATGAATACCGCCCATTTCGTTGGCTTGTCTCGGACTTGACGCGTTCTCTTGGTTCCGCGTATCCTGTTGAGTATCTCGATAGTGTCAAGGAACTTCAACCATGGGCAAACGACCCTCCGGCAACAAGCCTACTTTTGTGGCTTGTAGGCCCTTACAACAAAAGTGACGGATGGTTGCTGAAAAAGGGCGTTTCCCCGAGTGGTCTAAAGCATGTTGTTGAAGAGCTTTGCGATCTTGATTTAGCACCAACAGTCGAGGAGATTATTTCTGAACTCTCAAGAATCGATATCGTTGAAAGCGCTGCACGTAAGCTCATTTCTGACTCGGATCGGTTTCGAATTATTGATGGACAGGTGTTCGTGTGGGGCAGAACGATCATCGATAAGGCGGTGACCGTATTGTCCCTGTTGGGCAGACCCGCGACCGACAGCGAAATTCTTGAACACATTGGGGAATACAGATCGCTCCGTTCGGTTCGTAATCGCCTCTTGGAGGAACCTGTCATCATGCGTACAGATCGGGACTATTTCGCGCTTCGCAAGTGGCCTCTTGAGGAATACTCAGGCATTTCAGAAGAAATAGCGGAACGCATTGAGCGTGCGGGTGGCGAAGCCGAACTTGAGGATGTCGTGGCTGAACTCCTCGCAACCTTCGATATCTCGGAATCTTCTATTCGCCAGTACGCTGCTGCATATCGTTTTGTTACGGACGAAGGCCGAATCTGGCTACGAACCGACGAGGAGATTGATGTCCCCGTGAGTGCCCCTCTCACGGTGGCTGGCGCATTTCAACCTGAAGCGCGCCGGATCCGGTATGTGGTGGAAGTAAACGCCGACACGATACGTGGCTCAGGTCGAGGGCTACCGCGCCCACTCGCAATCGCGCTAGGCGCCACTCCAGGGAAGGAGGAAAATTACCTTACACGCGAAGGAACCTTACGCGTCATATGGCGCATTGAATCAGCGACCGGACCGGATATGGGGAGCCTCAGAGCCTTTTGTGCCCGGGAAGGGGGGTCAGTCGGTGACTCCATTGTGCTTGATTTTGATATCATCGAGAAATCAGTTGATGTTTCTCTAGTCAAACCCGGGTTACCGATAAACGAACTTGTCAAGTGCTATACGGGGATCGACGATCCCGATCCGCAGGTCGCGCTCGCCAGAGCACTAGACGTGCATCCCGAAGCCGTTCGGTCGATGCTGCGCCAACGAGGCGACGACGCACTTGTTGACGCACTCCCATAGCTAAATATTGATCCCGGTCTCAATACCCCCACTCCGACCTCAAACGCGAAGAGCCGGTTTGTCTGTGGGTGATCCAGATCGAGGCGGAGAGTCTCTACCGGCTGATCGTGTGTTGGTGAAGTTGTTTGGTGATGAACCCATATCGGTCACAGTCTGTGCATGCGCTATGGGCCGAGGGTCGTGACGGGGATGACCGAGACGCCGTCGGGGCGTTGGTAGGCGTATCCGCCGGTGGCGGTCACCACGGCGAGGGCTGCGAGCCTGCCGCGGACGGCATCGTCGACCCGCCCTGCGAGCTTGGTGAGCGACACCGCTGCATGCTCGATGGCTCGCTCGCCCCCCAGTTTCACCTCGAACGCTGCCCAAGCACCGTCGCTGAGCTCGACGATGGCATCTGCTTCCAGGCCGGTCTCGTCCCGATAGTGCCCGACCCAGCCGCGCAGCGGTCCCGCGTACACCCGCAGATCGCGCATCACGAGCGATTCGAAGAGCAGGCCGAACGTCTCGAGATCATCGAGCAACCGTTCGGGCCCGGTCCTGAGCATCGCGCACGCCAGCGCCGGGTCGACCATTTGCCGAGCGGGTGCCGAACGCAGCACAACCCTTGATCTCAGGCGAGGCGACCACGCCGGCACGTCGTCCACGACGAACACTCGCTCGAGCGCAGAGAGGTAGCTTGTGACGGTCTTCGGGTCGAGTTTGGCACCGTCCGCATCTTGGGCCAGGGTGCGCAGCGCGGCTCGGGTGGAGATATTGCGGGCCAATGACCGGAGCAGCCGACGGACACGGACCGGGTCGCGAGCGACCCCGTCGACTCGGCCGATGTCAACGCGGCTGATCTCGTCGAGATACAGCACCAGGAAGCGCTGTGCATCGTCGACGGACATCCCCAGCGTCTGCGGAAACCCTCCCCGAACGGTCCACTCCGCTGCTTCGCCGAGAGTTCGCGGCGGTGTCTCGGCTTGAGGCGCGGTGCCGTCGAATATCATCCCCAGCGAGACGGTCCCGTCTGAGATGCCTTGCTCGAACAGCGACATCGGTCGCAGTCGCACACGCCCGATTCGTCCGGCACCGGAATGGCGCGTGATGTCGTCGGCTGGGTTCGCCGAACCGGTCAAGATGAACTGTCCGGGCTTGCGCCGGTCGTCGCTGGCACGGCGCACCGCGTTCCAGATGCCGGGAACGACCTGCCATTCGTCGATCAGCCGTGGCGTGGCGCCATCAAGGATCGACCGGGGGTCCACCTGTGCCGAGCGACGCGCGTTGGGAACCTCGTCGAGGGACACCTCGCTGGCGGCGAACTGTCGGGCGCTAGTGGCCTTCCCGCATCCACGAGGCCCCTCGAGGACAACAGTCGGCGCGAGGCGCAGCAGTTCTGCTATCTCCAAGTCGACGACCCGTGGCAGATAGCGCGTCACCTGCTTCTCGACGTCAGCGGGTTTCTTGATCTCCACAGGGCTAAGCGTACACCGCGCAACGCCCCTGATGGATGTTTCAGGAACGTATCAATGGATGATCTAGGAACGTCTTGATGGATGTTTCGAGAACAACCTGATGCGCGGACCCCGACAAGCCGGTGCTTGAGGTCGAATTCGCTGGTGGCCTGCGTGAACCTTCGGCTGCGACCCGCTGTTTGGACCCCGGCGGTCTCCACCCCCGCCAGAGGACCGGGGTTCAACGCCGAGCGGCAACGACCGCAGTTCTCCGAACCAGCGGCGCGCCGAAACGTCGCAGCTACGCTTCGCGCATGACCGCGCTCGGCTCGTCCACTTCACCACAGACAGCCGCAGACGGCGCGGCGGCCCCGTTGACCCTCCTCCTTCCACTGGGATCGACCGAACAGCACGGACCGCACCTTCCGCTCGACACCGACACTCAGATCGCGCAAGCGGTGGCCAACGGGGTGGCCCTACGCCTCGACTCGGTTCGGGTGGCGCCCGCGATCAGCATCACCGCCTCCGCTGAGCACCGAGGCTTCGCAGGCACGCTCTCGGTAGGGACTCGGGTGTTGACCGAGATGCTCATCGAGATCGTCGCCAATGCCGGACCCGAGTTCGGGCGCATCGTGGCAATCAACGGTCATGGCGGCAACGCATATGCGCTCCGTGCTGCAACCGAAGTCTGCAAGGCCCACCGACGGGCACTCGAAGTCTGGTCGGTGCGACTCCCCGGCGCCGACGCGCACGCCGGACGGACCGAGACCTCGCTGATGCTGGCCATCGCCGAGGATCTCGTCGACCTCGACCTGGCCGAACCCGGCGCCGCCGGGCCGATCGAGGAACTGCTCCCCAAGATGATCGAAGGCGGGGTCCGCGAGGTGTCGGCCAACGGTGTGCTCGGCGACCCCACCGGTGCCAACGCGGCCGAGGGAACCCGACTCCTGGCCGCTCTGATCGACGACGCCGTGAGCCAGCTGGCCGACAACTGATCGACGACGCCGTGAGCCAACTGGCCGACAACTGATCGACGACGCCGTGAGCGAATTGGCCGACGACGCCGTGAGCCAGCTGGCCGACGACTAACCGACGCCGTGAGCCAACTGGCCGACAACTGATCGACGACGCCGTGAGCCAACTGGCCGACGACGCCGTGAGCCAGCTGGCCGACGACTAACCGACGATGTCGTGAGCCAACTGGCCGACAACTGATCGACGACGCACCGCGGATTGCGGGCAAGCGGCGTCGGACAGGCTAGACAAGGCGCCATGAACAGACCTGTCGCCCTTGTCACCGGTGCAGCCCGCGGAATAGGCGCAGCGACCGTCGCGCGACTCGTCGCCGACGGTTGGTCGGTGGTCGCTGCAGATGTCTGCGGCGACGTGGCAGACATCGAGTATGCACTCGCCACCCCGGATGAGCTCGTTGCGGTCGGCACCGCGGGCGGTGACCGTGTCCTGACCATGCAGGTCGACGTGCGAGACCAGGCGGCCCTCCACGACGCGGCCGAAGCAGCCGTCGAGCACTTCGGTCGTCTGGACGCAGCCGTCGCCGTGGCCGGAGTGTTCAAGGCCCGCACCCCACTGTGGGAAGTCGACGACGCCGAATGGGAGACGGTCACCGACATCAACCTGGCCGGGGTGTTTCAAACGGCACGAGCGGCGATTCCCCGGATCTTGGCATCGCCAGAGCCCAGGCGGGGCCGCTTCGTGGCTGTGTCGTCGTCCGCCGGAACCATCGGGCTGTCGAGAATGGCGCCCTACGTCGCCGCCAAACACGGAGTCAACGGTCTGGTCAAAGCACTCGCAGTCGATCTGGCGGGCACAGGGGTCACTTCGAACGCCGTGGCGCCCGGTTCAACCCGCACCGCAATCCTCGAGGCGTCAGCCGCCGCGTTCAACACCGACATCGACGAGTTCGCGGCCCATCAACGACCCCTCGCACGGCTCGTCGAGCCGGCCCAAGTCGCCGACGCGATCTGCTGGCTCTGCTCTGAGGGGGCCGGGGCCGTCACCGGCACCGTCGTTCCAGTCGACGGAGGCATGACCAACACCGTCTGAGCCGCCGGGCAACGCCACAACCGCGCGGTCCGGGCGACCCCTCACCCGAGACTGATGGGGCGGCGACGTTGCGGAAATTCGGGTGCCGGCCAGTTGCCCACTCACCCGGACAGGCAGGCCCCCCGGCACCCATGTGCTCAAAGCACAAACGAGATTCGCCTGTGCGTTCGGCCCCCGCTACTGTGCGCGCAATTCACCTGGTCCGAACACGGTTGGAGAATCGACGATGAAAACCCGCGCTGCGGTGCTGTATGGAGCACATCAACCCTGGCAAGTCAAAGACGTGGAGCTTGATGATCCGCGGCGGGGCGAGGTCGTTGTCAAGACCCGCGCGGCCGGCCTCTGCCACTCCGACGAGCACATGGTCACCGGTGACCTCGGCTCAGCGGACGCACCGGGCGGCTCCTCGTTGCTGCCTGTCATCGGCGGGCACGAGGGATCGGGCGTGGTGATCGAGGTCGGCCCCGAAGTCACCGATCTGGAAGTGGGCGATCACGTTGCGGTCTCGTTCGTGCCGGCCTGCGGCAAGTGCCGGTGGTGTGCTTCGGGGCAGCAGAACCTGTGCGACCTCGGGGCGGGCACGCTCGGCCCGGGCATGGTCACCGACGGGCGAAACGCTCACACCGGTCCCGACGGAGAGACGATCAACACGATGGCAAAGCTCGGGACCTTCGCCGAGCACATGCTGCTCAGCGAGGATTCGGTCATCAAGGTCGACAAGGACGTGTCGCTGATCGCCGCGGCGCTGGTGAGCTGCGGGGTCGCCACCGGCTACGGTTCGGCGCTCAACCGTGCCGAGGTCTCAGCGGGTGACACCGTGGTGGTCGTCGGCTGCGGCGGGATCGGTTCCAACGCCCTGCAAGGAGCGAAGGCCGCGGGCGCGAAGACGATCGTCGCGGTCGATCCGGCGGAGTTCAAGCGCGAGAAGGCGTTCGAGTTCGGGGCGACGCACACGTCTGCGTCGATGGAGGAGGCAATGGAACTGGTGGGAGGCCTGACCGACGGGGTGATGGCCGACAGCGTGATTCTGTCGCCGGGTGTCGTGACCGGCGATCTGGTGGCGCCCGCACAGTTTCTGACCCGCAAGGGCGGGACCATCGTGATCACCGGACTGGCGCCGATGCTGCAGATGGACGTGCAGCTGAACCTCTTCGAGCTCGCCATGATGAACAAGCAGCTGCGAGGCACGATCTACGGCTCTGACAGTCCCCGTCGGGCGGTGCCCCATCTGCTGTCGATGTATCAGGCCGGTCAGCTCAAGCTCGATGAGCTGGTCACCCAGACCTACTCGCTCGATGAGATCAACGAGGGCTACCAAGACATGCGCGACGACAAGAACATCCGCGGCGTGATCGTGTTCGACTAGGTCGCAGCGCACCGCGCTGGTCGCAGCGGAGCCCAAGCCCGTTTTGGACGGCTCGGCCGTTCTGGTGTTCCCCCAAGGCGAGCTAGCGGTAAAACAACCGGTAGATGTCTGGTATAACTACTGATAGCTGGGAGATTTGCCACTACGCTGGGAATCTATGGCTGAAATCGGCTTCGTTCCGCGTCGGATTGAACCGTCGGTGCGGCACGCACTCGACACGTTCCGCGTCGTGGTTCTGCAGGGCCCGCGGCAGTCGGGCAAGACCACCTTGGCCCATCAGGCAGTCAACGGAGGAACGTTCCTCAGCCTCGACGACCCGACGCTGTTGTCGTTGGCGCTCGAAGACCCGACCGGGTTCATCACAGGGCGCGCCCGACCTGTGGTCATAGACGAGGTCCAACGCGGAGGCGACGACCTGGTACGGGCGATCAAACTCGCGGTCGACTCCGATCCGACCGCGCGGCAACAGCCATGCTACGTTCGGCGGCGTTGAAACCATCTCAAAGGAACCGCAATGAAGACAAGGGCCGCAATCCTCCGTGAACCCAACACGCCGTGGAGCGTCGAGGAGATAGAGCTCGACGATCCAGTCGCGGGCGAAATCCTGGTCAAGACCCTCGCTGCGGGGATGTGCCACTCCGACGAACACGCACACGACGGCACGATGCCAGCCCCCTTCCCGCTCGTCGGCGGGCACGAGGGAGCGGGCGTGGTGCAGGCCACAGGCCCGGGTGTGACCGAGTTCGAAGTCGGCGACCACATCTCCTGCTCGTTCATTCCCTCCTGCGGAAAATGCAGATGGTGCGCCTCGGGTCAGCAGAACCTGTGCGACCTCGGCGCACACCTGATGGAACCCGAGATGATGGCGGGCGGTTTCCGTCACCACAGCGCCGCAGGCGAAGACCTCTCAGCGTTCTTGAAGCTCGGCACGTTCGCTGAGCACATGGTGGTGAGCGTCGACTCGGCGATAAAGATTGCCCCCGACATCCCCGCGGGACCCGCCGCTCTGGTCAGTTGCGGGGTCACCACGGGCTACGGCTCGGCGGTGAACCGGGCCGAAGTGACCCCGGGCGACACAGTGGTGATCGTGGGCTGCGGCGGCTTGGGACACGCCGCGGTGCAGGGGGCTGCGGTAGCCGGTGCCAAGAACGTCGTGGCGGTCGATCCCTCAGAGTTCAAACAGGAGAGCGCCATGGAGTTCGGGGCCACCCATCGCGCCGGTTCAATGGAGGAGGCGACCGAGATCGTAGGGCAGTTGACCCTGGGGGTCATGGCCGACAGCGTCATACTGACTCCCAGTGTGCTCACCGGCGACCTGATCGCGCCGGCACAGTTCCTCACCCGCAAGGGCGGGACTGTGGTCGCCACCGCGGTCGCCCCGGCAATGCAGATGGATGTGCAGCTCAACCTGTTCGAGTTCGCCATGATGAACAAGCAGCTCCGTGGATGCCTGTTCGGCTCAACCGCGCCGCGCCAGGAGATCCCCCACATCCTGTCGATGTATCAGGCCGGTCAGATCAAGCTCGACGAGATGATCACCAACACCTACACGCTCGATCACCTCAACGAGGGCTACCAGGACATGCTCGACCACAAGAACGTGCGCGGCATCATCACCTTCGACCCCTCCGACTGAACTGCCGACTCAGAGGGCTCAACAGAGGGGACACCGGACGCGATGGAATCGAACAGCATGCTCGACGGATTGCGCTCGGCGATCGTCGGTCGCCGTCGAGAACTCGAGTTGCTTGCCGCAGCACTGCAAGCACGCCGTCATGTGTTGTTCGAGGGTCCGCCGGGCACGGGGAAGTCCACGATTCTGCGCGCCGTCGCTGCCACTTCCGGTGCCGGTTTGGTGTTCGTCGAGGGCAACGCCGAGCTGACCCCGGCACGCCTGGCGGGACAGTTCGACCCCTCACGGGTGATGGCGGAGGGTTATACACCCGAGGTCTTCGTGGACGGACCGTTGGTGGAGGCTCTCCGGACTGGTTCGCTGCTCTATGTGGAGGAGCTGAACCGCGTGCCCGAGGAGACCATCAACTTGTTGATCACGGTCATGTCTGAGGGGGAGCTCACCTTGCCGCGTGTCGGCCGGGTCCAAGCCGGCGAAGGGTTCCGGCTGGTCGCTGCGATGAACCCGTTCGACAACATCGGGACGGCCCGGGTGTCGAGCGCGATCTACGACCGCATGTCGCGAATCTCGCTGGACTACCAGTCCTTCGAGGAGGAGCGCGAGATCGTCGGCCTGCGGGTTGAGCCGTTCGAGCCGACCGAAGCGGCAGAAACCCTGTTGCACCGCGCGGTTGTCGTCGCTCGAGCCACCCGCAGACATCCCGATCTGCGCATCGGTTCCTCGGTCCGTGGGGCGATCGACCTCGTCGAGGTGGCCCGCCGTCTGGCGCAGATCCGGTCGGGCGGAATCGCTGATCCAGCGATCGGCCTCGATGCCGCGCTGGTCGCGCTCTCTGGACGGATTCGCCTTCATGAGGGCACCGACCGCACTCCCGAAGACGTCGTGACCGAACTGTGGGAGCTGGTCATCGGCGCCGAACAGTCGGCTGACGCAACCGACGACCCGGGAAAAGCCCCAGCCCCGTAAGGGGCGACCACCGCAGCGCCCTCACCCTCGAGGGCAGCGATGCTGACGACGCCCTGGCTGAGGAGAACCGGCGGACTGTCCCGCGCGGCCAACTTAGCCGTCACCACGGTTTTGACGACATCAGCGGGGCCCTCGGTGAGATCGACACCGACGCGCTCGCGGAACTCATCGACGACGACATCGACGGGGCCTTGACACTGTTGGCGGAGATGTCATCGGCCACTGACCGTCGCCTGGCCGCTCTCGCTGCACGCATCGCCGGACGCCTGGTGCTCGATGTTGCCCGCGGCGGCCCGGTCGGGTCTCGCGGTGTCGGGCACCTGGTCTCATCTGCCGCTGACCGCTTCGAGGGCGACCTCGACATCGACCGCTCGCTTGACGCTCTTGTCAACGCCGAAGCCGCCGGCGTCGGCGTTGACATGGTTGAGGTGCGGGTCCGGCACTGGACCAGGCCGATGACCGCCCTCGCTCTGGTCGTGGACCGCAGCGGCTCGATGAGCGGACAACGTCTGGCGACCGCGGCCGTGGCCGCGGCGGCATGTTCTTTCCGGGTGCCCGACGACTGGTCAGCGCTGGTCTTCGCCGACCGGATCCTGGTGCTGAAGTCCCAGCAGGACGCCAAGGCTGCTCCGCAGGTGGTCAATTCCCTGCTGCGCCTCAGGGGCCGGGGCACAACCGATCTGGCCGGCGCTCTGCGGGCTGCGGCCGAACAGCTCGCCCGTTCACGGGCCAAACGCCGGATCGTGATCCTGCTGTCGGACTGTCGAGCGACGACCGGCGCTGATCCGGTCGGTGTTGCGCGGCGACTCGATGAGTTGGCCGTGCTCGCTCCCGCCGACGATGCCGACGACGCCAGAGAGTTCGCAGCCGGGGTCGGCGCCCGCTTTGCCGCCATCGACGGACCATCCGCCATCCCCGCAGCCGTCACCCGGGTCCTGGGCTGACCGGCCCGCCTGATTGCGATTTGTAGCATTAGAACGTGCGCGGATTGAGGATGGCGGTGCGTTGAGACCCGTTGTCTCACGCTCTTGTTCGCTTCGCTCACGGGCCGCTCAGGCCACGGCCTCGTTCGGTCACGGCCCAGCGCGGAATCAATCCGCTCGGCCTCTTGGTACTACACTTGTCGCATGATCGAAGTGGCTTCTCGAGAGTTGCGAAACAACACCCGGGCGGTGCTGGACCGAGTCGCCGACGGGGAACGCATCACCATCACCGTTCAGGGAAAGCCGGTGGCCGAGTTGGCACCATTCGCGCAAAGGCAACGTTGGATGCGCCGCGACCAGTTCATTCGTGAGGTGCTGGCACATCAGGCCGACCCCGGGCTCGCCGACGACCTGGCCGCGCTGACCGATGAGACCACCGACGATCTCACATGGCACTGAGCCGGGCACTCGCTGACACGTCGCTGTTCATCGCCCGCGAAACAGCACGACCGGTCCTTGAAGACCTCATCCCTGACCAGCTTGCCGTGTCTGTCGTCACCATCGGAGAGTTGCGCGCTGGCGTGCTCGCCGCCAACGACACCGCAACTCGCCAACGCAGACTGTCGACACTCACCTCCGCACTCACGCTCGAACCGGTACCAATAGACGAACAGGTCGCCACAACATGCGCCGGGCTTCGTCTGATGCTGCGCGACCGCCGACTCAAGATGGGAGTCAACGACTCGTGGATCGCCGCCACCGCCATGACGCTCGGAGTGGCCATCGTCACCCAGGATCAGGATTTTCCCTCTGTCGAAGAGCTTGAGGTGATCTCGGTATAGCAATCGGCACTACCGTGCCGACATGGAATCACGGGCCGACGAAACGCTGCCGCCGACGGGGATTCGACTGGTCGCGGACACTGCGCTCGACCGCCGCGACAGGGGTCGTCTGCTCATCGGGGGTGCCCCCCTGCGCATCATCAGGCTGTCAGATGCCGGTGCCGAGATGCTCGCAGCCTGGCTCGAAGGCACACCGCTGGCTGACGACACCCAGGCCCGCACACTGGCCCGTCGCCTGCTCGACGCCGCAGTCGTGCATCCCGTCGTTGACCCGATCGGCGATCCTGACGCAACGGTGGTGATCCCCGCCTACAACGACGCAGACGGTCTCGCCTGCTGCCTCGCTTCTCTGGGCGACCTTCCCGTCGTGGTGGTAGACGACGCCTCCCGGAACGCCGCGGAGATCGCCGCCGCCTGCGAAAAGCACGGGGCACGGCTGCTCCGTCACGACACCAACCAAGGTCCAGCGGCGGCGCGCAACACGGGCCTCGCAGCGGTTACGACATCGCTGGTGGCCTTCGTCGACACCGACGTGGAGGCGTGGCCGGGCTGGATCAACCACCTCGTCGGCCACTTCGGGGACCGCCGCGTGGCCGCAGTCGCACCACGGGTTCGGTCCCGGCCCGGCGACAGCCTGCTCGAACGCTACGAGACGCACCATTCACCGCTCGATCTTGGCGCCAACCCAGCGTCGGTCGCCCCGCACAACCCGGTCTCCTACGTGCCCGCAGCGGCGCTGGTCGCCCGGGTCGATGCCGTCACCGAGATCGGGGGATTCGACTCGGGGATGCGAACCGGCGAAGACGTTGACCTCGTCTGGCGCCTCACCGACAGCGGCAAAGTCGTTCGCTACGACCCTTCGGTCGACGTCGAACACCGTCCACGCCGAAGTTGGACGGCGCTTCTCGGCCAGAGGAGAAATTACGGTTCCTCTGCCGCCGCGCTCGGCATCCGGCACGGTGCCCGCGTGGCGCCTGCGCGCTGTTCTGGCTGGAGCGCCGCGGCCTGGGCCGCGCTGGCGGCCGGGCACCCGATCCTCGGACTCGGGTTGGCGGCCGGCTCCGCCGTGGCCTTGAAACGCAAGCTCGGCCCGCTGCCGGATTCGCTGCCCACCACCGCTCGCATAGCCGGGATCGGGCACCTGCACGCCGGTTATGGGATCGCCCGTGCGGTGGCCCGAGTGTGGTGGCCGCCGGCAACACTGTTGGCACTGATCCGCCCCCGCAGCCAGCGCCTGATCGTCGCCGCGGTCTTCGGCCCGCCGCTGCTCGACTGGATTCGCGGCTCTCGACCGGCCGGCCTGCCCCGTTCGCTCGCACTGCGCCTCGCCGACGACCTCGCCTACGGCACGGGCATCTGGCAAGGCGTGTTGCAAACCGGCGATGCCACCTCCCTGACCCCCGATCTCCCAAGCGGACCCACTCAAACCGTCGAGACTCAAACGGATTCCTGAACAGAGGCCGAGCGAATAGGTGGGCGGCCTCCATCGGTGGTTGCGACAAGTCGGCCATAATGGCCGGTGAGCGCAGCGAACAAGAGCGGGAATGACACCGCCGCCAACGCGACAGGCTCTCACCTATCCGCGCCTGCTCTGCGTTGAGCGAGTCAACTGAAACTGGATGAGAAGCCACAGCAGGGCGAGCACGCAGGTAGCGCTGAAGGCAACCGGAAGAGCCACCCCCACGCCGTGATAGTCGGCCAGCACCCCCACGACAGCAGGCAGAATCACGAACCCCACAGAGGAGGCGGCAATCTGGTAGCCGACCGCCCGCGCGGCTCGTGCCTCACCCAGATACAACGCCGTGCGCCCCATCACCAAAGGGAACATCGACGCCAGCGAGAGCCCGATACAGGGCAGAGCGTAAGCGCCGACACCAGCAGGGTCGGCCCAGAAGAAGACCACGCCGAGAGCGGTGACGCCGATCGCGGCGGCAAGGACCCGCTCCGCAGAGAACCGGTCACCGAAGCCCGCCAAAAGGAAACGCCCGAGCGTCAATCCGCACCAGAACCCCGTCACCAACGCCGCCGCTCTCACATCGCTGTAATCGCGGCTCTCGGTCAGCAGGGTGAAGCTCCATTGACCCACGGTCACTTCGATCCCGACGTAGATCGAGAACCAGACAATCAGCAACCCCAGCAACGCTCGCGACCCGCGCGCCGGCGCTGGCGAGCCCGCAACCTCACCCGACACCGGGGCAGTGTCAAAACCCTCGCGAGCACTGGCAATGACCCCGACCAGAACTGCACCGATCCCGCAAATCACCATGAAGGGGCCTCTCCAGAGGTCGCCGCCGGCAATGAACGGAGTCGCCAGCAGAGGCCCGAGAAGCGCTCCCACGCCGTACGCAGCGTGCAGCAGCCCCATCTCGCGGGGTCCTTGGGTCAGTGCCACCCAGGCATTCACCGAAGCATCACAGAGCCCCCAGCCCGCCCCCAGGACCAGAATGCCTACCATCGCAGTCCACCAAGTGGGCGCGATCGACATCAACCCCAGCCCGACAACAGCAGCAAAGGACGCATTGCGAAAGACGACGCCGCTGCCGTAGCGCGCAGTCAGGTGACCAGCGCCGATACTGGAAGCCGTGTAACCCACCGCCGTGCAGGCGATCAACAGCCCGAAGCTGCTGTCGGCCCGCCCGAAATCGTCACGCAGGCTCGGCCAGACAGTCCCGAGCACGCCGTCGGGCAATCCCAGGGTCACGTAGAGGGCGAAACTCACCAACAGGGCGCGACGCCCGAGCCTCAGGTTCGCAGTCCGAGGCTCGGGTGGTGGAAGGTCCATTGGCACAGTCAACTCCGGCGAGGTCCGAAGCGGTCGGAACACTATGAACGTGCGCGGATCGAGCAGCGTAGGTGCGCCACCACCAGCGACGACACCGCACTCGACCGTCGGAACACTATGAACGTGCGCGGATCGAGCAGCGTAGGTGCGCCGATAACTGTTGTCTCCCGCTCTTGTTGGCTGCGCTCACGGGCCGCTCGGGCCACGGCCTCGTTCGGTCGCGTCCGTGTGCGGGATCAATCCGCTCGGCCTCTATGACCGAAACAAGTTGGAGCGGGACTGTTGCCGTGGCATCATTGCCAACGCTTCACGCTTCGCGGGTCGCAGGCTCCCTTAGCTCAGTCGGTAGAGCGTCTCCATGGTAAGGAGAAGGTCGTCAGTTCGATTCTGACAGGGAGCTCACGAAGCGCCATGCCGCTTCGGGGCGACGTAGCTCAGTAGGTAAGAGCGCTCGACTCATAATCGAGAGGTCGACAGTTCGAATCTGTCCGTCGCTACAAGCACCACGGGGGGCGGCCATGAGCCCAAGATCCAAGCGTTCATCGAAGTTGCGAATCGTCACGGACCCGTCACGTAACCCGGCGCAACCCGCCAAGTCCAATGATCGTGCCAACGACACCGACGAGCTCGTAGCTCGAGCGAAGTCCGGCGAACGTCAGGCGTTCGACGAGTTGGTGCGCCTCACCCATGGCGACGCTTTCGGGTTGGCAATACGACTGACCGGCAACGAACAGGACGCACGAGACGTGGTTCAAGACGCTTACCTCCGGGCCTACAAGGGGCTCGCCCGCTTTCGCGGCGATGCCCGCTTCAGTACCTGGCTGTATCGAATCGTCGCCAACTGCGCCTCGACGCACAGCACTAAGAAACGGCGGCACCGCCACGACGAGCTCCCCGACGAAGCGCTCCTCGCCGAGACCAGACCCGACAACGACCCCGCCCTGCGCGGTGACTTCCTGGCTCTGCGAGACGAACTCGAGGCCGCGGTTGCAGGCCTGCCGGACCGCCTCCGCGCCGTGGTCGTGCTGCGCGATGTCTACGGCCTGCCGCACGAAGCGATCGCCGAGGAGCTCGGCATCTCGTTGAGCTCGTCGAAAGTTCGTCTTCATCGGGCGCGCCAACGGCTCCGCGAGCAGTTGTTCCCGAACCACCGGGAGGAGCTCCGTGCCATCTGAGGAGACTCTGCTCACGGGCCACGCCTGCCGCGACCTCGTCGACGAACTGGTGTCTACAGACGAGTCTCGGCTTTCGCTGCCGACTCGCATCCATGTGTCTGAGTGCCTTCGCTGCCAAGCAGAGTTGGCGAGCTACCGGCGCCTGCGCGCCATGATGCACAATCTGGCCACAGCGCCCGTTCATGCCGATCCCACACTCGAGTACGAGATTTCTGTTCTGCTCGACCAGATCGACGACGGCCCGACTCACAGGTTCCCGACCCGCACCGCGGCCGCTGTCGGAGGCATCGCGGCCGCCGCGGGAGTGATTGCGCTGGCCACGCGTCAACGGCGCTGGGTCCGGCTGGCGAGCTGACCGCGAGAATCTGGGGACCGAATCCGTTGAGGCTCTGCTAGCCTTGGAGCGCGTTCTCAGGGGCGTGGCTCAATTGGTAGAGCACCGGTCTCCAAAACCGGCGGTTGCAGGTTCGAGTCCTGCCGCCCCTGCGTGGCACAGTCGCCGTTCCGGCGGCGGCGTCTAGACCCAAGGAATCCGTTCATGTCGATGAACCGACAGCAAAAACGCATGTTGCAGAGGCAAGGTGAGGTTGATGCCGATGGCGAGCCGATCCGCGCGCGGCGCAAACAACCGAGTTCGGGTCCCCCTCAGGAGCGAACCGGCTTCATCCAGTTTCTGCGCGAGGTGCGCAACGAGCTTCGCAAGGTCGCTTGGCCGTCCCGTTCCGAGACCGTCAACTATTCGATCGTCGTGTTGGTGACCGTCATTGTGCTCGGCGCGATGATTTACGGCCTCGATTGGGTATTTTCGCTGTTTATCCTTGATCTGTTCGACAACTGAGTTCCATGCCTGACCAATCCGACACCCCGCAACAATCCGACACCCTAGGGCCAGCCGGTGCCGCGCACCCCGGTGCCGCGTCCGCAGCGGTCGGGGCGGGTCTCGCCAACGCTTGGACGGGGCCGGACTCCACGCCGACGCCTGGCCCCGCCGGAGTTGTCGGCACCGAGCCTGCGCAAGGCCCCGACACCGCTGCAGAACCCGAGGTCCTCAGCGAAGACGACATCCTGGCTGGCGAAGAGGAACCCTACATCTCCCCCTACGACCGCCCGGGCCGTTGGTTCGTGCTCCACACCCAGTCGGGCTATGAGAAGAAGGTCAAGCAGAACCTTCAGGCACGCATCGCCTCGATGAACATGGAGGAGCGCATCTACGAGGTGGTCATTCCAACCCGCGAGACCCCCGAGTTCAAGAACGGCAAGAAGGTGATCACCGAGAAGAAGCTGTTCCCCGGCTACCTGCTGTGCCGAACCAGCCTCGACGACGACTCCTGGTACGTGATCCGCAACACGCCCGGAGTCACCGGTTTCGTCAACCAGGGCGGCAAGCCCTCGCCGATGCCCCGCAAGGATGTGGAGAATTTCCTCGGCGTCGAAGCAGACCGCACCCAGGAGGCGGCCAAGCACTCAAAACCTATGTTCGAGTACGGCATGGGGGAGACCGTCCGGGTCCGCGAGGGCCCATTCGCCGACTTCTCCGGGGAGATCATCGAGATCAACGAAGACCAACTGCGCGTCAAGGTCCTCGTCAACATCTTCGGCCGCGAGACCCCCGTCGAACTCGAGTTCGCCCAAGTCGCCCGGCTCTGAAGATAATTTTCGACTGACTCCAGCCACCACAACCCCCACCCCCGTTCAAAAGGCCCCCACCCCCGTTCAAAAGGCCCCCACCCCCGTCCGAAAGGCCCCCACCCCCGTCCGAAAGGAAGGCACATGGCCAAGAAAAAGGTCTCCGCTGTTGTAAGAATCCAGATCCCCGCTGGCCAGGCCTCGCCCGCGCCCCCCGTGGGCACGGCGCTCGGTCCCCACGGCGTGGCCATCATGGACTTCTGCCGCGACTACAACGCCAGCACCGAGGACCGGCGCGGCCAGGTCATCCCAGCGGAGATCACCGTCTTCGAAGACCGCTCCTTCTCCTTCATCCTCAAGACGCCGCCTACCGCCTCCCTGATCAAGAAGGCAGCAGGCATCGAATCGGCCGCGAACAACGCCGGGCGCGAGACGGTCGGGACCATCACAGACGCTCAAGTCGCGGAGATCGCCGAGATCAAGATGCCCGACCTCAATGCGATCGATCTCCAAGGCGCCAAGCAGCAGGTCGCCGGCACTGCCCGCTCGATGGGGGTCGAGGTGGCCGGCTGAGGAGCCGCCGACCAACAAGACCGACCGGCTGAGATGCAGCCGAATGCTCGTACCGGAAGACCTCACCGGGCGGCAGCAACTGAGAGGGAGCCACAATGGCGAAAGCAAAGCAGTACCGAGACAACAGCGCGAAGTTCGACCGCAACCATCTGCACTCCGGTGCCGATGCCCTTGCGATCATCAAGTCGCTCGGCGCCAAGAAGTTCGACGAGAGCGTCGACGTGGTGATCCGACTCGGCGTCGATCCTCGCAAGGCCGATCAGATGATCCGCGGCACGGTCGCGCTCCCGTCGGGCACCGGCAAAGACGTGCGAATCGCCGTGTTCGCCCAGGGCGAGGCGGCAACCGCCGCTCGCGAAGCCGGTGCAGAACACGTCGGCGGCGAAGATCTCGCCGCCGAGGTTCAGGGTGGCATGACTGACTTCGACGTGGCGATCGCCACGCCAGACATGATGCCGACTGTCGGAAAGCTCGGGCGCATCCTCGGACCGCGGGGGCTGATGCCGAACCCCAAGACCGGCACAGTGACCCCCGATGTGGTCAAGGCGATCGGAGAGTTCAAGGGCGGCACCGTCGAGTACCGCACAGACCGGTTCGCCAACGTCCACGTGCCGATCGGCAAGGCCTCTTTCAGCGAAGAGGCGCTGTTGAGCAACCTTCGCGCTCTCACCGCTGAACTGCAACGGGCGAAGCCTGCCGCAGCCAAGGGCAAGTACGTCCGCAAGATAGTCGTATCGACCACCATGGGCCCCGGCGTGCAGATCGATCCGGCTCTCGTCGCCAGCGATGCCTGATGCCGCGCGGACCGACCTGAGTCGCTGAGTCGGCTGAGTTCGCTGAGTCGCTGAATCGACTGAGCAATAACCGGCAACCGACGATAACCTCGTCCGCACAACTGAAGACCTTGTTCACCGAAGACCTCCGGTGCGCTCAACAAGAACCCTTCTTGAAGAGCACCAATGGGCAGATGCCCGCCGGACGAGGAGAGCTTCCTGATCGCCCCGAATCCAAGGGGCCTCGTCTGGGCGTTCGCCGATCCGGTGGGCGCCCGAAGTCATTTTTCAGACCGAGAGGAGGAGCGAAATGAAGAACCCGAATCCCGCCAAAGTCGCGGTGGTCGACGAGCTGAAGGAGAAGTTCGCCGACACCGACGGCATGATCCTCACCGAGTATCGGGGTCTCGACGTGGCCGCTATGGCCGAGTTGCGTCACGCCCTGCGCCAAGCAGGCGGAGAGTACAAGATCTACAAGAACACACTGGTGCGTCTGGCCGCACGCGACGCCGGCCTTGAGATCGAGGACCTGCTCGTCGGACCGACCGCGCTCGCTTTCGTCGGAGAACGGCCCGACGGTTCCGACGGAGATGTCGCGGCCGTTGCCAAAGCAATCCGGGAGTTCGCAAAGTCCAACCAACTGCTGGTGGTCAAAGGCGGCGTGCTCGGCGATAAGCCGCTCGACTCAGACGAGATCAAGGCGCTCGCCGAGCTGCCGTCCCGGGAAATCCTGCTGGCTCAACTGGCCGGTGCTTTCCAGGCGCCGATGGCGTCCTTCGCCCGTCTGCTCTCGGCAGTGCCGCGCCACTTCGCTTACGCACTCAACGCGCTGATCGAAAAGCGGGGAGGCCCCGATGCCGTCGCTGAGACCCCCGCTGAGACCCCCGCTGAAGGCGAGCCCCGAAGCGACCAGTCCGAACCCGACACGACCGCCGCTGCACCAACCGCCGCTGCACCAACCGACGACGGCGACGCGACCGGCGATGCGTCAACCGCCGCGACTGCCGCTGCCCCGACTGCCGCTGCGGCCGCGGAGTCCGACGATGCATCCAACCCAACCGAGGCGTCGGCTGACGCCGATGCCGGACAAGCCGGCGAGTCTGGCGAAGCCAGCCAAGAAAAGGAGGCCTGACATGGCAACCGAGCAAGCAACCAAAGAACAGATCCTCGATGCGATCGGCGCTATGAGCGTCCTTGAACTGAGCGAGCTGTTGACGGATTTCGAGGAGAGGTTCGGCGTGACGGCCGCCGCCCCGGCGGTCGCTGCAGTCGCGGCGCCTGTCGGCGACGGCGCCGGTGAGGCCGAGGCCGAGGAGCAGACGGAATTCGACGTGCTCCTCACCGCCATCGGCGAAAAGAAGATCCAGGTCATCAAGGAGGTGCGCGGACTCACCTCCCTGGGCCTCAAGGAGGCCAAGGAGCTCGTCGACGGCGCCCCCTCCAAGATCTTGGAGGGAGTTGCCGTCGCCGACGCCGAGAAGGCCAAGGAAGCACTCGAAGCGGCGGGCGCCAGCGTCGAACTCCAATAGGTGGCCGTCAACCACATCAACGTTGTTGTCGACAACGACGAGTTGATCGTCACCTGGCGAGGTGGGTCAGCGTCGTTGTCGGTCTTCGTCTCCGACGATCCCGACGATCCCGGAACCGATGTCCGCGCCCCGCACGGAGCGGGCCGCACCGTCATCGCCCGCTCGAAGGACCGACAGTACATCCACCTGTTCGAGCCCGGGCAGGGGTTCACCGTCGCCGCACAGCGCTGCTTGGACACCGACGGCCCCGACAACTTCCGCGACCTCGGCGGCTACCCGACGCTCCACGGCTCGTCCACCCGCTGGGGACGCGTGTTTCGCAGTGACCGGCTCGACGGACTCAGCGCCGACGACCAGGCAATGATCGAGTCGCTGGGCATCTCCACTGTGTTCGACCTGCGCAGCAACGCTGAAGCCGCCGCGGCCCCCGACCAACTGCCCGGCACCGTCACCCGCGTCCACCTCCCGATGTCCAGCGATGTGGCACAGCATCGCAGCCTGCTGGCGCGCATCATCGACGGCACCCTCCCCAAGTTCGACAACGACGACATGGCCGCCGGGTACCTGAACATGCTCGAAGGGTTCGGCGACTACTTCACAGAGGTCATCGACACGGTCGCCGCGGGGCAGCGCATCCTCTTTCACTGCACGGCAGGCAAAGACCGCACCGGTGTCATGGCGATGGTGCTCCTGGGACTGGCCGGAGTACCAGAGCCGTACCTGCTCGACGACTACGAGATCAGCCAGCGGTACCGCAGACCGGGCAGCGATTCGCGATTCCAGGAACAGATCCGCGCTGCGGGATTCGATCCTGAGGATTTCGCGACGATGTGGCTGTCGCCGAGGGTCGTCATGCGACAGACGCTCGACGGGCTGCGGCAGCGCTGGCGGGACCACGCCGGCTACCTCGACTCGATCGGCGTGAGCGATGAGACGGTCAACGCAGCCCGCTCGAGTCTGTGCACACCGGGCCTCGGATAATCCCGCCGACAACGCCACCGGACAACGCCGGATAGGCCGGCACTTGACCTCGGCAGGCAACTGGCCTATTGTTCGCTTATCTTCGGCTGGTTCACCGGCCTGGGGCGCGCCGCCAAATTAACCGGCAGGCGCGGCTTTTTGTTGCCCAAGTTGCTGTCCGGCTCCGCGCCCTCTAGCCTCTGAGGCAGCGTGGTCCCCTTGGCACCTGTTCCGACCAACTTCCGATCGATTTCTCGCGCTCCGGTTGCCGCGCTCCGTTTTCGTTCACTGGCAACTCAGGAGCTCTGGTGACAACACGCGCCGAACCACGCGAACGCTATTCGTTCGGAAACCTCAAAGAGGTTCTCGAACTGCCGAATCTGATCGCTGTTCAAAGGAGATCGTTTGAATGGCTGCTCAAGGAGGGACTGGCCCAGACCTTCCGAGACATCAGTCCGATCCGCGACTTCGCCGAGACGCTTCAACTTGAACTCGAGTTCGATCCCGACGACGAGGACCTCTGTCCGCCGCCGAAGTTCACCGTCGAGGAATGCAAAGAAAAGGACATGACCTACAGCGCGCCGATATTCGTGCGCGCCCGGTTCATGAACGCCAACACCGGAGAGATCAAGGAACAGACCGTCTTCATGGGCGACTTCCCGATGATGACCGAGAAGGGAACCTTCATCATCAACGGCACTGAGCGGGTCGTCGTGTCACAGCTCGTGCGGTCCCCCGGCGTCATCTTCCAGCCCGGCGAGCGCTACCGGCTGCGCAACCGCAGCAAGCATCAGATTGTCACCGGAACCATCCACCCGTACCGCGGCGAGTGGATCGAGTTCGACGTCGAGCAGAAGCCCGGCAAGGACACGACCGCCGGCGCACGTGTCGCCCGCAAGCGCCGCATCTCGCTGTTCACCCTGCTGCGGGCCCTCGGCTACGACGAGGAGAACGAACCGGGCTTCCTCGACCGCCTCGTCGAACACTTCCACCTCCTCGAGGGCCAGTGGGAGAAGGACAAAGAGGTCGCGCCCACCCGAGAGGAGTCACTCCTCGAGATCTACAAGCGGGCACGCCCCGGCGAACCGCACACGGTCGAGTCGGCGCGTTCATACTTCCGCAACGCCTTCTTCGACCCGCGCCGCTACGACCTGTCACGGGTGGGCCGCTACAAGCTCAACCGCAAGCTCGGCCCGGAGATCGACTTCCTCGAAGAGCAGTTCGGTCTGGATCTGGAACGGCCCGACCCGGACCAGTCCGTGCTCGCCCAAGCCGAGATGCTGGCTGCGACGACCTACCTGCTCAACCTGGCCCACGCCACCCCCGGCTACCGCCTCGACGACCAGGACCACTTCGCCAACCGTCGTATCCGCAGCGTCGGCGAGTTGATCCAGAATCAAGTCCGCATCGGCCTGTCGCGTATGGAGCGCGTCGTCCGTGAGCGCATGACCACCCAGGATGTGGAGGCGATCGCTCCCCAGACACTGATCAACATCCGTCCGGTCGTCGCCGCGATCAAGGAGTTCTTCGGGACCTCGCAGCTCTCGCAGTTCATGGACCAGGTCAACCCGCTGTCGGGGCTGACCCACCGCCGCCGCCTGTCTGCGCTCGGACCCGGTGGGCTGTCGCGCGAGCGCGCAGGCTTCGAAGTCCGCGACGTCCACTTCTCACACTACGGCCGCATGTGCCCCATCGAGACGCCCGAGGGCCCCAACATCGGCCTGATCGGCGGTCTGGCATCCTACGCGCGGGTCAACCCGTTCGGTTTCATCGAGTCTCCCTACCGGGTGGTCACCGACGGGACGGTCACCGACGAGATCGTCTACCTCGCCGCCGACGAGGAGGAGGAGTTCGTCGTCGCCCAGGCCAACGCTCCCATCGACGATGAGGGGAAGTTCATCAACGACCGTGTCCTGGTGAGGCGTTCCCCGCAGGCCGTGTCGCTCAAGGAACTGCGCGCGCAGCTCGACGAAGACGTCTTCTTCGGCGCGACCACCGAGATCTCCTCGGTCCCCCCCGCCGAAGTCCAGATGATGGACGTCTCGCCGAAGCAGATCATCTCGGTCGCCACTGCGCTCATTCCGTTCCTCGAACACGACGACGCCAACCGGGCCCTGATGGGTGCCAACATGCAGCGTCAAGCGGTGCCCCTGGTGCGTTCCGAAGCGCCCTACATCGGCACCGGCATTGAGACCGCCTGTGCAGCCGACGCAGGCGACATAGTGCTCGCCGAAGACGACGGAACAGTGCTCGAGCTCGACGCGCAGCACATGGTCATCGACTACCGCAAGCTCGGCCGCCAGAACATTCGGCTGAAGCGCTTCGAGCGCTCGAACCAGGACTCCTGCATCTCCCACAAGCCGCGGGTCGCAGTCGGTGACAAAGTCACTGCCGGCCAGTTGTTGGCCGACGGTCCCTCCACCGACAACGGGGAGCTGGCGCTCGGCAAGAACCTGCTCGTGGCCTTCATGCCCTGGGAGGGCTACAACTTCGAGGACGCCATCATCCTCTCTGAGCGGCTCGTAAAAGACGACGTGCTCACCTCGGTCCACATCCATGAACACGAGATCGATGCCCGCGACACCAAGCTCGGCGCCGAGGACATCACCCGCGACATCCCCAACCTGAGCGACGACGTGCTCGCCGACCTCGACGAACGCGGCATTATCCGGGTCGGGGCCGAGGTCGGGCCCGGCGACGTGCTCGTCGGCAAGGTCACACCCAAAGGCGAGACGGAGCTGACGCCCGAAGAGCGCCTGCTGCGCGCGATCTTCGGTGAGAAGGCCCGAGAGGTGCGCGACACCTCTCTCAAGGTGCCCCACGGTGAGAGCGGCAAGGTCATCGACGTCAAGGCCTTCAGCCGCGACGATGCCGAGCTCCCGCCGGGCGTCAACCAACTGGTCCGGGTCCATGTGGCCCAGAAACGCAAGATCAGCGTCGGCGACAAGCTCGCCGGGCGCCACGGCAACAAGGGTGTCATCTCCAAGATCCTCCCGATCGAGGACATGCCCTACAACGCCGACGGCCAACCGGTGGACATCATCTTGAACCCGCTGGGCGTGCCGTCGCGGATGAACGTCGGACAGGTGCTGGAGGCGCACCTCGGCTACTGCGCCCGCTGGGGCTGGGAGACCGACGGCGGCAGAGTCGGCAAACAGCCGGTCCGCGACACCGAGTCCAAGACCCGCCCAACCACAGACCCGGCGGTGTTCATCTCCACGCCCGTCTTCGACGGTGCCAAATGGGACGAGAAGGAACTGGCGGGCGACAAGCCGGTGATCGTCGACATCCTCAAGAACCTCAACCCCGAGAGCCACGACGGCCAGACCCGGCTGATCGGCGACGACGGCAAGCAGGTGCTCTTCAACGGTCGCACCGGCGAGCCCTACGACAACCCGATCATGACCGGATACGTCTACATCCTGAAGCTGTCGCACCTCGTCGACGACAAGGTCCATGCCCGCTCGACGGGGCCCTACTCGATGATCACCCAGCAACCGCTCGGCGGCAAGGCCCAATTCGGCGGGCAGCGGTTCGGTGAGATGGAGGTGTGGGCCCTGGAGGCCTACGGCGCGGCCTACTGCCTCCAAGAACTGCTGACGATCAAGTCCGACGACGTCTTGGGCCGGGTCAGGGTCTATGAGGCGATCGTCAAGGGCGACAACATTCCCGAACCCGGCATCCCCGAATCTTTCAAGGTGCTCATCAAGGAGATGCAGGCCCTGTGCATCAACGTCGAGGTCCTCTCCTCAGAGGGCCAGGAGATCGAGATGCAGGAACTCGACGAGGAGACGTTCCGCACCGTCGAGGAACTGGGGATCGATCTCCAGCGCCCCGAACGGGGTTCAGACGAAGAAGACGCAGCCCGCGCCGCAGCCCGTGCGGCCCGCGGCTGAAACCCCACACAGACACCACAGCTGAGAGGACGACGGTCATGCTCGATGTAAATGATTTCTCCAATCTGAAGATTGGACTCGCCACCGCCGACAGCATTCGGACATGGTCCAACGGCGAGGTCAAGAAGCCCGAGACCATCAACTACCGCACGCTCAAGCCCGAGAAGGACGGGCTGTTCTGCGAGAAGATCTTCGGGCCCACCAAAGACTGGGAGTGCTCCTGCGGAAAGTACAAGCGGGTCCGCTTCAAGGGCATAATCTGCGAGCGCTGCGGCGTTGAGGTGACCCGCTCGAAGGTGCGCCGTGAACGCATGGGGCACCTCGAGCTCGCGGCGCCCGCGGTCCACATCTGGTACCTCCGCGGCACCCGCTCCTGGCTGGCCTACCTGCTCATGGGGACCACGCCGCGCGAGGAGCTCAAAGCCAAGCAGCTCGAGAAGGTCATCTATTTCGCGGCCAACCTGGTCGTGTCGGTCGACGAGGAGCGCCGCGACGCAGACCTCTCAGAACTTGAGGCCGAGGTAGTGGCCGAACGCGACGCCATCGACACCGAGCTGGAGGCAGACCTCGAAACCCGCAACACCGAGCTCGAACGCGCACTCGAGTCGCTCGAGCAGAGCGGCGCCAAGGACTCCGAACTGAAAGCCCTGCGTCGCCAAGCCGACCGCGACCTCGCCGACATCCGCGAGGAGTACGAGACCGAGCGCGACACCCTCGACCGGGCCTGGGAGGAGTTCACGGGCCTCTTCGCCCGTCAGATCGTCGAGGACGAGATGCTCTGGCGTGAGATGCAGGACCGCTGGGGCACCTACTTCGAGGGCGGCATGGGTGCCGGCACCATCGCGCACCTCGCCGAGACACTCGACTTCGACGAAGAGGAGGAGACGCTGCGCACCCAGATCAACCCTCCCGAGGGTCAGCGGGGCCTCTCCGCACAGCGCAAGCAGAAGGCGATCAAGCGACTGAAGATCCTGGCCGCGTTCAATCGCCGCGACGACCACGGTCGCCGGATCAACAGCCCTAGGGCGATGATCCTAGACGCCATCCCGATCATCCCGCCGGAGCTCCGGCCCATGGTCCAACTCGACGGCGGCCGTTTCGCGACCTCAGACCTCAACGACCTCTACCGACGGGTCATCAACCGCAACAACCGGCTGAAGCGTCTGCTCGACATCGGGGCGCCCGACATCATCATCAACAACGAGAAGCGGATGCTGCAGGAAGCGGTCGACGCGCTGTTCGACAACGGACGCCGCGGGCGCCCCGTGACCGGCCCCGGCAATCGTCCCCTGAAGTCCCTCTCCGACATGCTCAAGGGCAAGCAGGGCCGGTTCCGCCAGAACCTGCTCGGCAAGCGTGTCGACTACTCGGGCCGTTCGGTCATCGTGGTCGGGCCCACCCTCAAGTTCCACCAGTGCGGGCTGCCCAAGATCATGGCCCTCGAACTCTTCAAGCCCTTCGTCATGAAGAAGCTCGTCGACGCCGAACTGGCACAGAACATCAAGTCGGCCAAACGCATGGTCGAACGTCGCAAGCCCCAAGTCTGGGACGTTCTCGAGGATGCCATTCAAGAGCACCCGGTGCTGTTGAACCGCGCCCCGACACTGCACCGTCTGGGTATTCAGGCCTTCGAGCCGGTGCTGGTCGAGGGCAAGGCGATCCGCCTGCACCCCTTGGTCTGCACTGCCTTCAACGCCGATTTCGACGGCGACCAGATGGCGGTCCACCTGCCGCTGTCGGCCGAGGCCCAAGCCGAGGCGCGGGTGCTCATGTTGAGCGCCAACAACGTGCTCAGCCCCTCCAACGGGCGTCCCCTGGTGACACCCACCCAAGACATGATCATCGGCGCCTTCTACCTGACCGAGCAGGTGGACGACGCGGTCGGCGCGGGCCGGGTGTTCCGCGACCCGCGCGAGGTCCACACCGCCTACGAGCGCGGCGACCTGGCGATCCACGCGCCGATCGAGTTCCGTACCCCGGACCTGCTCGTCGGCAACGGCAGCGGCCCGGCGGCCTATCAGCCCACAACTGTCGGCCGGGTCTTCTTCAACGAGACGCTGCCCGATGCCTACCCCTACGTCAACACCAGGATAGACCGCAAGGTGATGGGTGAGATCGTCGATGACCTGGCCCGCGGTTACGCCAAGGGCGACGTTGCCGTCAGCCTCGACGCGATCAAGGACCTCTGCTTCTTCTACGCGATGCAGTCGGGGTTGACGATCTCGATCGACGATGTCGCGACACCTTCCGAGAAGGCCAAGATCCTCGACCGCCACGAGAAGATGGCCGACACCATCGAAGGTCAGTTCCGTCGAGGAATCATCACCGACGGCGAGCGCCGCCAGATGGAGGTCGAGCTCTGGTCTCGAGCGACCGCAGAGGTTACCGAACGCATGCGCGGCGAGTTCGAGGCAGACGATTTCAACCCGGTCAACATGATGGTCACCTCCGGTGCGCGGGGCAACACGACCCAGGTTCGTCAGATCGCCGGCATGCGCGGTCTCGTCGCCAACCCCCGCGGCGACATGATCCCCCGACCCATAAAGAGCAACTTCCGCGAGGGCCTGAAGATGCTCGAGTACTTCATCGCCACGCCGGGCGCCCGCAAGGGCCTCGTCGACACGGCTCTGCGCACAGCCGACTCCGGCTACCTGACCCGACGACTCGTCGACGTCGCCCAAGAGCTGATCATCAACGACGAGGACCCGTTCGACCGCCCCGGCGCAGTCCGCGGGATCTGGCTCGAAGATGTCGTGCCCGACACCCCCGACAAGCTCTCCCACCTAGAGACGAGGCTCTTCGGCCGAGTGCTCGCCGACGACGTGGAACTGGCCGACGGGACCATCATCGAGCGCTCGACGATGGTCGGGGACGCCGAGCTCGCGGCGCTGCGCGACGACCCGGCCGTCAACCGGGTGCGAGTCCTCTCACCGCTCACCGACGACTCCGCTTTCGGCATCGCCGCCAAGTCCTACGGGATGTCGCTGGCCACCGGAGGGCTGATCGAGCTCGGCGAGGCGGTCGGCGTGATCGCCGCGCAGTCGATCGGTGAGCCGGGAACCCAGCTCACCATGCGCACCTTCCACACCGGCGGCGTCGCGGGCGCCCAGGACATCGCCGGGGGCCTGCCCCGCGTCGTCGAGCTCTTCGAGGCCCGCACCCCCAAGGGCAAGGCCACCCTGGCCCGAATCTCCGGGGTGGTCCGGGCCGGCGAGGACGACGGTCGTGGACGCGAAGTCGTGATCGTGGCCGACGACGGCGAGGAGCAGTCCTCCACGATCCCCTCAGGATCGCGTCTGGAGGTCCTCGACGGTCAGGAGATCCGAGCCGGCGATGCACTCGTCGAGGGTGCCCGCGATCCCAAGGAGCTCCTCGAGATCAAGGGATCACGCGAGACCCAGCAGTACCTAGTGAACGAGGTCCAGAAGGTGTACCGCGATCAGGGTGTGTCGATCCACGACAAGCACATCGAGCTGATCGTGCGTCAGATGACCAAGCGCATCCTCATCAACGAGCCCGGCGACACCGAGTTCCTGCCCGGCTACCAGGTGGCGCAGAAGACCTTCGCGGACACCAACCGCCGCGTGATCGAACAGGGCGGCCGACCCGCGGAGGGCCGGCCCCAGTTGATGGGGATAACCAAGGCCTCGCTGGCCACCGAGTCATGGCTCTCGGCCGCATCGTTCCAGGAGACGACCCGAGTCCTCACCGAAGCCGCGATCGAGTCCAAGAGCGACTCGCTTCACGGCCTGAAGGAGAACATCATCATCGGCAAGCTGATCCCCGCAGGCACCGGTATCGACGAGTACCGCAACATCGCCCCCAACGCCCCTGACTACGAGCCGATGGACTACTACTCATCTGAGGGCGGTGACGAGGATGTCGCCGTCTGGCTCGCCTCGCAGGCAGCAGCCGTCGGCGCGGACGCAGCGGTCCAGTAGCTCTGGGCCGATCCCGCTCAAGCTCGCGGTGCCGACAGGTTGAGGTTCCTCTGTCTCGCCCGTAGGCTACGCGGTCGGCCTGAACGCCCCCGTCGGCTGCTCGACCGGCCCACCCCAACTCACATCCAGGAAATCTCAGTGCCCACAATCCAGCAACTGGTCCGCAAGGGTCGCCAATCGAAACGTCGCAAGGAGACGACACCAGCGCTCAAGGGCGCTCCGCAGCGCCGCGGCGTGTGTACCCGCGTTTACACGGCCACCCCCAAGAAGCCGAACTCGGCGCTGCGCAAGGTGGCCCGCGTCCGCCTGACCAGCGGCATCGAGGTGACCGCCTACATACCCGGCGAGGGACACAACCTCCAGGAGCACTCGATTGTGCTCGTCCGCGGCGGCCGCGTGAAGGACCTTCCCGGCGTGCGCTACAAGATCGTCCGCGGCACGCTCGACACGTCCGGTGTGCGCGACCGCAAGCAGGCACGCAGCCGCTACGGCGCCAAGAAGGAGGGCTGACGATGCCCCGCAAAGGTCCCGCGCCGCGCCGGGAGATCCGCCCCGACCCGATCTACAACTCGGTGCTCGTAACCCAGTTCATCAACAAGATCCTGCAGCGCGGCAAGCGCGCACTGGCCGAGCGCATCGTCTACGACGCGCTCGCCGCGGTCGAACAGAAGACCGGTTCAGAGCCCCTCGCCACGCTCCGGCGGGCCCTCGACAACGTCCGCCCGCAGCTTGAGGTCAAGAGTCGCCGGGTCGGTGGCGCGACCTATCAGGTGCCTGTGGAGGTTCGTCCCCGCCGGGCCACCACGCTCTCGATCCGCTGGATCGTCAGCTACGCCCGGGGGCGCCGCGAACGTACCATGTCCGAACGTCTCGCCAATGAGATCATCGATGCCTCCAACGGGATCGGTGCGTCATGCAAGCGGCGTGAAGACGTCCAGAAAATGGCGGAGGCCAACAAGGCCTTCGCACACTACCGCTGGTGATGCAGCGGTAGTTCTGACAAGCCCATCGAGGAACTGAAATGGCTGCGAAGCGAACCCCGCTTGCCAAGACACGCAACATCGGGATCATGGCCCACATCGACGCGGGCAAGACCACGACCACCGAGCGGATCCTCTATTACACCGGTCGCTCCTACAAGATCGGGGAGGTCCACGACGGCGCGGCGACGATGGACTGGATGGAGCAGGAGCAGGAGCGGGGCATCACCATCACCTCCGCCGCCACCCACTGTCTCTGGAACGATCACCGCATCAACATCATCGACACACCGGGCCACGTGGACTTCACCGTCGAGGTTGAGCGTTCTCTGCGCGTCCTCGACGGGGCGGTCGCGGTGTTCGACGGCGTGGCCGGAGTTGAGCCGCAGACCGAGACGGTGTGGCGCCAGGCCGACCGTTACGGCGTGCCGCGGATGTGCTTCATCAACAAGATGGACCGCACCGGTGCCGACTTCTTCTTCGTGCTCGACACCATCAAAGACCGGTTGACCACAAACGTCGCGGTCATGCAGCTGCCCATCGGTGCTGAGAGCGGATACGCCGGCGTCGTCGACCTGGTGAAGATGAAGGCGCTCATCTGGCGGGGCGAGGACCTCGGGGCGAGCTGGGACGAAGTCGAGATTCCCGCAGAATTGGCCGAGGAGGCCGAGCAGTACCGCAACCTGCTCCTCGAAGTCGCCGCGGACCAAGACGAGGACGTGATGATGAAGGTCCTCGAAGACGAGGAGGTCAGCGAGAGCGAACTCAAAGCGGCGATCCGCAAGGGCACCCTCGAGAACGGGCTGGTGCCGATACTCAACGGCACCGCCTTCAAGAACAAGGGCGTTCAGCCGCTGCTCGATGCCGTGGTCGACTTCCTCCCCTCACCGCTCGACATTCCGCCGATCGTCGGCGCGGACCGCTCGGGCAACGAGACCAGCCGCAAGGTCAGCGACGACGAGCCCTTCTCGGCGATCGCCTTCAAGATCATGACCGATCCCCATGTCGGTCGCCTCACCTACTTCAGGGTCTATTCCGGATCGTTCGACAAGGGTGCCCAGATCCTCAACACCCGCACATCGAGCCGCGAGCGGGTCGGGCGCATCCTCGAGATGCATGCCAACGACCGTGTCGACAAAGACAGCGTCGCCACCGGCGACATCGCCGCGGCGATCGGGCTGAAGAACGCCCGCACCGGCGACACGCTGTGCGATCCCGGCCATCCGATCACCCTTGAGAACCTCGACTTCCCCGATCCGGTGATCGAGGTGGCCGTGGAGCCCAAGTCCAAGGCCGACCAAGAACGGATGGGCAAGGCTCTGCAGGCGCTCTCAGAGGAGGATCCCACCTTCCAGGTCAGCACCAACATCGAGACTGCTCAGACGATCATCGCTGGCATGGGCGAGCTGCACCTTGAAGTCCTCGTCGACCGGATGATGCGCGAGTTCAGAGTCGAGGCGAGCGTCGGCAAGCCGCAGGTCGCCTACCGCGAGACCATCACCCGCCCGGTCATCGACTACACCTACACCCACAAGAAGCAGACCGGCGGCAGCGGCCAGTTCGCGGTGATCTCCGCGACCCTCGAACCCAACCCGGGCGGTTCCTACGAGTTCGAGAGCACCGTTACCGGCGGGGCGATACCCAAGGAGTACATCAAGCCGGTCGGAGAGGGCATCCGCGAGGCGATGAGCAACGGAGTGCTCGCCGGGTTCCCCACAGTCGATGTCAAAGTCACGCTCAACGACGGCAAGGTCCACGATGTGGACTCCTCGGAGATGGCCTTCAAGATCGCTGGCAACGCCTGGTTCCGCGAGGTTGCACCGCGTGCCAGACCGACGCTCCTCGAGCCGGTGATGGCAGTGGAGATCGTCACCCCCGACAACCACCTCGGTGATGTCGTGGGCGACGTCAACTCTCGGCGCGGTCGCGTGCAGGGCACCGAGCAGCGAGGGAACAATCAAGTCGTGAATGCACTAGTGCCGCTATCTGAGATGTTCGGATACAGTACGGACCTGCGTTCGCGCACGCAGGGGCGGGCAACGTACACGATGCAGTTCGACTCGTACCAGCCCACACCTGCAAACGTCCAGGAAGAGATCGTCGCCCGCGTCCGCGGCGCATGATCGTCTCCCAACCCCAACCACAGAAATGAACAAGGAAGGCAACGATGGCCAAGGAGACGTTCAAGCGGGACAAGCCGCACGTCAACGTAGGAACGATGGGTCACATCGATCACGGCAAGACGACGCTGACTGCCGCGATCACCAAGGTTCTCGCCGACCACGTTGAAGGCTCGGCCTTCACCGACTTCGAGAACATCGACAACGCTCCCGAGGAGCGTGAGCGCGGCATCACGATCAACGTGTCGCATGTGGAGTACGAGACGCACAACCGTCACTACGCCCACGTCGACATGCCCGGTCACGCCGACTACATCAAGAACATGATCACCGGTGCCGCCCAGGTGGACGGGGCGATTCTCGTCGTGTCCGCTGCCGACGGCCCCATGCCCCAGACCCGTGAGCACGTGCTGCTGGCCCGTCAGGTCGGTGTGCCGAAGATCGCGGTGGCACTCAACAAGGTCGACATGGTCGACGACGAGGAGCTGTTGGAGCTAGTTGAGATCGAGGTGCGTGAGCTCCTCAACGAGTACGACTTCCCCGGTGACGACACACCAGTCGTGCATGTCTCGGCGCTCAAGGCCCTCGAGGGCGATGCCGAGGCGGCCGAGGCCGTCCTCGAGCTCATGGCCGAGGTTGACCAGTACGTGCCGACCCCCGAGCGCGACCTCGACAAGCCCTTCCTCATGCCGATCGAGGACGTCTTCTCGATCACCGGCCGAGGCACCGTGGTGACCGGCAAGGTCGAGCAGGGAATCGTCAACACCGGCGACGAGATCGAGATCGTGGGCATCAAGCCGACCTCGAAGACGACCTGTACCGGTGTTGAGATGTTCCGCAAGCTTCTCGACCAGGGTCAGGCAGGCGACAACATCGGTGCGCTGCTGCGCGGCGTCGACAAGGACGGGGTCCAGCGCGGCCAGGTGCTCGCAGCGCCGGGAAGCATCACCCCCCACACCGAGTTCGAAGCTCAGGTCTATGTGCTGTCGAAGAAGGAGGGCGGCCGTCACAAGCCCTTCTTCACCAACTACCGGCCCCAGTTCTACTTCCGCACGACCGACATCACCGGCACCATCTCGTTGCCCGAGGGCACCGAGATGTGCATGCCCGGCGACAACACCGCCATGCATGTCGAGTTGATCAACCCGATCGCCATGGACGAGGGCCTCCGCTTCGCAATCCGCGAAGGCGGCCGCACCGTCGGTGCCGGTTCAGTCACGAAGATCCTCAAGTAACGGGCTGATTATGGCAACAGGGCAGAAGATCCGCATCCGGCTCAAGGCTTACGACCACGAGATCATCGATCAGTCGACAAAGAAGATCGTTGAGACGGTGAAGCGGACCCAGGCCCGCTTGTCGGGTCCGATCCCGTTGCCGACAGAGAAGCACCGCTTCACCGTCATCAAGGGTCCCTTCAAGGACAAGGACTCTCGGGAGCACTTCGAGATGCGCATCCACAAGCGCCTCCTCGACATCCTCGAGCCTTCTCCCAAGACGGTCGATTCCCTGCAGCGCCTCGACCTGCCGGCCGGTGTTGACATCGAGATCAAGATCCAGCAGGCCTGACCCTCACTGCCGAGGGAATCTCAATCGAGGCGCCCAACACCTGAGTCGCTGCTGGGGGAGTTCTCCCAGTTGCAGGGTCTCGCTGTGTGCCCGGGCAGGGGACCCCGGCTATTCGTCGAGGTCTCGGTGGTGCAGGTAGCCGGAGATGAACGCTTGGACCGTTGCGGCGAAGGGCAGGGCCAACAGCGCTCCGACGACTCCGAGGAGCGCGGCGCCCGCCAACACCGATCCGAACGCCACCGCCACATGTATCTCCATGGTGTGGGCGGTGATCCTCGGCGACAGCAGATAGTTCTCCACCTGTTGGTACGCCACGATCATGACCAGGACCCACAGCGCTTCGCGAGGTTCGTCGAGCACCGCGACCAGCACCGGCAGCGCACCCGCAAAGTATGTGCCGATCACCGGGATGAACTGCGAGACCACGCCGACCCAGAGTGCCAGTGGGATCGGGAAGGGCACGTCGATGATCTCAAAGGCGATCACATGCGCTATCGCCGAGATGACCGCCAGGATCGTGCGGGAGAACACATACCCGCCGGTCTTCTCGATCGCCAGGTCCCAGATCTCCAGCAACATCTTTTGGCGTCTCGGCGCCAGCAGCGAGCCGATGTTGAGCCTCAGTCTCGGGCCCTCGGCGACCAGGTAGTAGGTGAACAGCAAGACGGTGAACGCGTAGAACACGATGTTGAGCAGTGTCGCGCCCAGGTTGACCAGGTCGTCCGCGAAGCGCTCGGCCAGGTCGCTGATTCCGCCGCCCTCGACGAACTCGTCTTGAATCCTCTGCAGGTCGATGCCGTCGTCGATGTTGGCCTGCAGCCAGCCCTCGAGATCGTCGAGGTACGCGGGCGCCTCATCGATGAGGCTCTCGACCTGGTCTGCCAGGGCCGTCCCGACAGCCGCCGAGAACCCTGCCAGGGCCGCAAACAAGCCGAGGTAGACGATCCACACGCCCACGCCGCGGCGGATCTTCAAGGTCTCCAAGCGGTTGACGGCCGGTTCCACCGCGAAGCTGATGAACACCGAGATCAACACCACGACCAACAGGGGGCGCAGCGACCTGACCGCGCCGACACCGACATAGACGACGACCCAGCCCAACCAGAAGAGCGCAATCGCCTTGACGACCCAGCGCGGCACCTTGGAACTGGTCTTCTCGTCCTGTCCGGCAACGCCACCGCCGCCCTGCGGCTCCAACTCAGCGTCATCGGGTCCCATCGGCACCGACGCTACATCGAAGCCTCCGCCGATCTGGGGATCCCCAGAGACTCCACTTGGGGCCCGGCCGCAAATCCGACGGGACGACCACGACCGGTTGGAAAGCAAGAACTTCCCGATATGCTCTGGAGTCTTGTACAGCGAAGGTTCCGTTTTGAGCCCTAGCCACAGCAATCTACGTCGATGAAGGCCCGCAGGGAACCGCATCGCAAAACAGAACCACGCTCCGCCGGGCCCGCCCGTGCGGAGCGCCCGCGTGGGCATCGGCCCACACTAGGACCGCAGGAAAGCAGCTATGGCCAGCAAGGCGATCGTCGGCGAGAAGGTCGGCATGACCCAGGTTTGGGACGAAGAGAACCGTGTCGTGCCCGTAACCGTTCTGCGCGTCTCGCCTTGCCGCGTCGTGCAGGTCAAGACGCCCGACAACGACGGCTACTCGGCGATCCAGGTGACCCTCGGCGTGAAGGACCCCGCGAAGCTCACAATGCCCGAGGCGGGTCATTTCTCCGCTGCGGGAGTCGACCCTGGCTCGAAGCTCGTCGAACTGCGTCTCGACGACGTGTCTGAGTACTCCGTTGGCCAACAGATCGCAGCAGACCTGCTCATTGCGGGCGAACGCGTGGATGTGACCGCAATCTCTCGGGGCAAGGGCTTCTCCGGGGTGATGAAGCGGCACGGATTCAAGGGCTCGCCCGCTTCCCACGGCGCTCACAAGGTGCATCGCAAACCTGGAGCGATCGGCCAGTGCGCCACGCCGTCGCGTGTCTTCAAGGGTCGCAAGATGCCGGGCCGGGCGGGTAATGAGAAGGTCACCACCTTGAACCTCGAAGTCGTGCGCAGCGACCCCGGTGCCGAGGTGATCCTGCTTCGAGGCTCGGTGCCGGGGCCTGCCGGGGGCACCGTGATCGTCCGCAACGCAGTAAAGGGTGCCTGAGATGGCCGACGACACCCTGATGGAGCCGACCTCGCAGATCCCGCTGGCTCCCGACAACACCGCCACCGACAACACCGCCACCGACAACAGCATCACCGTCAAGACCCAGAGCGGCGCCGAGGCGGGACGGGTGCCGCTCTCCCCCGAACTCTTCGCGGTCGAGCCCAACATCGCGGTGATGCATCAGGTCGTGACCGCACAACTGGCTGCCCGCAGGGCTGGCACCCACAGCACCAAGAGCCGTTCAGAAGTGCGCGGCGGTGGAGCGAAGCCGTGGCGCCAGAAGGGCACAGGCCGCGCCCGTGCCGGATCACGCAACTCGCCGATCTGGCGGGGCGGCGGTATCGCCCATGGCCCGAAGCCCCGCAACTACAGCCAGCGGACGCCCAAGAAGATGATCAAGATCGCTCTGGCAGGTGCCCTGTCGGACCGGGCCGCCGAGGGCAGGGTCGTCGTGGTCGACGAATGGAGCTTCGAGACTCCCAAGACCAAAGACGCCGCCGCCGCGCTCGAGGCCCTCGATGCACGCGGCAAGGTTCTTGTCGTCCTCGACGATGGCGACGGCAACGCCGCCAAGAGCTTCCGCAACCTTGCCAACGTGTCCTGCCTGCACCGCGCCGAACTCAACACCCACGACATCTTGGACTGCGAGGTCGTCGTGTTCACCAGAGCAACACTGCGCGAAGTCTCAGGCGAGCCCTCGGACCCACAGACCCAAGCCGAACCGTCCGCCGACAACACCGAACCAGCCGACAACACCGAACCAGCCGACAACACCGAACCGTCCGCCGACAACACCGAACCGTCCGCCGACAACACCGAACCGTCCGACAACACCGAACCGTCCGACAACACCGAACCGTCCGACACCACTAGCAGCGGGGGGCAGCAGTGAGAGACCATCGTGACGTGATTCTGCTCCCCGTCGTGTCTGAGAAGTCCTACGACATGCTTGAAGAAGGGGTCTACACCTTTGTTGTGGCGCCGAACGCCTCCAAGACCGAGATCCGCGATGCCGTGGAGACGATCTTCGATGTCTCGGTACTGAAGGTCAACACCCTGAACCGCAAGGGCAAGCGCAAGCGCGAACGGCGCTCCAACCGCTGGGTCCGCACCAGCGACCAGAAGCGTGCCCGCGTCACTCTCGCCGAGGGTGACTCAATCGATCTGTTCGGGGCGTAGACATGGCCATTCGCAAACGCAATCCGACGAGTCCGGGGCGCCGCTTCCAGACCTCCTCGGACTTCACCGAGATCACCTCGACTGAGCCCGAACGCAAGCTCGTGACCGGCAAGCCCGGCACCGGCGGGCGCAACAACTATGGGCGCAAGACCTCACGTCACCGCGGCGGCGGCCACAAACGCCGCTACCGGGTGATCGATTTCTACCGCAACAAAGACGGCGTGACGGCGACAGTCGCATCGATCGAATACGACCCCAACCGGACCTGCAACATCGCCCTGCTGCACTACCACGACGGCGAGAAGCGCTACATCCTCGCTCCCCGCGACCTGATGGTCGGCGACAAGCTCCAGTCCGGCCGCGGCGCCGACATCCGTGTCGGCAATGCTCTGCCGTTGCGCTACATCCCGGTGGGCACCGTGATCCACAACGTGGAGCTCAAAGCCGGTGCGGGCGCCAAGATCGGTCGTTCAGCCGGCGCTGCGATCAACATGGTCGCGAAGGAGGGCGACTTCGCCACCCTGCGGCTCCCCAGCAGTGAGATGCGTCGGGTGCCGATCGACTGTCGGGCAACGGTCGGCGAGGTCGGCAACTCGAGCCACGAACTCCTCAAGATCGGCAAGGCCGGACGCAACCGCTGGAAGGGCAAGCGCCCCCAGACCCGCGGCGTCGCCATGAACCCGGTCGATCACCCCCATGGCGGCGGAGAGGGCAAGACTTCCGGCGGTCGTCATCCGGTCTCCCCGTGGGGCAAGCCTGAGGGCAGGACCCGCAAGAAGAACAAACAGTCCGACAAGCTGATCGTGCGCCGTCGCCGGACGCGCGGTTCGCGGAGGTAATTGCTATGCCGCGCAGTCTCAAGAAGGGCCCCTTCGTTGACGACCACCTCCTCAAGAAGGTGGATGCTCTCAACGAGTCGGGCACCAAGAAGGTCATCAAGACCTGGTCGAGGCGTTCAACGATCATCCCCGACATGGTGGGCCACACGATCGCAGTCCACGACGGGCGCAAGCACGTGCCTGTCTACCTCACCGAGTCGATGGTCGGTCACAAGCTCGGCGAGTTCGCGCCGACCCGCACATTCAAGTTCCATGCGGGCCAAGAACGGGGAGCCCGTCGCTGATGACCGGCCCCAAGACCAACGAACGCCCTGGAACACGCGCACAGGCCAAGTATGTGCGGTCGTCGGCCTCCAAGGCGCGTGAGGTTCTCAACCAGATCCGCAACAAGTCCTACGTCGAGGCCTCGGAGATCCTTGCCTTCTCCGAACGCGGCATCAGCAGAGATGTGGCCAAGGTCCTCGACTCCGCCGCTGCCAACGCGGCGCACAACGACAGTCTGCCGATTGAGGAGCTCTTCGTCTCAGCCTGCTACGCCGATGAGGGGATGACCCTCAAACGAGCCCGGCCGCGGGCCCGAGGGCGCTCATCACCCATTTTCAAACGGACCTGCCACATCACCGTGATCGTCAGCCGCTACGACGAGGACTCCCTCGAGGCGATCCGTGAACGCGAGACCGGTCGCGGCCGTGGCATCGCCGGCAACGCCGCCGAGGCGCGTCGGCGCAGAGTCGAGCGGAGCCGCCAACGCAAGCAGGCTGCCGAAGCAGGCGAGTCTGCACAGCCGACAGAGTCCGAGCCAGCAGAGTCCGAGCCGACAGTCGAGGAGCAGGCGGCGGAGATCGTCGCCGCCACCGAGCAGGCCATGTCATCGAGCCAAGCCGCCACCGACACCGACGACACGGCCAACGACACCGACACGGCCGGCGACGACACCAACGACGCTGACAGCGGGAAGCCTGGAGAACGAGACTGATGGGACAGAAGGTCAACCCCTACGGATTCCGCCTCGGCGTTACCACCGAATGGAAGAGTCGCTGGTTCGCCGACCGCCAGGAATACGCCGACAACGTCATTGAGGACTGGCAGATCCGCGACTTCCTGTTCACCGAGCTCCCCCACGCGGCCATCAGCCGGGTCGAGGTCGAACGCACCCGCGACCGGCTTCGTGTCGACGTCCACACCGCCCGCCCGGGAATCGTGATCGGCCGTCGAGGCAGCGAGGCTGACCGCCTGCGCTCCGGGCTCACCACGATCACCGGCAACGCCAAGGTTCAACTCAACATCCAGGAGATCAAGCAACCGGAGTTCGACGCCGCCCTGATCGCCCAGGGCATCGCCGACCAGCTCGCCGGACGCGTAGCGTTCAGGCGCGCCATGAAACGAGCCGTGCAGAACGCTCAGAAGGCCGGTGCCCTCGGTATCCGGGTGCAGTGCTCGGGGCGTCTCGGCGGGTCGGAGATGGCTCGCACAGAGTGGTACCTCGAAGGCCGCGTGCCGCTGCACACACTCAGAGCCGACCTCGACTACGGCTTCCGCGAGGCCCCGACCACCTACGGTCGGATCGGTGTGAAAGTGTGGCTCTACAAGGGCGACATCCTGCCCTACAAGACCCAGACCGAAGACAAGGCGACCCTTGAGGCCGCCATGGCCGCCGGCGAGACCTCAGGCCAGTCGAGGTCCCGCAAGATCGTCTCCTCAGCCGCGGCGCGTCGCCGTGAAACGTCCGATATCGAACCGGACCCCGACGAGGAGCCGGCACCGCTCATCAAAGAGGCCGACCCCGAGTTCGAGAAGCTCCTCGACGAGGAGGACGCCATCGAAGCCTCGACTCGCGAGCACAGCGAGACTCCCCACTTCCGCGCCAACGACTGAAGGCTGCCGTTATGTTGATGCCCAAGAAGGTCAAGCACCGCAAACACCACAGAGGACGCACCAAGGGCATGGCCAAGGGTGCGACCGAGGTGACCTACGGCGACTTCGGCATCCAGGCCCTCGAGCCCGGATGGATCACCGCACGCCAGATCGAGGCCGGCCGTATCGCCATGACCCGCCACATCAAGCGCGGCGGCAAGGTGTGGATCAACGTCTTCCCCGACAAGCCCGTGACCAGCAAACCCGCCGAGACCCGCATGGGTTCGGGCAAGGGCAACCCTGAGCACTGGGTCGCTGTCGTGAAACCCGGACGCATCCTCTACGAGCTGTCATACCACGACGCCGACGTCGCCCGCGCCGCGATCGAGCGCGCCATCCAGAAGATGCCCATCAAGGCCCGCTTCGTGACCCGTGAGGAGGGATTCTGATGGCCCGCAAGACCGCATTGACAGAGATGGCCGACACGGACCTCTTCGAACGTCTTGCCGACTGCAAAGAAGAGCTGTTCAACCTGCGCTTCCAGTTCGCCACCAACCAACTCGACAATTCGGCTCGCTTGAAAGCCGTCAAGAAGGACATTGCCCGTGTGCTGACCGAGTTGCGGGCTCGCGAGATCGCCGACGCCGAGGCGCTCGAAACGGCTCAGGAGGCCTGAAATGACTCAAGCAACGCAGCAGCGCAAGGCCCGTAAGGTCCGCGACGGCCTCGTCGTGTCCAACAAGATGGACAAGACCGCCGTGGTGGAGGCGATCGACCGGGTCCAGCATCGTCGCTACTCGAAGACGATTCAGCGCACCAAGCGCCTCCATGTCCACGACGAGGAGAACACTCTCAACCTGGGCGACCGCGTGCGGGTGCAGGAGACCCGCCCGCTCTCCAAGACCAAGCGCTGGAGGCTCGTGGAAATCCTGGAGCGTGCCAAGTGATCCAGCAAGAGTCGCGACTTCGGATCGCCGACAACTCCGGAGCCAAGGAGGTCTTGTGCATCAAGGTCCTCGGCGGCTCCAAACGCCGCTATGCGTCGATCGGCGACGTCTTCGTGGCGACCGTCAAGGACGCCATCCCGGGTGCGCAGGTCAAGAAGGGCGATGTCGTCCGCTGTGTCGTGGTGCGAATCAAAAAGGAAAAGCGCCGGCCCGACGGCAGCTACATACGCTTCGACGAGAACGCCGCGGTGCTGATCAACGAAGCGCACCAACCGCGCGGCACGCGCATCTTCGGCCCGGTCGGCCGAGAGCTGCGCGACAAGCAGTTCATGCGAATCGTCTCGCTCGCCCCGGAGGTCCTGTGATGAGCGCACGGAGAAAGCACGCCTCGATGAAGATCCGTGCAGGCGACCGGGTCGTCGTCCTGTCAGGCAAGGACAAGGGTGCCGAGGGCGTCGTGGAGCGGGCCATCCCCGAGAGGGGGAAGGTCATCGTCGAGGGCGTCAACGTGGCGCGCAAGCACCAGGCCCCGACGCGGGGCGACCAGCAGGGCGGGATAATCGACAAGGCCATGCCGATCGACGTGTCCAACGTCGCCGTGGTCAGTCCCGGCGACGGGAGAGCCACCCGCGTCGGCTACCTGATCACCGAAGAGGGCAAGAAGGTTCGCGTCTGCCGCCGCACGGGAGTCGAGATCTGATGCCCGCCGCGACGCACCCCCCCCGGTTCCGCACCCGCTACAACACCGAGATACGCGCCTCGCTGCAAGAACAGCTCGCGCTGCCCAACCTGATGATGGTCCCCAGACTTGAGAAGATCGTGCTCAACATGGGGGTCGGGGAAGCGGTCGGCTCAGCCAGGCTGCTCGAAGGGGCGATCCGCGACATGACCACGATCGCAGGCCAGAAACCGGTCGTCACCAGGGCGAAGAAGTCCCTCGCCAGTTTCAAGCTGCGCGAGGGCCAGGCCATCGGCTGCAAGGTCACGCTGCGCGGCGACCGCATGTACGAGTTCCTCGACCGGCTCGTCTCCTTGGCCGTCCCGAGGATCCGCGACTTCCGGGGACTGTCAGCCAAGTCGTTCGACGGCAACGGCAATTACACGTTCGGCGTGACCGAACAACTCATCTTCCCCGAGATCGACTACGACAAGGTCGATGCCACCCGAGGCATGGACATCACGATTGTTACGACGGCGACCACCGATGACGAGGGCAGGGCCCTGCTCTCGGCATTCGGTTTCCCGTTCCGACGCGAAGGGCAGTGACCCCATGGCAAAACAAGCACTGAAGCAGAAACAGAAGCGCACCCCGAAGTTCAAGGTACGCGCCTACACGCGCTGCCGGCGCTGCGGGCGGCCCCGCTCCGTGTACCGCCGCTTCGGCCTGTGCCGAGTGTGCCTGCGCAACATGGCCCACGCCGGCGAACTGCCCGGCGTCAAGAAGGCCAGCTGGTGAGGAGGTGACGCCGCAATGACAATGACCGACCCCATTTCAGACATGCTCACCCGCATCCGCAACGCCAATGTGGCGATGCATGATGAAGTGGCGATGCCCTCCTCCAAACAGAAGCTGGCGCTCGCCGGCCTGCTCAAGAACGAGGGCTATATCAGTTCGTTCACTGAGAACGACAACGGCGACCGTCCCGGGCGGACCCTGACCATCGAGATGAAGTACTCGCCTGACCGGGACCGAGTGATCTCGGGGCTCAAGCGAGTGTCCAAACCCGGTCTTCGCATCTACCGCAGGCGCCACGAGATTCCCCGAGTCCAGGGCGGTCTCGGCGTCGCGGTCGTCTCAACCAACAAGGGACTCATGTCTGACCGAGAAGCAAGGAAGAACCGCATGGGCGGCGAGATCCTCTGCTTCGTGTGGTGAGGCGGAGGTGAGGAGCTGCAATGAGCCGCGTCGGCAATGAACCAATAACCGTCCCGGAAGGCGTAGACGTCTCCGTCGACGGGCGCACGGTCACAGTCACCGGTGCCAAGGGCACCCTCGACCAGCGACTCCCAGGCGGGATTACCGTCAGTCGCGGCGACCGCGCCATCACTGTGGAACGACCCGACGACAGCAGCGAGTCGAAGTCCTTCCACGGCCTGGTGCGCTCGTTGATACAGAACATGGTCATCGGCGTGACCGAGGGCTTCAGCAAGGAACTGCGGATCCAGGGCATCGGCTACCGGGCCGTCGCCAAGGGCACCGACAGACTCGAGTTGGCGCTCGGGTTCAGCCACAGCGTCAACATCGAAGCCCCCGCGGGCATCGAGTTCGAGGTGCCCCAACAGACCCAGATCCTCGTCAAGGGAATCGACAAGCAGCTTGTCGGCCAAGTGGCCGCCGACATTCGCAAGTGGCGCAAACCGGAGCCCTACAAGGGCAAGGGCATCCGCTACGCCAACGAACGAGTGATACGCAAGGCCGGAAAGGCAGCCAAATAATGTCCTACACCGCCCAGAAGCGCCGTGCAGACCGCCGCCGCCGCCACCACCGGATCCGCAAGACCCTGCGCGGCACCGCGGCGCGGCCGCGTCTCGCCGTGCATCGCTCCAACCGCCACATATCCGCGCAGCTCATCGACGACTCGGCAGGTTGCACACTCGCCGCGGCGGCCTCGACCGAACAGCAACTGCGACCCGCCGGCAACAGCGACACGCAAACCGCACAGCGAGTCGGCGCCCTGCTCGCCGAACGGGCGATGGCCGCCGGCATCGAAGCGGTCGTGTTCGACCGCGGCGGTTTCCGCTACCACGGCCAAGTCGCAGCGCTCGCCGACGCAGCCCGCGAGAAGGGATTGACTTTCTGATGGCCGACCAACGCAACACCAGGCAAGCCGGCGACCGCGAGCGCAACCCCGACAACCCGCGCGACGGCGGCGAGGGGCTGCGCGAGTCGCGCGTCATCAACATCAACCGCGTCGCCAAGGTCGTGAAGGGCGGGCGCAGGTTCTCCTTCACCGCCCTGGTGGTCATCGGCGACGGCGACGGCAGGGTCGGGCTCGGGTACGGCAAGGCCAAAGAGGTGCCCCTGGCGATCCAGAAAGGCACCGAGGAGGCCCGTCGCAACCTGTTCAGCGTCGCCATGGCCGGCTCGACCATCGTCCATGAGACCATCGGCGAGATGGGTGCGGGCAAGGTGATGCTCAAGCCTGCTGCGCCCGGTACCGGTGTCATCGCCGGAGGCGCCGCTCGGGCGATCCTCGAGGAGGCCGGCATCAACGATGTGCTGTGCAAGTCGCTGGGCTCGTCGAACAACATCAACATCGCCCGCGCCACCATCAACGCGCTGGCCGGGCTCCGCCGCCCCGACGAGATCGCCCGCCTGCGCGGCCTCGACCCCGAAGAGTTCCTTCCCGCGGGCCTGTGGGCCGCCTACCAACAGGGCCGGCATCGCCCCGCTGAAACCCCTCCCGCTGAGGAGTCATGATGCTCAAGGTCACTCAGATCCGTTCCTCCATCGGAACCAAGCCCAAACAGCGGGGAACGCTGCGCGCCCTCGGTCTTCGCAGGATCGGTGCGAGCAACACACTCGAGGACCGTCCCGAGGTCCGCGGCATGATTGCCAGAGTCCCCCACCTAGTCAAAGTCGAGGAGGTCGACTCGTGATCAGGCTCCACGATCTGAAACCCCCCGAGGGCTCCAACCGCCGCCCCAAGCGCAAGGCGCGCGGCATCGGCGGCAAGGCCGGGAAGACCGCGGGACGCGGCCACAAGGGCCAACGGGCCCGCAGCAAGGTCCCCGTCGGGTTCGAGGGCGGACAGATGCCGCTGCTGCAACGCGTGCCCAAGCTGCGCGGGTTCACGAACCCGTTCAGGGTCGAGTACCAGGCGATCAACCTCGACACCCTCGAAGCGTCGGGCCTCACCGACGTGTCACCGGAGTCGCTGCGCGACAAGGGCCTCGCCGGCAAGGGCGCCTTGATCAAGATCCTGGGACGTGGCGAAGTCTCACGCGCGCTCAACGTCAAGGCCCACGCCTTCTCCGCGTCCGCGGAATCGGCCATCACCGCCGCGGGCGGTAGTGTGGAGATACTGAGACTTCCTTGGGGCGACCGCCGTCCCCCGCACGGCAGCTTCAACCAACACACCAACCGCTGACACTTTGAGAGGATCGCTGTGTTCTCACGGATTCTGAACGTCTTTCGGGTCGCCGACCTGCGTGTGAAGATCCTCTTCACACTGTCGATGATCGCGCTCTATCGCCTGGGGTCGTTCATCCCTGCTCCCGGTGTCGACATAGAGGCGGTCCAGGCACTGCGTGACAGCGCCAACAGCGGCGGGATCCTGGCCTACGTGCAGCTCTTCTCAGGCGGCGCGCTGACCCAGTTCGCGATCTTCGCGCTGGGGATCATGCCCTACATCACCTCGTCGATCATCATGCAGATCCTCGGCGTGGTCATCCCCAAGATTGAGCAGTGGCAGCAGCAGGGCGCAGTGGGACAGCGCAAGATAACCCAATGGACCCGGTACCTGACCGTGGCGATCGCCGTCGTACAATCGACCAGCTTCGCCTTCCTGTTCCACAATGGCGGGCTCGGGGTCACCGTAGACCTCCTGCCCAGGTTCAACGCCTGGACGGTGTTCGTGGTCGTGCTCACGCTCACCAGCGGCACCGCACTGTTGATGTGGATGGGCGAGCTGATCACCCAACGCGGTGTCGGCAACGGCATGTCGCTGCTGATCTTCACCAGCGTCGTGTCGACACTGCCTGCACAAGGTGCGGCCGTCAAGGCCGACAACGGCGACATCGCCCTCGTCGGGCTGATCGTGGTTGCGGTCGGGCTGCTCGTCTGCATCGTCTTCGTTGAACAGGGGCAGCGCAGGATACCGGTCCAGTTCGCCAAGCGGGTAGTGGGCCGCCGCATGTACGGCGGGCAGTCCACCTACATCCCCCTCAAGGTCAACCAGTCCGGGGTGATCCCGATCATCTTCGCCAGTTCGGTTCTCTACGTCCCCACGCTCATCGCGGTGGCACTGCCCAGCACCGGCATCGGCGGGAGCATCCAGAACTGGGTCAACAACAACCTCACCCAACCGACCGCGGTCACCTATCTGGTGTTCTTCGGTCTGATGATCGTCGGATTCTCCTACTTCTACACGGCGATAACTTTCGATCCCGCCAAGCAGGCCGACACGATCCGCAAACAGGGGGGCTTCATTCCCGGGATCCGCCCCGGTCCTCAGACCGAGCGCTACCTCGCTCGGATCCTGAACCGGATCACTTTCCCGGGTGCCCTGTTCATTGCTGGAGTCGCGCTCATCCCCTCGATAATCATCAGGATCACGCTCAACAGCGACCCCACCGCCACCGGCACCGCCGCGGGCGCCGGAGGTTTCGCCTTCGGAGGCATCTCCTTGCTGATCGCCTCCGGCGTGGCTCTGGAGACGATGAAACAGATCGACAGCCAGTTGACGATGCGCAACTACGAAGGGTTCCTCCAGTAGATGACCACGCTCAAAATGGTGATCCTCGGACGCCAGGGATCGGGGAAGGGCACACAGTCGCTGAGGATCTGCGAGGCATACGGCTGCGTTCATGTGAGCACCGGCGACATGCTGCGCTCCGCGGTGGAGCAGGGAACCGAACTGGGCCGTCAGGCTTCGCAGACCATGGAGGCCGGCGGCCTGGTCTCAGACGAGACGATGAACGGCATCGTCGCGCAGCGCCTGAGTCGCCGCGACATCGCCGAGCGGGGCGTGCTGCTCGACGGCTTTCCGCGCACAGCCGAGCAGGCGAACGCCCTCGAGCGCATTCTTTATGACCTCGGCGAACGGCTGACCGTCGCGGTCAACCTGGAGGTGCCCACCAAGACGGTCACCGAGCGAATGCTCGGCCGTGGCCGCGGCGACGACACGCCCGAGGCAATACAGCGGCGGCTCAACCTCTACGAACAGCAGACGACTCCGCTGCTGCAATGGTTCGACTCGCGGAGCCTGCTCTGCACCGTCGACGGTGTGGGCACTGAAGACGAAGTGTTCGCCCGCATCCGTGCGGTTGTCTCCCCGGCCGGCAGATGAGCCCGCGGAACTGTCTGAATCCACCGAACTATTGCCAGAACTGTCGGCCCCGCAGGTTGGTCAGCTTCGGTGAGTCCGGTAGCGTGGTCCTCTGGCTTGGGCAACCGGGTCTTTCCGCGTGCAGGCAACAGGGCTTGAACGCGTCCAGGAGGTTCCACCCTGCCGAAACCTAAAGAAGATGCGATTGTCCTTGAGGGCACCGTCATGGAGTCGCTCCCGAACGCCATGTTTCGGGTCGACCTCGAGAACGGCCACAAGGTGCTCGCACACATCAGCGGAAAGATGCGAATGCACTACATTCGAATCCTTCCCGGGGACCGAGTCCAAGTGGAGTTGACCCCATACGACCTGCAAAGGGGTCGTATTACCTATCGCTACAAGTAGCAACCGGCTCCGGTCGGCCAGCGGCCGCAGGATGCGGTCGGGAGTGAGATGAAAGTTCGAACAAGCGTCAAGAAGATCTGCGACAAGTGCAAGGTGATCAAACGTCGTCGCCGCGTCATGGTGATCTGCGACAACCCCCGTCACAAGCAGAGGCAGAGCTGAGATGGCACGCATCAGCGGTGTCGATATACCCAGAGAGAAGCAGGTGGGCACCTCGCTCACCTACATATACGGCATCGGGCGGTCCAAGGCGCTCGTGGTCTGCGAGGCCTCCGGCATCGATTCGGCCACCCGCGTGCGCGACCTGACCGACGGCGAAGTCGCCAAGATCCGCAGTTACATCGACTCCGACCCCGACCTCCGCGTCGAGGGCGACCTGCGCCGCGATATCAGCCAGGACGTCAAGCGCAAGATGGAGATCGGCTGCTACCAGGGCTTGCGCCACCGGCGGGGCCGTCCGCGTCGCCACCACCCGCCCCCGAACACACCCCCCCATACCAACGCCCGCACACGCAAGGGTCCCAAGAAGACCATTGCCGGCAAGAAGAAGGTCAAGAAGTAATGGCAACCTCAGGAGCGCGTGGGCGTCGGCCCCGCAAACGGGAGCGCAAGAACGTCGCTCACGGCGTGGCGCACATCAAGAGTTCTTTCAACAACACGATCATCGCCATCAGCGACCAGCGCGGCGATGTCATAGCTTGGGCGTCCGCTGGCAACGTGGGCTTCACCGGCTCTCGCAAGTCGACCCCTTTCGCTGCTCAGCTCGCCGCCGAGCAGGCGGCCCAGCGGGCCATGGAGCACGGGGTGCGCAAGGTCGACGTTCAGGTCAAGGGTCCGGGTTCCGGACGCGAGACCGCGATCCGTTCTATCCAGAACGCGGGGATTGAAGTCACCGGCATCAAGGACGTCACGCCGATCCCCCACAACGGTTGCCGCCTCGTCAAGCGGCGGAGGGCTTGAGCCATGTCACGCTACACCGGCCCCAAAGCACGCGTCTCGCGTCGTCTGGGCACCAACATCTGGGGCACCAAGAGTGAGACCATCGCCTTGGACAGGCGCCCCTACCCCCCCGGCGAGCACGGCCGCTCCCGTCGCCGCGGCAACGTCTCTGAGTACCTCCTGCAGCTTCAGGAGAAGCAGAAGGCCCGCCACACCTACGGCCTGACGGAGCGTCAGTTCCGCAACATCTTCGCGGAGGCGAGCCGGCGCCAGGGTGTCACCGGCGACAACATGCTGCGCTTCTTGGAGCTCCGGCTCGACAACGTGATCTACCGCGCAGGCTGGGGCGCCACCCGACCGCAGTCCCGCCAGTTCGTCAACCACGGACACGTCGACGTCAACGGCAGCCGGGTCACCATCCCCAGCTACCGCGTGCGCAAGGGCGATGTCGTCGAACTGCGCTCCAAGGCGCGGAGCTTCACTGTCGTCCAATGGAACTCCGACGTCTTGGACCGCACGCCCCCGGCGTGGCTGGCCCCCAGCGGTGAGTTCCAGATCACCGTTCGTGAACTCCCGCTCCGGGAGCAGATCGATATCCCCGTACGCGAACAGCTCATCGTCGAGCTCTACTCCAAGTAGCCGAGGTACCCGATGCTCGTCATTCAGCGCCCGACCGTCGAGTCCATCGACGACGCCGTCGGCAACCTTCAGAGGTTCGCCGTCGGTCCCCTCGAACCCGGCTTCGGCCACACGATCGGCAATTCGATCCGCCGCGCACTGCTCTCGTCGGTCCCCGGCGCGGCGGTGACCCAGGTTCGATTCGACGACGCCCTGCATGAGTTCGACACCATCACCGGTGTGGCCGAGGACGTCACCGACATCATCTTGAACCTCAAGGACCTGGTGCTTGAGGTTCACAGCAGCGAACCGGTGACTCTGCGGCTCGATTCCCGCGGACCGACTCTGGTTACCGCCGCCGACATCCAACTCCACCCCGACGTCGAGGTGCTCAACGGCGACCTGCCCTTGGCCAACGTCAACGAGAAGGGCCGGTTGGCGCTCGACATAACCGTTGCGCGCGGCCGCGGCTATGTGTCGGCAGATCGCAACAGCACGAGCGCGATTATCGGTGTCATTCCGGTTGATTCGATATATTCGCCGGTGCGGCGTGTCGCCTATCAGGTCGAGCCGACCCGGGTTGAGCAGTCCACAGACTTCGACCGGCTCATTCTTGAGATCGAGACCGACGGTTCTATTTCACCACGGGAGGCTCTGGCTGCAGCCGGCGGGACACTGCGTGCGTTGGTTCAACTTATCGAGGAGATGAGCGACGAGCCGCAGGGCCTACAACTTGGTGAGGCCATTCAGGTGGCAACCGGTGGGCCCGACATGGATCTTTCGATTGACGCTCTCGAACTGTCTGAGCGCCCCCGCAACTGCCTCAAGCGGGCCCAGGTCAACACTATCGGCGAGTTGTTGCAGAAGTCTGAGATGGATCTGCTGGCTATCACCAACTTCGGGCAGAAAAGCCTCGATGAGGTGCTCTTCAAGCTGGATGAGCGGGGTCTCTCGCTCCTGAGCCAAGGCTGAGCGATGCCGGGCAGACCACGCAAGGGGCGTCGTTTCGGCGGCAGCTCACAGCATCAGAAGCTGATGATGGCCAACTTGGTGTCGTCGCTCATCGCCGCTGAAGAGATCACCACGACGCAGGCCAAGGCGAAGGCTATGCGCCCCATCGCCGAGAAGATGATCACCAAGGCCAAGGCCGGCGGAGTCCACAATCACCGTCAGGTGGTCAAGTTCTTGGGCGACCGGGAGATGGCCTCGAAGCTGTTCGATGAGATCGGCCCCCGCTACGAGGACCGCCCCGGCGGTTACACCCGGATCATCAAACTCGACAACCGTCCAGGCGACAACGCCCCGATGGCCCGCATCGAACTGGTCTGACCGATCATCCAGGTTGTGCGGTCAGCGCCGCCTGACCCGGAGACAGTGTGCCCACGCGGGGCCGCATCGCCGTCGAGGCCCTGTTCGAGCTTCGTGGCCGCACGAACCCGCGACCGGGCTAGCCACATTTGCCACGTGTCTCGGCTTCGGCGATTATCACGTCAATCCGTGCGGCCAGCACCAAGTCCTCATTGAGCGCGGCGCTGGACTCGTTGTGTTGGTGGGGGTCGGTGCCTTCATCGTGCGTGTGGTCGGCTACTTCCTGGGTCTGGTCTAGAAGCACAGCATTCAAATCCAGCTCAGCGGTCGCTTGAGCCAGCGCCGCAGAATGGCAGTCATCGGACTGCGAAGCGGATCCCGAACAGGATGCCAGCAGCAGTCCGACCAGCGCAACGACGCTACTCGGGGCTGTGTTGAGCATCATTCGACTGCTCGACGAGTTCCCTCAACCTCTTGGGAACATAAGGCCCTTGATCCGCCCCAGGCGGCAACGGAAACCGATCCCGCCCAAAATACTGCCACCACGCGACAATCGAAGCGTAAACCAATGCCGTGGTTCCATAGAGCAACAAGGAATGCCGCATGTTCCAAAATTGCTCCGGAAACAGCACATGCACAACCGAAATTAATGAAAGATACAAAAATAGGGTCAAGGTCAAACACACTGCTTCTCGACGACTCCGATAGCCGCGTTGCCTCTTGGAAAATTTCTTCATCAGTGCAACGGCCCTTCTCGCCAGACAACTTGAGTGACCGTGACAAACGCTGCACAGGCCACGCCCACAAGTCCGCCGACCAACGGCGTGAATCCTATGCCTGCGGCACCAGAGATCGAAGCGCACATCGCGGCCGGAATGAGCTGGATTACGACTTCGCGCACTTTGTGGGTGTGCAAGTGTCTCTCGCAGGTGGTTTCGGGTGTCGAATACGTGCGAAGGACCAGTCCCTTCGCCGTATGGTCATAGTAGCTCTTCGTGATATGCTCGGTTTGGCATCGTCTCTGGTAGTCCGCCGAAGCGCTCTGCGCGCCGTTCACAAGCTCCTCGATAAGCGGAGCGCCGCCAACGATCGCAACGGCTCTCGGCGGGGTCAACGATACGAACATGGTCAAGGCTAGTGTGATTGCTGTCGCTGCAACGAACTTTCCAAAGGAACGCTTCAGCGGTACGGGACATGGGTTTGGTGTCATGCCCGTATCTATAAT
>JAHQYN010000065.1 GCA_024421085.1 Acidimicrobiia bacterium
GACGTCGGGGGTCGGGCCGGCACTGACCGTCCCCATCTCGACCGTGACGATTGCGGTCCGCCGGTCGTCGGTGGCGCGCACCGAGCAGTGGCGGGGGCCCGCGCCGGGGGCCCCCCCGCGCCCGGGGGCACCGCCGCCCCGGCGGGGAGCCACAGCCTGGGCGAGGCAGCGCAGACCGTTTCCGCTTACCGCGGCGCTGCTACCGTCGGAATTGAACAGGTGCATGGAGATGTCGCCGCGTGCGCCAACGACGCCGACAATCAAGCCGTCTGCCCCCAACCCGGTCCGTCGATCACAGAGCGCGACGGCCTGCTCCACTGCATCGAGGGGCAGCGAGTCGGTGAGCAGGACCAAGAAATCGTTGCCCAGCCCGTGGTGCTTGGAGTAGCGAACGGCCATGGGCCTCCATTGTCGCAGGTTCTCGCCGTCAACCGTTGGGGTTTATCCTGCGCTCGTCCCAGAGCGCGACGATCTCGGCTGCGGTCACCGGGGCGTCCATCCAGTTGATCCGCGGGTCGCGGCGGAACCAGCGCTGTTGACGACGAGCGAATCTGCGAGTCCGTCTGATCGCCGTGGCCAGAGCCTCCTCAAGCGAGCATTCCCCCCCAAGGTGCGCGAGCAACTCCTTGTATCCGAGCGCTTGGGCGGCGGTGCGGCCCACTCCACCAGCCGCGAGGTGGCGAACCTCGTCAAGAAAACCCGCTTCGATCTGCTGCTGGTAACGGGTTGCGATCCGTTCGTCGAGAACCGCCTGGGGCCAGCGCAGGGCCACCATCACGAACGGGGTCGGACCGTACTCCTCGAGCCCCGGACCGAACGACGAGAACGGTGACCCGCTGCCGATCGTCACTTCCAACGCCCGCAGGACCCTCCGACGATTGCTGGGTTCCATCCTCGACGCTGCCAGCGGGTCCAACGATGCGAGGCGAGTGTGCAGGGCCTCAGTGTCTGGCTCGGCGTCGAGTTCGGCAGCAGCCTCGGGGTAACGCCCCGGCAGATTGAGATCATCGACTACGGCCCGCAGGTACAGGCCCGTTCCACCGACCAGGATCGGCGTGTTTCCCCGGGCGCGGATCGCGTCTATTGCGGCCGTCGCCAACCGCTTGAACACTCCGACGGTGAACTCTTCACTGGGGTCCGCCACATCGATCAGGTGGTGCGGGACCTGCTGCTGATCGCTCCCGGTGGGCGATGCGGTACCGATGTCCATTCCTCGGTAGACCGCCATCGAGTCGATCGACACGATCTCCGCGGCCCCGATGAATTCGGCTGTCGCCACGGCCAGCGACGACTTGCCAGAAGCCGTGGGTCCCAAGATGACCAGCGGCCGGTCCGCCCTGCCAGTCGCCATCACCGCGCCCTGTCATTCGGCATCACCACGCTCTCCCCGTCGCCATCACCGCGCCCTGTCATTCGGCATCACCACGCTCTCCCCGTCGCCATCACCACGCCCTCTCATTCGGCATCAGCGAAGGGTCCCGTCAGATCGACATGACCGGGATGCGGGTGCGGTGCCGGGCCGAAATCGTCACGTCAACCAGCCGGCCGAGCAGGTGGTTCATGCCTGCTGCGGTCACCTCGACTCGGGCGTAGGTTCCCGCTCGCAGAGGCGTCGGGGAAGGGAAGTGAACGAGCGTGTTGCGGCGGGTGCGTCCGCTGAGAACCTCCGGGTCCTTCTTGCTGGGCCCCTCCACGGTCACTTCTTCGGTCAGGCCGATTCGAGACTCGTTGGCCGCCAGACTCGAACGCTCCACAACCACGCGGAGTCGTTCGTACCGATGCACCGCAACTGAGTGGTCCACGAAGTCGTCGGTCATCTCGGCGGCTTCGGTCCCTTCGCGGGGAGAGAACACGAACGTGAAGGCATTGTCGAACTCCGCTTGAGCCGCAAGCTCCAGAGTGCATGCAAAATCGTCGTCGGTCTCACCCGGGAACCCGACGATGATGTCGGTCGACACCGCCAGGTCCGGGATCGTGGCGCGGGCTTCGCGCAGCTTGTCGAGGTAGCGCTGCGCGGTATAGCCGCGGTGCATCGCGGCGAGTATCCGGTCGCTGCCGGACTGCAAAGGGAAGTGCAGGTGTTCGCAAACTTCGGGGACCTCGGCCATGGCCTCAAAAGTCTCGCTGCGCATGTCCTTGGGATGGGGGCTGGTGAAACGCACTCGATGGATGCCCTCGACGGCGCCCGTGTCTCGCAGCAAGTCCGCGAACAGCGGTCGGGCACGACGATCGGCGAGCCAGCGCCAGCCGCACCAGTGGAGATCGTCGCTGTGCGGGTCGGCCCGCCGGGCCAGCGCCAAGTCTCGGCCATAGCTGTTGACGTTCTGGCCCAGCAGGGTGATCTCGCTGACGCCGTCCCGGGCCAGTTCTGACACTTCGGCCACCAACTCACCGAACGGACGGCTGATCTCAGGGCCTCGAACGGCGGGAACGATGCAGAATGCGCAGGTGTTGTCACAGCCGATCTGAACCGTGACCCAGCTCGCGTGATCAACCTCCCGCCGGGTCGGCAGCGCCGAGGGGAACGCTTCGCCGTCGGCTCGGGCCGCAGCCTCGAGAATCTCGACTGTCGGACCATGTTCTGCTGAATGATTGAGCAGCTCGACCGCACGGTCAACATTGTGGGTGCCGAACACCACGTCCACATGGGCCGCGCGCTCCAAGATGAGGTCGCGGTCCTTCTGAGCGAGGCAGCCACCGACCACGATCTGCAGATCGGGGTTGACCTGTTTCAGCGCCTTGAGATTGCCCAGAGCGCCATAGAGCTTGTTGTCGGCGTTCTCGCGGATGCAGCAGGTGTTCAAGACGATGACGTCAGCCTGAGTCTCATCGTCGGCCCGCCACATACCATCGGCCTCCAGCAGACCGGAGATCCGTTCTGAGTCATGCTCGTTCATCTGGCATCCGTAGGTACGGATCACATACGACTTGCCCACGAGGCACAGGCTACAAGCGCATTGCGCCGCGGCTCCCCGAATACCACACACCGCCTCGACTCGCGGTCGACTCATTCAGTCGCAGAGCGAGCGTGTCGTGCAACGAATGCGTGGCGCGACGAGCGTTCGGCCGACGAGTCAAGGCAGGCGGTGCGTGGTTGGAGCAGTGCTGCTGCCCTAGTCGTCGAGAGCGATGGGAATATCGTCGGCCGGGTCGAACTCGGCCTCCGCCTCGACTTCCGGCTCGGGATCCGGCATCACAGCCTTCCAGACCCGGTCTGAGATCTCGACCATGACTTCGGGGTTGTCCTGGAGGAACCTCTTGGCGTTCTCCCGGCCCTGGCCGAGCTGCTCACCGTCGTAGGTGTACCAGGCGCCAGACTTCTTGACGATTGCCTCCTCGACCGCCAAGTCGAGAACCGAACCCTCACGGGAGATCCCAGCGCCGTACATGATGTCGAACTCCGCCTGCTTGAAGGGCGGGGCACACTTGTTCTTCACGACTTTCACCCGAGTGCGGTTGCCGACAATCTCGACACCGTTCTTGATCGCCTCGATGCGGCGAATATCGAGCCGGCAGGACGAATAGAACTTCAGCGCCCGCCCGCCGGGGGTGGTCTCAGGCGAACCGAACATCACGCCGATCTTCTCCCGCAACTGGTTGATGAAGATGCAGATGGTCTTCGACTTGCTGAGGTTGCTCGTCAACTTGCGCAATGCCTGCGACATGAGTCGGGCCTGCAAGCCGACATGGGCATCGCCCATCTCGCCCTCGATCTCAGCGCGCGGCGTGAGCGCCGCAACCGAGTCGATCACGATCACGTCCAACGCCCCCGAGCGGATCAGCATGTCGGTGATCTCGAGGGCCTGCTCACCCGTGTCGGGCTGAGAGATCAACAACTCGTCGATATCAACACCGATCGCCTTGGCGTACACCGGATCCATTGCATGCTCAGCGTCGATGTAGGCACAGACGCCTCCATTGCGCTGAGCCTCGGCCACCACATGGGTGGCGAGGGTGGTCTTGCCCGAAGACTCCGGACCGTAGATCTCGGTGACCCTGCCACGGGGCAGGCCGCCGATCCCGAGAGCCAGGTCCAGTGCCAGAGCACCCGTCGGGATCGACTCGATCCCCATGGTGCTCTTCTCGCCCATCTTCATGACCGAGCCCTTGCCGTACTGCTTCTCTATCTGGCCCAGAGCCATGCTGAGTGCCTTGTCTTGTTCCACTTTCGTTTCTCCTGTTTTGTTTGCTGCGCCTTGCAGCTGAGTTGTGGGGGAAGTTGGATTGCTGGACTCGACCTTACGGAGGGGGTGTGACACAGCCCCGGAAAAGGACGAACGACACGATTGTAATTGCGAACACCCGTTCGGTCAACCACCTGCAGGAATTTCAGGAATCTCGCCGACCGAGGACCTGCTCGGGCTCGTGATGTGGTCTGATGTGCAGCAGACAAGGAGGTCCTTCGACCATGACCGATACCACCCAAACCGACACCGCCCACACCGAGGCCACCCACAGCGAGGTCGCCCACAGCGAGGTCGAGCTTCGCAGCCGCCTGACCCCTGAGCAGTACACAGTGACTCAGCAGGCTGGCACCGAGCGTCCCTTCACAGGCGAGTACTGGGACTGCCACGACGACGGTACCTACCGCTGCATCGTCTGTGATGCCGTGCTGTTCATGAGCGACACCAAATACGACTCCGGCACCGGGTGGCCCTCCTTCTTCGAGACCGCCGCTGAAGACGTCGTCCGAATCCGGACTGACACCAGTCACGGGATGGTCCGCGAGGAAGCAGTGTGCGCCAACTGCGGCGCCCACCTCGGCCACCGCTTCGGCGACGGCCCCGGCCCGCACGGTCACCGCTACTGCATGAATTCCGCCTCCCTCCGCCTGGATCAAGTCCGCCTTGATTGAGACGAAACCTAACCCGCATCCATTCGCAGCGCAAGACCCCACCCCCATTTTCCCTAAATCTGCGCGTTCAGCCACAAGGAGTGTGGTTGTTCGCGCAGATTTCAATTGGGAGCGAAGCGGGGCGCTGAGGGGTAGATTGCACGGCACGGGACGTGGCGCAGTTCGGTAGCGCACCTGCTTTGGGAGCAGGGGGTCGCTGGTTCAAATCCAGTCGTCCCGACCAGGCAACTCCACAGATGACCCGACGGTCGGCCATGATGCGGGCATGCATTCTGGACAACTGCTGGATGACGCTGCGGCGGCGACGGGGCTCGACGACTTCGGCGAGCCCTCATTCCGAGACGGACTCGAGGTGCTCGTCGAAGCGCTGAACAACGAGGCTCAGCTCAACGCCATCGGTGGACCCGCGGCGGAGGCACTGGTGGCTGGAGCTCTGGTCAACCGGCTCAAGGTCACCGACTACTGGAACCGGCACCCGGAACTGGCCTCCCAGAAGATAGCCGCGCCGCTGTTCATCGTCGGGGTCTCCCGCTCGGGAACCACCGCTCTGAACCAACTGCTGTCGGTGGACCCGGCCAATCGCAGCCTCCTCTCCTGGGAGGCGAGCAACCCGGTCCCGCCGCCTGAGGCCGATACCTATCACAACGACCCACGCCTGCTCGCCGCCCTCGAAGCCGAAGCCGACAACATGTTGCACCTGCTCAACCCTGGTTTCAAGGCGATGCACCACGACCCGCCCGACATGCCGATCGAATGCGTCACCGTGATGGCCCACGATTTTGTGAGTCTGCAGTACAACGCCATGTTCAACATCGAGTCGTACACCGACTGGATCCTGGCGAGAGACCACACCGACACATACCGCTATCACCAGCGAGTCCTGCAGCTGCTCCAGTCGGGCGTGCCGGGCCGCTGGCAACTGAAGACGCCTCACCATGGGTTGGCTGTGGAGACCATCGCCGAGATCTATCCCGACGCCCGCTTCATATGGACGCACCGCGATCCCGCAACGTGCATCGCCTCGACCGCCAGCATCACAGCCTCGCTCAGCGGCACGTTCAGCGACGCCGACTGGGCTGCCTTCGAAGGCACGCAGTGGACCCGGGTCCTCACCGAGATGATCGAACGCACAACCGCGGCCCGAGCGGTGCTCGGCGACCACCGGTTCATCGACGTGGACTACCGTCAGCTGGTGAGCGACCCGGTCGGCGCAGTCCGAGGCATCTTCCGTGACCTCGGCGAACCCGTCGATTCCGCCTTGGAAGCATCGCTGGCAGCCCACGCCAGCGAACACCGGCAACACAAGCACGGTCCGCACAGCTACACGTTCGAAGACTTCGGCCTGGATCGCGACGCCCTCAACGAGCGCTTCTCGACCTACCGCAGCACCTACGACCTCTGACAGCCGACCCCGCCAATTCCTTCCCCGATGGTGCCCCCACTACAACCCCCTAACACCAAACCGCCGTCAACCATACGGCACGACGCGGGTCAGGAACTTGCCACGGAGATCGCTTGGCGATTGTATGCGGAGTCGCTCACTTGGTCGACAAGGAAGTCTGCGAGGTCTTCGCGGCTGATCCGTTTCGCTGGACTGCTGTTGCTTGGCGCGTGACCGGTTGCGGGACGATCGTTGAGCACAGCCGCGCGAACGATGGTCCAATCCAACGCACTCTGGCGAACGATCGCTTCTTGCGCCTGATGGTCGGCGAAGACGTTGCGGAGCAAGGTTCTGAACAGGACGCGAGCCAGCAGCGAAATCTGCTTCCAGCTCTCGCCGACACCGGCCGCGGAGACAACGACGAGGCGTTCGATCTCGTGCTGAACCATGGCGTCGACGATGTTCCTGGTGCCTGCAGACAGCGTCGCCTTGTCTTTCAGGTTGGTGCTCCCGATGCAAACGATGACCGCGTCGTGGCCGGATACGGCTTCGGTGACATCACTCAAGTCCAAGACGTCGCCCTTGAAGGTCCGCAATTCGGGATCAGCTTCGGAGAGCCGGTCCACCGAACGGCCGAAAGCTGTTACCTGATGCCCTTGCTGCAGCGCCTTGCGCCAGGCGTGCATACCAGTCTTTCCGGTCGCTCCAAAGACAATGACGCGCATGCCGCTACTCATTTCCCGCCAGACCAGCGGATTTCAACAGATGTGCCAAACGACCAGTCTAACTGTTCGCAGGCGAAGTGCCACGGCACGCGATCAAATCTCTCCACATCTCTTCGAACGTGCGAATTCCGTTTGAACCACTCGGCAAGTTCTCCTGGGTTACGTCTGACTTCGCGCGACAGATCCTGAGTTTTTTCGGCTCTTGCTTCTGCGCGTTGCCGCAATCATCAGCATCTTGTGTTGCGCGTTCGTATCGCTGGTATCGTCCGATTCATGGATCAGCCGCGCTTGCCCCGCTACAACGAATTGATGCTTCCAGTCCTCGAAGCACTGAAGGGGCTCAGCGGTTCCGCTCTACGAAACGAGATTGTTACCGTCGTGACCAGCACGCAGAACTTCTCCGACGAACAACTTGATGTGCGCTACGAAACCACTGGAGCTCCGATACTAGCCGACAGGATAGGTTGGGCGCTGAGCTACCTGAAGAAGCTCGGTGCAGTCGAGAACTCAGCTCGTGGGGTGTGGGCGCTCACGACATCAGGGCGCAGTATCGAAACGGAGGAACAGATCGATCAACGCCTCAAAGCCCTTAGACCCGAACAAACCAAAGCTGCTCGAATCCGCCGCGAGATCCGCGAATCTGGTGCCCGAGACAGCGATCTCAACCTTGATGACGATCTGGATTCCGATGACGATCAGTGGCAGGCGTTGCTGCTTCAGAGACTATTGCAGATGTCTCCCGACGCCTTTGAGCGGTTGACTCAGCGGTTGCTGAGAGAAGCTGGATTTCGAGATGTGGAAGTATTGGGCAAGTCTGGTGACGGTGGCATCGACGGCGTCGGTGTCTACCGCCTCTCGCTCGTGTCATTCCCGATCTACTTCCAGTGCAAACGCTTCAAGGGTTCCGTGCCCGCGAGCACAGTTCGCGACTTCCGAGGCGCGATGGTCGGTAGGGGCGAAAAAGGCCTGTTGGTGACCACAGGGACTTTTACGAGCGGGGCACGCAAGGAGTCAAGTCGCGACGGTGCGCCGCCAGTGGAATTGATCGACGGCGACGAACTATGCGACTTGTTGAAGGTGTTCGACCTCGGCGTCCGTACGCAAGTTCGACAGGTCGAAGATATAGATCTAGACCTAGATTTCTTCAAGCAGTTTGAAGAGGTGTGATCTGATAACCGGGTTCACCAACGGTTATCCAGACGCGTGCGAGCGTCCCAAGGTCAATGTCAAGCGCAACCAAACAGGCCCTCCTGCTCCCTCGAAGCAAAAAACTCTAGTTGGGTTCCTTGCGGATATGTCAACCGTCTTCTCCGGTTGGACGTGCAGCGAATCTGCTTATCCCTTTCCAAGTCCTGAAGGACAGACTTGTAGTGCGTTGCCTTGAAGTCAGTCTTCTCAATCACGAATCGCTCAACCATCTCAACACTCACGGTCTTGGGAACAAATTCACTCAAGATTGCCTTGCGTAACGGTTGCAAGTTGGGTTCGGGAGCGAACAACATCTGCTGGTCTCCGGCGGAACCAGAGAAGCGCGCTCCACCGACTGGGTCAACCTCCCACATCGCTTCCTTCATGACCTCAAGTCCTTTTGTGTGACGCGTACCGTACATCAAGTAGTAGACGGTGCGATTCCGCCTCGGGTCAACCATCTCGAAGTGGCGGACATATTTGAATCCACACACATCCTTGAGTTGTCGAGCGTAGAGATCGCGGAGGAACTCCTTGCGCTGCTCCCCAGAAAGCTCTGACGCTTCGAAATGTTCCGCGTCCGTAGTAGCAAAGAGTTCTGTGAAATGGTGCGCTATGTTCGGGCGCTGGTCATTCACAAACCGATTAACATGGTCATGCATATAGTTAAAGATCACCTCACACCTGTCCGACCCCATAAGGTCACGGATCACACTCATTGGGACTCCGGACCAGCCGAAAGGGTCGATGAATGCAAGTGTTGCCATGCGTCCACTCGCTATTTCAGCGGCGACACGACTCGCGACGGCTGCAAATTCTCCGTTGATGCATTTGACGCCAATATTCGCCGGTCTCCCGTCAGCACACTTCTGCCAATAGAGTTCGATCGCCCTCTTCAGGCTCTCGAATCGTCGCTTGTCTGATTCAATGAATATGAACACGAACTCGGTTGATGACAAGTTGTCGAAGTCGCTGTGCCTCACGAGAGTGTCTATAGCTATCAATGGCGAACCAGGTTCACCACCGCTGTAGTAGCCCGGTCCCGCAAAACCGTCAATAAAGACGACCCTTCCATTTCGCTGTGAACGAGCAAGGATTGGAAACCAAGCATTGAGGTAGCAACGCAGAAGCTCGTGTTTAGCCCGCGTTTGTTCGTGCAAGGGCCACGTAGTAGGGCTGTTCACGCCAGCACACCAGCTGACGCGGCAGCGCCGTTGACACCGTTGGTAGTCGTCGTCTTCGGAGGCATCTCGTCAAAGTACGCGCCATCCAGTTCGCGGCCGTTGGCTTTGGGGGTGCGGCCGCCCCATTGTTTGAAGAAGAAGGCAACACCCTCGGCGACACATTGGTCGCGTAGGTCGCGGGCCCATTCCTCTTCCATCGGGCGGGCTCCGTGGCCGCTCTCACCGCCGGCGATCAACCAGCCGATCCCGGAGAGGTCAAGTTCGGGGAGCGGCCCCAGGAGGGGTTCGGCGCTGACGAACCGCACTGCAGCGTTCACGGAGCGGAGGTGGTCGATCCGAAAGGCGTAACGTGACGACTCGACGCTCACGCCCATCCAGACGTTGGAAGGCCAGTGCAACTCGCTGGCCAACGACGCCAAACGCTTCGACCGCTTCGTGAGCACTTGGAACGTGTGTTGAGGAGTCTCAGCCATGACCCTGAAGACCCGCTGAATGAACTCCGACGGAACCTCGGGATGGAACAGGTCGCTCATCGAGTTCACAAAAACAATGCGTGGCGCTCTCCAGCGGTAGGGAAGTTCGAGCACGTCGTCGTGCAGTGTCAGCCTGAAACCAGGACCGCTGGACTTGGGGTCACCGTCGTTCTGGTACTTCGGGTTGCCCATTGCCTTGAGCCGCTTCGCCAGCGTGAGCGCGTAACAGTTGTCGCATCCCGGTGAGGTCCGGTCGCAGCCGGTCGTCGGGTTCCAGGTTGTCTCGGTCCATTCGATACCGGTTCGGTCCGCCACGATCACTTCCCTCCCTCGCTGCTTGCCAAAGTCTAGAGCCTGCGCGTACACATTACGGGGAGGGTGTGACAAGCCCAAGCTGGCAGTGGCTCGGAACTCGGCCTACAATCAAGGCGGTGCTCCAAGAACTGGACACCTTCGCGCAAGCATACGGAGTGATCTACAACGCCTCACCGTGCGAGGACGAACGTCTCGCAGTGTCATACGGGCGAATCCGCTCGCTTGGAATCACGACCGCGGTGCCACTGCTCGCCTGGCTCCGAACCATCGACTCAGAGCAGTTACCGCTTGAGGATCACATTCGAGCCGTGAAGGCCACCGAATCGTGGGCCTCACGCCGCGCCTTCGTCGGTTCGCAGACACGCGGATACGGAGCCCACCTCTCCCGTGTGCTCCGAGGGGCACAACAGGCGCACGCGGGAGATCTCGATATTGCCGATGCCGTCGAAGCTGGCCTTCAGGTGGGACACCTCAACTGGCCGTCCGATGACGATGTGCGATCGGCATTCCTCAGACGGAGGTATTGCGGAACTGGCGGAATCAGACGCGAGCGAGTTCATCTGCTGTTGAGTGCAATCGACGAACGGCTCCGGGCCGACGATCCGAACGAACCGCCTGCCAGTATCGACTACAAGAACCTTCAGATCGAGCACGTCATGCCCCAGAAGTGGAAAACGCACTGGCCGGTCACGGTGAAAGGGGGCTCTATCGTTACGGAGGATCCCGATGATCCCCAATGGCAGAGCCTCTTTGCCAAGCGCAATCGCGCAGTCGATCGAATCGGCAACCTGACGCTGGTCTCTCAATCATTCAATGGAACCGTCTCGAACCTCAGTTGGGTCGTCAAGATGGCGGCGTTTCAGAAGCAGAAGTCGCTGGTCATAAACTACCACATCGCTCAGAGCGAGAGTTGGGACGAAGCCCGCATTGAGCAACGCGCCGAGTTCCTTGCAGAAATCGCAGTCGCTATCTGGCCTCGACCGGCGGACCTCGGGCCAGTGCCCGCTTCGAACAGCACCGACGGGCCGAACACATAAGGTCAAATCCAGTCGTCACGACCAACGCCTCAACGTCAGGACATGCGCGGGAACGCTCAGCTCACCGCTGTTTGTCCTGGGTCGTTGGCCCAATTCGGCAGTAGATGTCGGGCGGAACCGCGCCGAGTAGTGCGACCCGCCCGGATCATGCGCCAACCGTCTCGTGCGAACCGACACCTCGGGACTCCATCGGCGCTGTCACACCGGATGTGTACGTTCAGATCATGGAGCAGAAACCAAGAGGAGAAAGAAACGTTCTGCCGAGCCTGATGGCTCGCCATTGCTGCGGGTAACCTCGCTCATGTGGTCTCGTCGGGCTCGAGTCGGTTCGCGATGAAGGTGGCTGTCATCAAATCGAGGTGTCCACCACCGCCGTTCTTGAACACCGTGCGCGTTGCCGGGGAGTCACGACCCGTGACCCGGCCCTGGCAAAGTTCGTAGAGGTCGCCGCGAATGTTGTCGCGAGTGATGATCCCGGCCGCGAGCGGGATCGCAAGCTCTCCAATCTCATGGTCGATTGTGTGCCGGGAGTCGACGAAGATTCGGCTGGTCGTGAGCGCCGTGTCGTCGGCCTCGCGCACGTCGGGCCGGTAGGCGCCGACCAAGTCAAGCTGAACGCCCGGCGGGAGCCATTCACCATTGATCAGAGGCTCGCTGCTGAGCGTCGCGACGGAGATGACATCTGCGTCCGCGACAGCTTCGGCAAGCGACGCAACGTCGACTGCCGACGCGTCGTGTGTCTGCGATGCAAGCACCTGTGCCCGCTGCGCACCGCGGTTCCAAATCGAGACTCTTCTAATCGAAGGTCGTACGGCGCGGTGGGCAGCGATGAGGTGCGGGGCCATGGATCCGGCACCGACCATGAGCAGGTGTTCGGCGTCGGTTCTGGAGAGGTGTCGACTGGCGAGCGCCGAGTCGCACGCGGTCTTGAAGCAGGTGAGCGAATCGGCACCCATGACGAATTCCGGGTCGCCTCGCCGATTGAACAGGATGTAGATCGACTGGACAGTGGCACCCGAGTTCGATGGAAAGACGCTGGCGATCTTGACGCCGCTCCGAGTCGCGCCCAGCGCGGTTCTTGTCAGCACGCCGTCACCGGCCTTGTTGACCACGAAGCTGTCGCCGATCTCAAGTGGGTTCCCCGCGAGATGTTCTGCTTCGAGATGGTCCGTGAGCTTGAGATAGTCGAGGACCGGCAGCGTCTGCTCGTCGGTCCAGAATCGACTCGGCGATGTCATTCGTTGTCTCCGTCGACACCATCGTCGAACCGCTGCGGAGGTCGCACGAATAGTTGACCCTCGGCGATCACCTCGGCTGTGCCCGTGATGAGCGGTCTGATCGCGGTCCGCTGTTCGGGCGAAGTCCAGGTAGTGCCGTTCCAAAGCCGCCCGCTGGTCCTTGACAGTGCCGCCGGGCAACCGGGGGAATCCGTCGGTGATGACACGGGTGGGTTCGCCACCGGTGTGGGAGTCGACAAAGCCCAAAACGCTGGGCGGCGGTGTCATCGGTGGAACCTCGCCGGGTTGAATCGGTCTAGATCGAAGGCGGGCTGCTCACCGAGAATGTGTTGAGCCACGGCTCGCCCGGTCCCGGGTCCCATGGTGAGTCCAACCAATCCGTGGCCCGTGGCAAGAATGACATTGTGCCAGCGCGCTGTCGTTCCAATCAGCGGCAGTCCGTCGGGCGTGACCGGCCGCAGCCCCGCTTGACGGTTGACCTCTATGAGGTCCGGCGGCAGCTCGAGGCGCCGCGCCGCGAGCGCCTTGAGACCATCGACGGCCTTGTCCGAAACGGCGGTGGACCTATTGCCGATCCGAAACCAGCCGGCGAGGCGAAGGTGGTCGCCGTAGCGGGCGACCGCGACGTGATCCTCACCCAGGAGCATCGCTTGACGAGGGGCACCCTCGGCTCGCTGGAAGGTCACGCTCGATCCCTGTGCCGCTTCAACCGGAACGGGTTCTCCGAGTGTTCGGGCGAGTTCAGCACTCCAGGCACCGGCCGCGATCACGACGTGGCCGGCGGCAATGTCTCCCATGCTGGTACACACGGCATGGGCGCGTCCGTTGCTGCCGCGCACAGCGGTCGCGTCGACGCCCGCGAACAGTTGAGCACCGGCGGTTGTTGCTTGGCGTTCCAGTTCGGCGAGCAGCTGCGATGGATGCACGCATGCGTCATCCGCAAAGAAGACCGCGCCCGCGACAGGCGACTTCAAGCTCGGTTCACGTTGTCTGGTCGGATACAAGGAGTTCGGTGGCGCCGAGGCCCTGTCCTACGCGGCGGAACACATCACTAGCGGCGACCCCGAACTGTCGCTCGTCGTCGGGGTGGACACCCAAGTAGTTCACGGGCTGGTGAACTGTGGCGCTTCTGGGGTCATAACCGGTGTCGGCAACGTGTTGCCCGACACCGTCATCGAACTCGTGCGCCTGGCCCGCGCTGCCGCGGAGGGCAACCCGCAAGCCTACGAAGCTGCCGTCGCACTCGATCGTGCCCTCGAGCCGCTGGCCCGCTTCGACGAGGGCCCGGACCTTGTCCTCTACTACAAGTACCTGCAAGCGCTGGTCGACGAGAGCAATACCGAGGGTCTCTCGACGCTCCCGGACGATCACCTGACCGGCAGCCAGTCGGCGTACGCCCGCGAGCAGCTCAGCAGATTCCTCGCTTGGTGGGCGCAAAGATAGCGCTTGGCAACACGGTTGCATTCGCGGGTCCAAGAACCATTGACGAGTCGGATTGTGCCGGTTGGATTTCCGTCGCGCAGTTCGGCCGGGAGAACTTTCTGCGGTGCGTTCTGATAGCGGCGGCGCGTATCCCCGAAACGCTACTTCCACACTCGCTGCGACCCGAAAACTCACGCCGGGAAACAACTCGCACAGTCACCGTGGATCACCCGTAAGGGACGCAAATGGAGCATCTCAACGGGCTCGGCAAGACGTGAGCAGCGCGGTGGGTGATGTGTAGAGCGGTCGCTTGAAGCGATACGGTCGCCATGATGTCTGAGAGCGGCACGGGTGACGGAGAAGCGAACAGAGCACGATCCGAGACCCCGACACCACCGCCGCCACCCGCGCAAGCCGGACCCCGCGCCGCGCGGTTCGCATCGCTGCAGATTCCCGAATATCGGTTGTTGTGGTGGGGTGGGATGTTCGTCTTCCTCGCCTCGCAGACCCAACAGATCGCCCGGGGCTGGCTCGCTTACGACCTGACCGGCAGCAACGCTGCGCTGGGCGGGGTGGTTTTCGCGTTCGGGGTGACCAGCCTGGTGGCGATCCCGGCGGGGGGTGTGCTCGCCGATCGAATCGGCAAGCGTTCCATCTTGATGTTCGCCCAGTCGACGATGACCGCCGCGGCGTTGGGAGTCGCGGTCGCCATCTCCACTGGTGCCATCCAGTACTGGATGCTCGTCGTCGCAGGTGGCGTGCAAGGCTTGGGCATGTCGCTGCTGGGTCCAGCGCGGCTGGCGATGACCGCAGACCTGGTGGAGCGCGACTCGCTCACCAACGCCATCTTGTTGAGCAACGCCAGCGTTCAGATGACCCGGGTACTGGGGCCGGCGGTCGGCGGGATATTGATCGGCATCGCGGTGGTCGGTGTCGGGGGCGTCTACTACGTGGGTGCCACGCTCTCCGCTTTGTCGGTGGTCGCCACCGTCAAGCTTCCCGCCGGGGCGCCCAGGTACAGGTCCCGCCTCTCGGCGTTCGACGACCTCATCGCCGGTTTCGCTTATGTCCGCGGGCATCGGGAGTTGGCGAGGCTCCTGGTTGTGTCGCTGTTGATCGTGATGCTCGGCTTCCCACACATCACCTTCCTGCCCGGGCTGGTGGAGGACATCTACGAACTAGACGCCTGGGCGCTCGGCCTGCTCACCACCTCAGGAGCTGTCGGCGCGGTGATCGCCAGTGTCGCTTTGGCCAGCGCCAAGCCATCACGTCTGCCGTCGCTGCAGGTCCGTGCCGCCGTCGTCTTCGGCGTCTCACTCATCGCCTTCGCGGTGGTCCCGCAGTACTGGCTTGCGGTGGTCGTTATGGTGCTCGTCGGCGGTGGCTCGGCGGCGTTCCAGGCGCTCAACAATTCGTTGGCGCTCACCATCGCCGACGTCGAATACCACGGACGGGTCCAGAGCCTGATCATGTTGAGTTTCACCGGATTCGGGCTCGCCTCGCTACCGTTCGGAAAGCTCGCCGACATCTACGGCATCCGCCCGATCATGTCGCTCATGGGTTCGCTGGTTCTCGTCTCGATGGGCTTGGGCGTGCTCTGGAAGAGGCGGATCACCCCCGCGGAGCCCCCTTCGCTGTAACTGTTCTACGCTCGGATTGGAGGACCGATGAGCCGCGACAATGAAACGTTGATCAAGGCCCTGTGGAACCACATCTGGGTCGACCAGTCCCTAGACCGGCTCGGGGAGGTGCTGGCCGATCCCTTCGTGCGCCATACCCGTGACGGAACGGAGCGCACGACACCTCAGCGCTACGCCCGTCACATCAGCTCCTCGGTCAAGACGATCCGCCCGACCAGCCTTCATTTCGCCCACATCGCCTCGGTCGACGACTACGTGTATGCGCGGCTCGTCCTCGAGGGCGTCAACGTGGCTGTCGGCAGCAAACTGAAGATCACCTGGCTCGCCCAGTACCGGATCGCCGGCGGGCTGATCGCCGAATCCTGGAGCATGCACCGGACAGGGCTCGACTGGTGAAGCCGCGATGGCCGGGTTGACACTGGAGAACGCGGCGGCGCTGATCGTTGGGGCCGGGCAGGGTATCGGCCGCAGTTGCGCCTTGGCGCTGGCCGCCGAGGGGGCTGACACGGCTCTCGCCGCTCGACGCGCCGAACCGCTCGAGAGCCTCGCCTCCGAGGTTGCCGAGGCGACCGGCCGACGGACGATCGCTGTCGTAACCGACATCGCCGACACGGCACAGTGCCGCGCCGCTGTCGAGACCACAGTCAGCGAGTTCGGCAGGATCGACGTGGTGGTCAACGTCGCCACCTACGGGGGCGGCAGCGATTCCGTCGCCGACCTCGACTGGGACGACTACCTGAGGGCCGTGCAGATCAACGTCATCGGCACCATGGAGGTCTGCTGCAGCGCCGCGGCGCATATGGTGTCGAGCGGCGGCGGCTCGATAGTCAACATCTCCGCGCTCAGTGCAACCACGTTGATGGAGGGCCTCGCGCGCTACACGTCGACCAAGGGCGCGATGGAGTCGATGTCCAAGACCATGGCCAAAGAAGTCGGCCCGGCAGGCGTTCGGGTCAACATCGTGACTCCCGGGCTGACCACCGGCGGGCCGCTCAGCGCCATGTTCGAACGTATGGCGCAAGCCCAAGACCGAACACCCCAAGAAATCAGCGACCGATTCGCCCGTCAGGCCGCCCTGCGCCGCCATGTGGACCCCGACGACATCGCCCAGGCCGTGCTGTTCCTGGCCTCGCCCCGGTCACGCAACATCACCGGCCAAGAGATCCAGGTGACCGCTGGCCAACACATCACCTGAACCGCGCCAATCGAGGCCGATGGTTCACCCGCGGGAGCGGCGGGCGTGTGCCGCTTCTTGAACGCATGAGGCCACGACGGCACCGGTGTCGTAAGCCGCCTTCAGGCGTTCACATGATTCGGGGCCGTGCGGTTCGTGGCCATGGAGGATCCCTCGCGTTCAGGCGCGGACCCTCACCCCACCGACTCCGACCCAAAACGCGAAGAGCCAGAAATCTGTGCAGTGCCTCGCGGATGATCTCGCTCGTCGTCGTGCCGTCGGTCTCAGCCCGAGCAGAGACCGCGGCTCGCAGTTCCGGGTCGATGCGCACCGGCACCACTTCAGCCGGGCCCAAACCCTTGGCGGGCCGGCCTCTGCGGCGCGTGCGCAGCGCTGCGATGTCGTAAAGGCGGTTGTTAGGAATCTATCTTCAGAATGGGCTACAGATTCAGTTACAGTTCCGATACCATTCCAGACATGACGAGAAGCGAGGTCTTTCCAAACGCACCGCTCGCGCTCGTTGCGGCCGAAGT
>JAHQYN010000066.1 GCA_024421085.1 Acidimicrobiia bacterium
CGACTAGGGCGAGCGATCGGTCAGCGATGTTCATGGTGCCGACCACGAAGAGATTGCCTGGAATATGCACCCGCTCGCCGCTGCGTCGGGGATAGCTGAGCTCCAACGCTTCGTCGGCATTGCGTTTATCGGCCTCCAGCAAAGTGAGCATCTCCCCGAATATCTGGGCCGGATTCCCCCGATTGATCTCTTCGATCACGACCACATGGTCTCGTGCGGGGTCGTTCGCGGCATCCTCGACCGCACGCAGAAACGGTCCGTCCAGCAGTTTGAGCCGTCCTTCGCTGTCGCCGCTCGGCCGCCAGCCTCTCACGAAGTCCTCATATGACAGGTTCGGGTGGAACTGCACAGGGCGCACCCGCTGCAATGACCGGTATCCGATGAGGGCGAAGGCGAGCCTCTTCGCCAGCCAAGTCTTACCGGTGCCCGGCGGCCCCTGAAGGATCAAGTTCTTCTTGACCCGCCATCGATCCAGGATCGCCTCCAGCCTGCTCCGGTCCAAGAAGCAGCCCTCGGCGATGACGTCATCCACCGAATAGGGCCGCACAGGCTCCTCAGACGGGGGGCTCTCGTCGGTGTTGTCAGCGGTGGCGTCAGGTTCGTCCTCTGTTTCGTCCTCTGGTTCGTCATCGGATTCCTCCTCAGATTCGTCCTCCTCCCACGCACCGAGAGAAAGTTCGGGGAACGAGTGAACCGGCATACTCTCGTCGTTGAACATCTCCAGCAGTTCGTCGCACAGGTCCAGGTATGTCTCACCCGCTGGCACCCGCGAAACATCGACGTCCAACCACTCGCCGATGAACTCTCGCGAGTACCAGTCCAAGGGAACGAAAGTCCACGGCCTGATCCAGTAGAGGCCCATCGTGAGTTTCCGGCGCACGTGCTTGCGACCCACCGCGTCGTTGAAGGAGTCGATGAGCGAGGCGCGGTTGGGCTTGTCGGGCCCGTCGGCGTAGGCGATGGCATCTGCGAACACTTGCCAGAGCGCGTCAATGTGATCGTCGTCACGCAGACCTTCATACGGGAAGAACCAACTGGCACGATTGTCCAGAATCGGGATTCCGGCGAAAGACCTGAGTGGCTCGCGCTCCATTCCGAGGAACTCTGCCAATTTGAGGGCGGTCGTCCGGCGGTTGGCATCAGTCAACCGCCGATTGAAGGCGCCCATCGTTGTGAAGGGGCAGATGTCTCGCATCCGACCCGACGAGCCGTCGGCGAATCGGTCGGTGAGGTAACTGACCCGCTCCGCCGGCAGTTGATCGATCGCCGCGAGCAGCGCCGGCCGGTCATGGCGGTACGTCAGCAGCCTGTTTGCGAATTCTGAGTAGAACGATGTCCACGAGAAGTCGTCGTAAGACGAACCGACACGGGTGTCGTCAGTATCTGGAGCCATTGCCAACCTCGCACTTGCTATCGGGTCCGGTGTTGCGTCCCTGCGGCCGACGTTAGCGCGAGGGGATGCCATTGCCTGAGACGGACCCGTCCTCGAACAGCGTCCTCGCCCGCGGTGTGCGGTCGGCTTCGCGGTTCGGTGTGTTTGCTGCGGTAGTGTCTCGTTGGGCTCGTAGCTCAGTGGTCAGAGCAGAGGACTCATAATCCTTCGGTCGTGGGTTCGATCCCCACCGAGCCCACCATGTGATGTCGCGAGAAACAGAGCCAAGGCCAAGATCCCGATCGACCCGGCCAGGGGTTGTTGACCTTCGGTGGCTCAGCGGATCTGTCTGATCGAGCCAGACGATCCCCAGTGCCGGTCGGCGGTCAGCACATCGGCATCGACACGGTCGGCGAGCGCCAGACACAGTCGGTCTGCCAGTGACAGCCCTTCGCTTCGTGTCCAGCGGCGGGCGGCCCACTCGGCGTCGGCCGCAACGACGGGTTCGATACCGAGGTCGTAGCTTTGCAGCAGCGCACGCGCCAGATCCCAGTCGCGGGCGGCGCCGAGCACCTTCTGGGCTACCTCGGACCAGTTCGCGGCACCGCATATTGAACCGGCTTCCAAGGCCACAGCCACTTCTGCGGCACCGTCCTCTCCCTGGAGGAACGCCAGGATGGCCGAGGCATCGAGGACGATGCTCACGCGTGGTCCTCCCGTTTTGATGCACGCCTGCGGTCGGCCAGAAGCTCACCGACGAGATCGAGGCCCTTCAACTCCCCCCGCACCCGTTGAAGCAGTTGATCCCGGGTCATCAGCACCAGCCCCCCCGATGTGGTCAGCATCACCAGCGGTGTCCCCTCGGTCAGTTGCTCGTTCTCGCGGACCTCCGCCGGAACGACGATTCGTCCCCGATCTCCCACTACGACTGTGTGTATCCCATTCATGTATCGAATGTACCACAGCATGTCATTAAGTACCAATCTAAAGCTGCGCTATGCCACCCTCTTGAGAGGTGTTCTCCCACCCGTCCGGTGCCGACTTTGCCGATCGCGGAGCGCCTCAGTTGATTCCCAGCCGAGACACCGGGAGGACCCGCCGCGCCAGGGGCTGCAAGCAAATCCGACCGATCTTGTCGGTTATTGGTGTAGGCTGCGGTGGACGCCGGTGAAGTCACGACCGGCGATGTCCGCCGTCTCCGCAACGAAGGGACGAGGACCGAGCCACGAAAGGTGCATCCATGAGCAACGACTGGGGTTTCGAGACCCGCCAGATCCACGCGGGGCAGCAGGCCGACCCGGCCACTGGTGCCCGCGCCGTTCCTATCTATCAGACGACGGCCTACCAGTTCCGTGATTCCGACCACGCCAAGAACCTGTTCGCCCTAGCCGAGATAGGCAACATCTACACCCGGATCATGAACCCGACCCAAGCCGTGGTCGAAGCCCGCCTAGCCAGCCTCGAAGGCGGCACAGACACCGCAGTCGGAATCCCCGGGGCGCTTGCGCTGTCGTCCGGCCAGGCGGCAGAAACCCTGGCGATCCTGAATCTGGCCGAGTCTGGCGACCACATCGTGTCGGCCGCAGCCCTCTACGGCGGCACCTACAACCTGTTCCACTACACGCTGCCGAAGATGGGAATCACCTGCACCTTCATCGACGACGCCGATGACCCCGACGCCTGGCAGGCAGCCACACAGCCCAACACCAAGGCGTACTACTGCGAGTCGATCGGCAACCCGAAGAACAACGTGGTCGACATCGCCAAGGTCGCAGACATCGCCCATGCAAACAACCTGCCGCTCATCGTCGACAACACTGTGGCCACCCCGTACCTGATCCGTCCGCTTGAGCACGGCGCAGACATCGTCGTCCACTCGGCGACGAAGTTCATCGGCGGGCACGGCACCGCAATCGCCGGTGTGATCGTCGACGGTGGCAGTTTCGATTTCGGGGCGTCCGGCAAGCATCCGATGTTCACCGAGCCCGATCCCAGCTACCACGGCCTGGCCTACTGGCCTGCACTCGGCCCCGGTTCCTACATCATCAAGGCCCGGGTGCAACTTCTGCGCGACATCGGTGCGGCGATCGCGCCGTTCAATTCGTTCCTGCTGCTGCAGGGCCTAGAGACGCTGAGCCTGCGGATGGAACGCCACTTCTCCAACTCGAACGCAGTCGTCGACTATCTCGCCTCCCACGACCAGGTGGAGTCTGTCGCCTACGCCGGACTGCCCGACTCGCCCTGGCACGACATTGCCAACGAACTCGGCGGCGGGAAGGGATACGGCTCGGTCCCCGCCTTCGTGATCAAGGGCGGTCTCGAAGCGGGCAAGAAGTTCGTCGAGGCCCTCGAGCTTCACAGCCACCTGGCCAACATCGGCGACACCCGCAGCCTCGTGATCCAGCCTGCAGCCACCACCCACTCCCAGTTGACCCCCCAAGAGCAGGAGTCCACAGGCGTCACCCCGGGGCTGGTGAGGCTGTCGGTGGGACTGGAGTCGATCGAAGACATCATCGCGGACCTCGACAAGGGGTTCGCGGCGGCCGCTGGTTGAACGGCCGAGGTTGCCTCAGGGTTCGTCGATCCAGGCTGGCGCGCGGTCGAGCAGGAATTCGGCGACCTTCGAGCAGCGGTCGAGCACGTCGCACAACACGTCTCGTCCATAGAAGATCCTCGCCAACTCGACCGGGACCCGCGCAACGATGCTGATGGCGCGCACCGGTGCGTCGGTGACCGCCCCGAAGCTGTCGAGGGCACTCACCTCGAGCGGCAGATCGGTGGTGCCGATACCGGCGAGGTCGGTGGCCAGAATCAGAAGGTCGGGCGCGGAGGGCAGCGGTGGCAGGGCGAAGCTGATCGTCAGCGGCAGGCGGATGTCATCGGATGCCTCCTCTCCGACGTCGAGGCTGAGCAGTTCGTCCTCGAACATGATCAGCGCCCGCGAACCAGCCTCGAGTGCGATGTGCATGTCGAGCGGGCCGTCGCATGCCCGGTCGGGGTGCAGGTCGACTTCCCATATCTGACGGTTGGTGTAAGTCTCGATGAAGTGCCGTTCGTCGTGGACGTGGAACCCGTGTTCGTGGACGTGGTCCTTGAGATCGGCAACGAATCCCTGCAAGTCTATTATCGCCATTGCGACTAGCTTGCCATGACTCGGCGCGTATCGTGTGGGTGATCGACCGTATTGTCTGAAATGTTGTTCGTTGGACCGTACGAGTCTGTCTGATTGTGCGCCGCCGGCGCGGGGAGCGAGGCTTAGATGAACGCTGACGAGATGAACGCTGACGAGATGAACGCTGAGGCGGTGCTCGCGGTCCTGAACGAAGCTGCCGACGCGGTGGTCGACGCCTTCGCAGACCAGCGCGACTGGGGCAAGTCGGGTCTGCGCCACGACCAGTACGTTCCAGACCTTGTCGCCGACGAAGCGGTGCTCGGCGTGCTCGGCGCCACCGATATCGCTGTCCTCAGCGAGGAGAGCGGCCTCGGGCCCGGCACGGGGCTGGTGGCCGTCGTCGACCCCGTCGACGGCTCGACCAACGCTTCGCTGCCGCTTCCCTGGTTCGCGACGAGCCTGTGCGTGGTCGACGAAGACGGCCCCTGGGTGGCCGTTGTGCATGACCATCCCAGCAACCGGCGCTACACCGCGGTCCGCGGCCGGGGCGCGACCCTCGACGGTGCTGCGCTCGCGGCGCCCACAGCAGTCGAGTTCTCCGAAGCGGTCGTTGCGGTGAACGGAGTGCCCCCCGCTCAGGCGGGTTGGTGGCAGTTCCGCACCATGGGTTCGTGCGCTCTGGAACTGTGTGCAGTAGCCGACGGGCGTTTCGCCGGATTCGTCGACTTCGCCGGTTCGCTTCACGTCTGGGACTACTTGGGTGCCCTGCTCGTCTGTCGTGAGGTCGGAGTGGTCGTGGCCGACGCAGAGGATCGAGAACTGGCGGTGATCGACCAACATGCCCAGAGGTCGCCCGTCGCTGCGCCCCCGGCGCTGATACCCCACTTGCTGTCGGTACGGCGAGGCTCAGACACAAACTGCTGACGAAGGTCGCAACTTTGCGGTTGTGGTCTTTGCCACATCCGCTAGATTGTGCCCGACCATGACCCAGGCCGCGACCCGATGTTGCGCGCCACCATGCGGGTCAGGTCATTTCAGGAGGGAACAATCCATGAACAAGAACCGTAATTTGCTGCGTCTGCTCGCAGCACTGTTGGCCATCGTCGTGATCGCAGCCGCTTGCGGCGACGACAGCGGCGATGCCGCAGAGCCCGCACCGACCACGACCGCCGCCACCGCCACCGAGGACACCACGGCGCCCGCCGCCAACGACATGGCCGAAGAGGCCGAGGAGGAAGGCGGGCGTCTCGCCGCGGTAGTCGCTCGCGGTGAGCTCAACTGCGGTGTCAACGCCACGCTTCCGGGGTTCGGCAACATCGATGCAGACGGCAACAACACCGGCTTTGATGTTGATTTCTGTCGAGTCGTGGCAGCCGCCGTGCTCGGCGATGCTGACGCCGTGAGCTACACGCCCCTCGACTCCACCCAGCGCTTCCCGACTCTGCAGGCCGGCGAGATCGACGTGCTGATCCGCAACACCACTTGGACGGCCAGCCGTGACGGCAACGAGCAGGCTAACTTCATGTTCACGACATTCTACGACGGCCAGGGTTTCATGGTTCACGGTGACAGCTCGATCCAGTCTGTGGAAGACATGTCCAACGCCAGTATCTGTGTGCTCCAAGGCACAACCACGCTGTTGAACCTCAACGCAGTGTTCGGAGATAGGGGCATCCCCTTCACCGCTGTCGAGTTCCAGTCCAACGATGAGCTCCAACCAGCCTTCGTTGCCGGACAGTGTGAAGTCTGGACGACTGATTCCTCCGGCTTGGCAGCGTTCTCTGCCACACTCGGCATCCCGACGCGCATCCTCAGCGACATCATCTCCAAGGAGCCCCTGGGTCCGGTGGTGGCCGACGGCGACACCGAGTGGGCACAGGTCGTGAACTGGGCCACCATGGCCACGGTGCAGGCCGAAGAGTACGGCATCACCTCAAGCAACATTTCCAGCTTCGCCGACACCGAGGACTCCAACATCCGGCGGTTCCTCGGTCTTGAGATCGAAGGAGAGGTCACCGAATTCGGGCTCGGTATTCCAGACGACTTCGCCTCTCAGATCATCAGCCAAGTAGGGAACTACGGCGAGATCTATGAGCGCAACCTCGCGCCGCTCGGACTTGAGCGCGAGCGGAACGCCCTGTGGACCGACGGTGGCCTCATGTACGTTCCGCCATTCCGGTAAGCCGTTGGTCTTGTGAGCCACTGGTTTGATTGATCGACGAAGCCGCCAGCACAGCGGCATTCGCCGAAAAATCGACAAGACAGTCCCGGTCGGCCCTCACCGAGGTTCGAGGGTCGCCGGGACCGTCTTGCGCGTCAGGAATATTCTCTGAAATGCTCCGCTCGGCGAATGTTGCGGGTTACTGTTCGGGTCACCAGTGAATCCGCTGGGATAGCCGAAGGCGCAGAGAGGGGCGAGAGGAACAGATGCTCGGCAGGCTGCTGTTGTTGGTGATCGCCCTGGTGGTGGTGGCGGCGGCTGGTCTCGCTAGTCGTTTCATTGTCGACAGGGTCACCGGGCGAGACACCTCCGACCGTCCACCTCCATGGCGCGACCTGAACGTTCTCTCGTTGGCCGCTCAGGTTCTGGTCTTCGGCCTCATCGTCGTGGTCGGCTCCTGGCTGTGGAGCAATTTCAGGGACCGAACCGACGATATCGGCCTCGAACTGACCTTCGATTTCCTGGACCAGCCGTCGGGAATCTCCATCGCTGACAACCCGTTGAGTTCGAACGCCGGGATCCGCGACGCCCTGCAGCAGGGGGTCAAGAACACGTTTTTGATAATCCTGTTGGGGATTCCTCTTTCTGTGCTGTTCGGGACCTTCATCGGTATAGCACGCCTGTCGACCAACTGGCTGTTGCGGAAGCTGGCAACCGGATACGTCGAGTTCTTCAGGAACATCCCGCCCCTGTTGGTGATCGTGTTCTTGTGGGGAGCCGTCTTCCTCAATTTCCCAATCGGGGCGAGTCCGACCGCGGAAGCAGCTTGGCGACCCTTCGGCGGCTGGATGATCTTCAGCAACAACCGGTTCGCGTTTCCATCGATTGTCGGTCTGGACAACTTCGCGGCCTACCGGCTGCTCGTCGTGGGCAGCATCGTGGCAGCCGCGGGGGTCTGGGTGTGGCGGACTCGGGTCTTCAACAACACGGGTGCTCCGCATCGTCGGGCGCTGTGGTCGGTGGCGACCCTGGTCGGCCTGTGCGTGGTTTTCTTCCTGGTGCTTGGAGGGCCGTTCGAGTTCTCCAAGACCACCGTCGAGGATCGGATCTGGTCGGGCGGCTTCCGGATGCAGATGCCCTATGTGGCGGTGATGCTGGCGCTGGTGATCTACACGGCCTCCCATATCGCCGAGATTGTTCGGGGCAGCATCCTGGCCGTGCATCGAGGGCAGGTGGAGGCCTCCCATGCTCTGGCCCTGAACGGATTGCAACGGTACCGGTTCGTGATCCTGCCTCAGGCTTTCCGGATCGCCTTCCCGCCGTTGATCAACCAGTTCCTCAACTACACCAAGAACTCGTCATTGGCCGTGGCGATCGGTTTCGCTGAGACCACTTCGATCATCTCCAACCTGTTCGGGCAGTCCCAACCCGCGCCGCAGCTCCTGTTGATTCTCATGGTGATCTACTTGGCCTTCTCATTGATCCTGTCGGCGATAGGCAACCTGGTGAACCGTCGCCTCCAGTTGAGAGGTGTGTGATGTCGGTTACCAATTCTGGTTCGGGAGTCCACGACGAGGTTTCCGAGGTGAGCGAACTTCCACCGAGCCACCGCTTGTCACCGGGAGACTGGATCAAGCAGAACCTGTTCAACAACTGGTACAACTCGCTTATCACCGCTGTGTTCATCTTCGCCATTGCTTTCGCGTTGGTTCGAACACTGGGCTGGCTGTTCTCTTCGGATTTCCTGATCATCCGCCGCAACCTCGCGCTGTTCATGGTCGGTCAGTTCCCCCGCGACGAGTTGTGGCGATCCTGGGTGTCGGGGTACCTGCTGATGGGGTCTTTGGGAATCGGTTCTGGGGTGTTGTGGCGGTCGGCGCAGGCAGTCGCGGAAGAAAAGGGTCTGCCCACCGAACCCCACTCTTGGCCTGATCTGTTGCGCAGGTTCTGGGCGATCATTGCGGTGTTGATCTTTTTCTTGTCCTTCGCCCGGACCGTGCCGCCGTTCGTGGGTCTGGCCACCGTCTTCGTGGCGTTCTTCATCAGCCGTGAACTGGGCCGCAGGTTCAACCCCGCGATGCGAACGCGCGGACTCTTCTTCGCTGGGTTGCTCGGTCTGCTGTCGCTGCTGGTCCTCGCCGGGACTGGAGGTCTGGGCGCCTTGACCGTGGGCGGGTTGTTCGGCGCGTGGACGCTGGTGGAGGTTCGGCGTTATGCAGATGAAAGGGGAGTCGGGGCGCCTGAAACGATCGGGGCGTCACGCCGGGTGCGGCGTTGGCACATTCCGTATCCGTTCAAGCGGCGGGTCGGGGGGATCCTTGCCTCGCGGGTCGCGGCAGCCGTCGTCTTCTGCGGTGTGTGGTACGGGTTGACGTCCGTCGACTTGGGAGGCTTCGGTTGGGACGATTGGGGAGGTTTGCACCTCACGCTCTTCGTGACTGTGATCGGCATCAGCACCGGACTCCCGGTGGGCATCCTGCTGGCCCTGGGACGCCAGTCGGATCTGCCGGTGATCAAGAGCGCATCGGTGATCTTCATCGAGTTTGTGCGCGGCGTGCCGCTGATTTCATTGTTGCTGTTCTCCTGGCTGATGCTTCCCCTGCTGTTCCCGATCGACCTCGACATTCCCGGCCCGTTGACCCGAGTCATGATCGTCATCACCGCGTTCTCAGCCGCGTACATTGCCGAGATCGTCCGTGGTGGTCTCCAGGCGGTGCCTCGTGGTCAGGTTGAAGCCGCGCAGGCTTCTGGGATGTCCGCCGGCAAGATCCAACGGCTGATCGTCCTTCCCCAGGCGCTGCGCGCGGTGATCCCGGCCCTGGTAGGCCAGTTCATTTCGTTGTTCAAGGACACTTCGTTGCTTACGATCATCGGGCTGCTGGATTTCCTGGAGACCTCTGCGGTGGCCAACGCCCAGCCGGAGTTCTTGGGGCAGGGGCTGGTGGCGGTGACGTATCCCTTCGTCGCCCTCGGATATTGGGCGTTCGCCTACACCATGTCCAAAGAGAGCCGTAGAGTCGAAGAGCGACTAGGAGTCGGAGTGAGATGAGCGACACAGAAGTCAACGCAGACGCAACCGAGGTCCTCGGCAAAGGCGACACGATCATCAGCCTGCGCGGAGTCGACAAGTTCTTTGGTGACTTTCAGGCTCTGAGCAACATAAATATGTCAGTCGGGGAGCAGGAGGTGGTGGTGGTCATCGGGCCTTCGGGCTCTGGCAAGTCCACGCTTATCCGCTGCATCAACCGCTTGGAGCGACACGACCGCGGCTCGATTGTGGTAGACGGAGTCGAGCTGTCCGACGACATTCGGGCAATCCAGGGGATCCGCCGTGAGACGGGCATGGTGTTCCAAAGTTTCAACCTGTTCCCGCACCTGTCGGTGCTCGAGAACATCACCCTGGCGCCGCGCAATGTTCGCAATATTTCCAGAGCGGAAGCGGATGCGACCGCGATGGAGTTGCTCGAGCGGGTGAAGATCCCGGATCAGGCACGGAAGTATCCGGGCCAGCTCTCCGGCGGTCAGCAACAGCGAGTCGCCATCGCCCGTTCTCTGGCGATGAAGCCCAAGGTGATGCTCTTCGACGAGCCCACCTCGGCGCTCGACCCGGAGATGATCAAGGAAGTTCTCGACACGATGAAGGACCTTGCCACCGAGGGCATGACCATGATCTGCGTAACCCACGAAATGGGTTTCGCCCGGGAGGTCGCTGACCGTGTGGTGTTCATGGCCGACGGCGAGATCGTCGAGGTCGGCCCACCGGAGCACTTCTTCACGAACCCGACTGAAGAGCGCACCAAGCTGTTCTTGAGCCAGATTCTCTGAATTGCCCCGTATCCTTGCCATTCAGGGCGCGTAGCTCAGTTGGTTAGAGCGCTTCCCTTACAAGGAAGAAGTCGGGGGTTCGAGTCCCTCCGCGCCCACACCCCGCGCGACCAGCGGCACAGTGCTGGTCGACGGGTTGGACACATCGGACCGCCACTGGCACGATGTCTCAAGTGCCGTTTTCTTATGCCGGTCTATGCGATGTTGTCTTGGGGGTTTGGTTGAGGGCGATGGCGTGGTCTTGGGCGGCTATTTCGATATGGAGAGACGCGCCAAGTGCAGCGGCGAGTTTCATGAGTGTGGATAGCTTGGGGTCGGTTGATCGCTCCAGTTTTGAAACACCTGCCTGACTCATTCCGAGCCGTTCGGCCAACTCGGCTTGGTCTATGCCGAGTTCTCGGCGCAGTTCTCCGATGCGGTAGGCAAAAACCTCCGCCCGGTGCTCTTGCCGACACTCCTCGATGAGGGCTTTACCCTCTTCGGCGGAGTAAAGGGGCGCCGCAAGATCGTCAAAGTTCTTGGCGGTCATCGGATCAAACCTCCGTTCCGAGCGTTGACAGGTACTCGTCGTAGAGAGTATCGGCCAGCGGGATTGTCTTCCTGTACCACTGCTTGCGACCTCGTTTGTCGCCGCCAAGCAGGAGCACTGCCCTGCGACCAGGATCGAATGCAAACAGTATTCGTATGGTGCCGGCTCTCAGTTCCTTCATATTCGAATGTCGGTTGCCGATGACCGTGTCGACGGTCGGACGGCCGAGTTCGGGACCAGACGCCTTCAGAGCCTCGACACGGACGAGCACTCGCCTCTGGTCGTGTTCGGGCAGCCGGAGCCACCATTCCTCGAAGTGGTTGATGTAGATGACTTCCCACACACCGGGACTCTAATGGAGCGGGCATACAACGTGCAAGTTGTATGCCCGCAAAGTTATGCACTTGGGTGGTCACATTGGGATCAGTTCGAAGGCGACTCCGAACTGTACGCCGAGCGTCTCGCCGACCTGTCGGCAGTTGTCGCTCAGGAAAGAGTCGGGATCGAAGTGCGGGTCGCCGAGGCTCTCGATGTAGACGCGGTGAGAGAGCAACGAGTCCACCCCGGCGGCGAGATGATCGGTCACGTCGACTCCATGCGTCGGCACGGGAGAGGATGCGAAAGCGATCCAGCGCACCCCGTCCCACGGCTCTCCCGCTTCGGGGAACAGCCAGCGATTGGCGGCGTCGCGAACGGCGTCGGGCAGGGCCCTGCCGAGTTCCCGATGATCGACGTGGTTCCAGGGACCGGACTCGCCCCAGCGGTCGCGGAAGTTCGATCCGATGATCACCTCCGGCTGGTGGCGCCGAATGGCCGCGGCCAGGTCCCGCCGCAGTTCGATCCCATTGACTACCAGGCCGTCGGGGTGATCGAGGAACTCCACCACCGAGACTCCGACGGCGGCAGCGGCAGACACCTGCTCTGTTGAGCGCAGCGGACCAGCCTCGCCGGGATGCATGGAATCGATACCGGCCTCGCCCCGTGTGGCCAACACGTAACGGACGTCTTTGCCCATGGCGGTCCAGCGGGCGACAGCCGCCGACGCCCCATATTCGAGGTCGTCGGGATGGGCCACCACCGCCAAAGCCCGGTTCCAGTCCTCAGGCACCGGGGCAAGAACTCGATCCGCCTCCCGCTGCTGCGTACCTGCCTCGTTCCCGCTCACCGCCCTCAGACTAGCTGCTCCGGCCCCGTGTCAGGCCGATCTCACGCTTCTCGTTTGAGCCTGCGCGTAGACGTGGGGTGAGGGTGTCGAGTAGCGCCCAGTTGGGTTTGCCGGCGTAGAGCAATGCTCGGGTTCGGTAGTTGGCGAGTAGGCGAGCCCGAACGCCACGCATCGGCCCAGTCCCACCGCTATGCTGCGACCAAGGGTAGGGACTTCTACTCAACGCAAGGTGTCGCACTCAGCACTGCGCCAAGTCCAGGGTCATTAGAATGTGAGGACAGAACGCCATGTTCAACGCAAGTACCAATGTCAGCAGAGCGGGCCGTAAGATGAGGGCGGCCATGCCCCTCTCAACCCCCCCCCCCGTTGCTGCGTTTGCCTCTTCCAATCGTCTCGCTGCTTGCGGGCCTGATTTTGCTCTTGGTTTCCTCGCCAGCGCAGGCGCAGGTGTCGCCACCGGATGCGCCAGTGGCCCCAGTGGTGACAGATGCAGAGACCTATTCCACTGAAGCGAGGGTGGATTGGACAGCTCCGGCGAACAATGGTGCGGCGATTGAGAACTACCGAGTGGAGTACACCTCGAATCCTCCTGATTGGCGCCACGTCGACTACCCTGGGTCCTACTCCAACGAGTATATTACCGGTCTGACACCAGGGACGAGATACAGCGTGAGGGTGTCGGCTAGGAACTCTGCCGGCTGGGGTCCGGCTTCGCCAGAAGTGTCTTTTGTGACTCCACCTGGAACGCCGAATAATCTGACGGTCGTACGTGCCAGCGCTCTGAACGAGATGTTCCTCGAATGGGACGCGCCTGCGGGCGGTGTGGACGGCTACGACGTGCATTACACCTCGGCGGCGACGGGAAGTGTCGGCGACGACGTGGCGGCCTCGGGCAGTGACCCCGTCACCGCATGGGTGGCGGTCGCCCGCGACGGTGCGATACCTTCGCAGACGATTTCGGGTCTGTCCGCCGACACGATCTACCGGTTGCGAGTGCGCGCCAAGAGCGCCGGCGCCACCAGCCAATTTTGGCGACGCGGTACGGGCACGGTGAGGCCCGGACGACCGTTGCTGTCCACCGCGACAGCGAACGACACGACCCTGAAGCTCACCTACGACGTGTTGCTGAACGAGAACTCCGTTCCGCCGGCCTCGGCCTTCACGGTAAGTGTGGACGGCACGACAGTGCGTCTGGCCGGCAGCAACCCCGTATCGATCAGCGGCGTGGTGGTGAGCCTGAACCTCACTGAGCCGGTGGATGCTGGTCAGCCGGTGACGGTGAACTACCGGATGCCAAACAGCGATCCGATCCGGGAGCGCGCGTCCTATAAGGCGTTCGAGTTACTCAATCGACCCGTGATGGTCAGCGGCATCTGCGGGCGCACGCCTGCCGTGATTACCGCGATTATGCCACGGGTCGCCGAATCCGATTGTGCAGACGTCGCATCGACTTCACTGAGTGATGATGTTGTATCACTGAGTGTCGATGCCGCTGATGTTCTGACTGGCTTGCGGGAGATAGATTTGCGGGGCTTTTCCTCCTTGCAAAGTCTCGATTTGGGCGGCAATTCCTTGGCCAGCCTGCCGGCGAACGTGTTCAACGACCTTTCCTCCTTGGAAACCCTCGATTTGGACGGCAATTCCTTGGCCAGCCTGCCGGCGAACGTGTTCGACGGCCTTTCCTCCTTGGAAAGGCTCGATTTGAGCGGCAATTCGCTGACCAGCCTGCCGGCGAACGTGTTCAACGGCCTTTCCTCCTTGGAAACCCTCGATTTGAGCGATAATTCCTTGGCCAGCCTGCCAGCGGACGCCTTCAACGGCCTCCCCTCCTTGCGAGTTCTCGATTTGAGCGATAATTCCCTGACCAGTGTGCCAACGGATGCGCTCAACGGCCTCCCCTCCTTGGAAGGGCTCTATTTGACCCGCAATTCCCTGACCAGCGTGCCAGCGAAGGCGTTCAACGGTGTCCCCTCCTTGCAGATTCTCCATCTGGGCACCAATTCGCTGACGAGCATGCATGTGGAGGCCTTTGCCGGCCTCACCTCCTTGACAGGTCTCAATTTGAGCGAGAATTCGTTGAGCAGCCTCCGAGGGAACGTCTTCAACGGTCTCTCCTCCTTGGTGGGTCTCAATATGCGCGACAATTCCCTGTACATACTGCCCGCCAACGTCTTCGACGGCCTCTCATCCTTGGCTCTTCTCTCCCTGGACAAGAATTCCCTCACGGGCTTTCCAACAAGAGCGTTCCGCGACCTTGGCGCGTTGACCAATCTATCGATGGGCCAGAACCGCCTGACCTGCCTGACCTCGGCCATGGCCCAGAGAAGGTCAATCTTGACGGTGAGAGACTTGATCGGCGTGAGCCCCAATGCTGTCCGTTCTTTGCCGGATTGTCCCGAAGTATCGCTCTCGGCCTCGCCGAGCTCGGTCAGGGAGGGCTCCCCGGTGACGATCACAGCGACGGTGACTGCTGCGGTGTCGCGGGATCGGAAGATCTTGCTGTGGACGACGCCGGGCACGGCGGAGACCAGGGAGAACTACGGCACGGGAGATATCGGCGGTGACGACGACTACGTGCCGCTGCAACAAATCATCATCCCCGCCGGCGAGACGAGCGGCACGGGCATCGTGCAGACGATCCGCGATGGGGACAAGGACGACGAGACCTTCACGGTGGCGCTGACCGGGGAAGGGTCGTTTCAGATGCCCGGGCTGTCGTACGGCGACCCGTCCTCGGTCGAGGTGACCATCACGGAGCTCAAGGTCTCGGTCTCCGCCACGCCCCTGGTCGAGGAGGGCTCCCCGGTGACGATCACAGCGACGCTGACGGATCCGCTGCCGCAGGCGGTGCGCATCCCGCTCTATCAGCTGCAGGGCACGGCGGAGCCGGGCGACTACGAGGAACTCAGTACCAGCAGTCGACTTGGCGGGTCCTTCAACATCGACATCCCGGCCGGCCAGACGACGGGCACGGCCACCATCCGGACGACGCGGGACGCCGACGGCGACAACGAGACGTTCTCGGTGGCGATCAGCGGGCCCTTCCTGCCGTCGGGGGTGCAGTTGGGCGACCCGTACTCGGCGCAGGTCACGATCATCGACAGCGCCCAGCTGGCGCAAATCTACGTGACGGGTCCTCCCGACTTCGCGGTCCACGAGGACCGCGACGCGGGAGCGCACTTCGTCGTGTACCTGCGCAGCGCGGTGTCCTACCCGTTCACGGTGGACTACACGACGAAGGACGGAACAGTATCCACTCAGTACAAGCCGCAGTGGAGGCCCAACGGCGGCGGGTTGGATAGATGGATCAAGATCACCAACAGTCCCGCGGCGACGGCGCCATCCGACTACACGACGACGGCAGGCACGCTGACCTTCGCGCCGGGCGAGACGCGGAAGCTCGTGTTCGTGCCGATCGTCAACGACACGGTGTCGGACAGCGACGAGAACTTCCGCTTCGCGGTCTCGAACCCGTCGTTGGGCGCGCGCATCGCTTACGGCGAGGCTTCGGTGGTCATCCTGAACGACGAGGCGGACTTGAGCGCGCTGACGGTCGAGGGCGCGGCGGGGGCCGGCGGGCCGTGGTCGGCGTTGGACATCGGCGCGTTCGAGGCGGAGACGACGGACTACGCGGTGACGGCGCCGCACGGGACGACGCACGTGCGTCTGGCGCCGACGGCGGCGGAGCCCGGCACGACGATGAGGACGGGCGCCGGTTCGAATCTTGAGGCGGTGCGGAGCGGCGAAACGGGACCGGCGGTCGCGCTGGAGGCCGGCGAGAACACACTCATCGTGGCGGCGGTGGCCCAGTCGGGAGCGCAGAAGACCTACACGGTGACAGTGACCTTGCCGACCAACGACGCCCCGGCGGTGGCCTCCGCCATCGCAGATGCGACCATCGTCAACGAGAGCGGCACGCATGGGGTCTCGCTATCGGGCGTGTTCAGGGACGCCGACGGGGACGCGCTGACGGTCACGGCTAGCTCGTCGGACGAGAACATGGCCACGGTGTCGGTATCCGCCGACTACTCTACGCTGACGGCAACGGCCAGGAATCGTGGCACCGCGACCGTCACGGTGACGGCATCTGACGGCAACGGCGGCTCGGTCGAGGATAGTTTCACGGTGAAGGTGAAGGCCGCGCCGGTGGTGGCGTCGCCCATCGCCGACGTGAGCGAGTTGGAGGTTGAGGCGACGCAAGATGTCTCCCTGTCGGAAGTGTTCAGCGACGCCGACGGGGACGCGCTGACCATCACCGCCGCATCGTCGGATGACGGCAAGGTCACGGTCGCCGTAGCAGCCGACCATTCCAAACTGACGGTGGCAGGAGTGGCTGAGGGTACGGCCACCATCACGGTCACCGCCCGGGACGCCGACGGCAACAGCGTCAGCGACGCCTTCGGCGTGTCGGTGGCCGGACCGGCCAACAACGCACCCACGGTCTCCGCCGCTGTCGCCGACGCGACCATCGTCAACGAGAGCGGGGCGCATGAGGCATCCCTGTCTGGCGTATTCGCTGACGGCGACGGCGACGACCTGACGGTCACGGCGAGTTCGTCGAACGAGAACGTGGTCACGGTGTCGGTTGCATCCGACTACTCGACGCTGACGGTTTCGGCCCAGGCGCGGGGAACGGCGACCGTCACGGTCACGGCCGATGACGGCAAGGGCGGCTCGGTCGAGGATAGTTTCACGGTAAAGGTGAAGGCCGCGCCAACCGTGGCGACGGCCATCGCCGACGTGAGCGGGCTGGAAGCCGAGGACAGCCGCACCATCTCCATGTCGGGGGTGTTCAGCGACCCCGACGGCGATGCGGTGACCGTAACCCAGGCGTCATCGTCCGACACCTCAATAGCGGCGGTGTCGGCCGCCATCGACGGCGCAACGACCGCGCTCACCGCCGTCACGGTGATCGCCAACTCCGAGGGCACGGCCACCATCACGGTGACGGCGAAGGATTCG
>JAHQYN010000067.1 GCA_024421085.1 Acidimicrobiia bacterium
GAAACCGACACGGTCACCGAATACGCAGCCTGGGTCTCGTAGTCGAGCGCTGCTTTGGTTCGCAACTGCCCGGTGGCACCGTCGATCGTGAAGCTGTCGGCGTGGGTTCCGCTGAGCGTGTAGGTCAAGCCCGGCGGCGCAGTGTCGCTGTCGGTAGCGGTGACGGCCGCGCCCACCGCCGTGCCCGCTGCGGTGTTCTCAGCTACCGTGCGGATGGTTGAGGAGTCAACGAAGTAGGCGTCGAGGTTCTTGGTGCCCGGGGTGCCTGTGACCGTTGCCGACCAGGGCCCGGCGCCGGCGGAGTTAACAGCACGAACCTGTATGTCGCGGCTGCCCGCCGCGGTGGTGAAGCTCAGCGTGTGGGCCAGCGTCACCGCGCCTCCGGGAACCGCTACCACATCCCAGCGCGTGTCGTCGGTCTTGTCGGTGGCGGTGCTGGAGATGTGGCGCAGCTCATAGCCGGTCAGCGCCGTTGCGCCCGACTCCGACGGCGCCTGCCAGGCCACTGCCAGCGAGGCCGGCCCCGGTGTGACTGAAGAGAGCATCGGCGCAGAGGGATGTCGCCGGTTCCCGTAGACGGCCAGGTTCCAATCCGTGAGCACAGCCTTGCCCTTGTTGCGGGTCGCGTAGCGGTCCGTGATCCTCAGCGTCCAGGTGCCTGCGGCGCTTTCGCCGAGATGTTTCGCCGATCCGAAACGGTAAGCCTCCTTCAACGGCGCAGCCACGGGGGAGAAGTTGATGGCGGGCGACAGCAAAGACACTGTTCCCGACGGCGAGACCAGTTCCACGTCCAGATGGCGGAAATCGTCTGCGTTGAAGTTGGTGTTGATCTCCACGTATTCGACGAACTCGATCGTGTCGCTGACGGTGACCGTGCTCGTCACCGTGGAACGGTCAGCGGGGATCTTCAGCGGACCGCCCGCGGCAGTCGAAGTGCTCGTGAGCATCGGGGGCAGCAGCGTCCAGTTCTGCGCCGACTGCACCGCTGCGTAGGCATCGACCATCCCGAAGCCGTACATGTTGTTGAACCAGTGGCGTTCGGTGCTGTCGCCGTACTTTGGAGCACCCTCGGCCCAACCGCTGTCGGTCGGATGGTTGCGGCGGGCCGTCTCTGCCAGGATCAGCTTGACGTCGCGCCAAGTCAGGTCCGGGTTGGCCGCCCGCATCAGCGCAACCACGCCTCCCACGGCAGGCGCAGCCGCGCTGGTGCCCCCGAAATCGTCGCGGTAGCGGCTGTGGAGGTCGAGTGTGGCGATTCCCCATCGCCAGCTCGTGTCATTGCCGGGTCCGCACACCCACAGGTTGGGGCCCCTCTCCGAATACCCTGCGACCTTGCCGCGTGCGTCGACCGCGCAGACGGGAATCGTCCCGCGGTGGGTCGCGAACTCTTCGAGGGTCGCGTAGTCGAGGGCGTTGCCGTTGCCGGCAGCGAACACGTAGGAGGTGCCTTTGCCACCGAAGCCTGCTTGCAGGCCATACTCCAGACCCTGTCGCCAAATATCCTGGATCGGTTCCGCGGCGGGACTGTCTTTCTTGCCCCAGGAGCTCACTGAGACGGCGATCTTCGCCGCGTTCTGCGCCATGGCCCTGCCGAGATAACCCGGCTCACGGTGGATGCAGGTGAGGAAGCGGATGTTGTAGACCTGCGCCCTGGGGGCGACGCCGCGCATCCCGAGGGTGTTGTCGCGCCCTGCTACAATGCCCGCGACCGCGGTGCCGTGCTTGGCGGTCGGCGTGAACGGGGCAGGGTCGTTCACGCACAGTGAGGTCGTACGGCTCTCGGCGGCGTTGTTGGTGTTGTCGACGAGGTCTTCGTGGTGGAGGTCGATGCCGTCGTCCACCACCTGTACGGCCACTCCATCGCCGAGGAACCCGGCGTCGTGGGCGGCGAGGACGTTGATGTCCTCTCGGGAGGTTCTGCCGTTCCGCCCGTCGTTGTGCAGGTGCCATTGGCAGCCCGACAGTTCGTCCTCCCACTGCGGGGGGCGCCCGCGGGACTTGCAGGTGTCTTTGAAGCGCTTGTAGGTGGTGTCGCGGCGCAAGGTCAACGCGTAGGTGGCCGCCGTCGGTGTCTGTGCATGCGGCGACTCGATCTTCAGCCAGTACGTCGTGTTCGCAGGCAACTCGAACCAGATGTTGAAGTCGGCGTTGGGGTACTCGGTGTTGGGACATCGCTGCGTGAAGCATTTGTAGGGGCTCGCAGTGCGGGACCGTACGTTGTCTGCTGAGTCGATCAGCGTGACCTGCAGGCCGTCGGAGACGCCTTGAGGCCTGACCTCGACCCAGACGAACTCGCCGGCGCTGCCGCCGGTCACAGAGATCCAGTCGGTGTCTGAGTTGCTGGCTATGTCGCCGACGGTGACTCCGTCTTTGTCCAAGGGCACCGCCGTTGCTTGGGTGGCACCCGGTTCGACCATCGACGCGTGCAGCAGGTAGGCCCCCTTCTGGGTCGGCGGGTTCTGCTGGTTGTTGGTCGACGGATTGTTCTGGTTGTTGGTCGGCGGATTGTTCTGGTTGGGCCGGTTGCTGCGGACCCGCACGAAGTACGAGCCGGTGTCGAGTTTGCGCACGATCAGGCAGTGTTTCTTGGCGTTCGGGTAGAAGCTGTCGTTGTTTTCGGCGATAACGTCGCCGTTGCTGTCATGGAGGGCGCATTCAGGGTCGGGGTGCGCGTTGGTGGCGCCGGCGAACGGGTCGGAGGTCCGCAGCATCACCAACGCCGGACTGCTCAATTCGAACTTGAACCAGTCCTCGTCTTGTGGCGTGCTGATCTCTGCGGAGACCGCAACGCCCGAGGCAACCGAACCGGCATCGCTGGACATACTGTCGGGCGCGTCGGCGGGTGTCGCCGACACGCTGGACGACCAGGCACTGAGGTGGTCGGTCTGCGCCTGGACTGCCACGTCGTGGCTGACACCGTTGTCGAGGGGTATCCCCAGCCACCTGCGTTGCGGGTAAGGGAGCGAACCCGATTCGGTCCAGTTGCCGGCGCTCTTGTCTGTGGCGTCGCTGCGGATCCAGCGCACGTTGTAGAACACGGTCTCGGTGTCAGCGACCTCCGGGGGTGCCGACCAAACCACCGACAGCACTCCCTCACCCTCGGAGACCCCGGTGATGGTCGGCGCCGAGTCGCGCGGGGCAGCCGAGACGGCCGCCGACCAGGCGCCGTCGCCCGCAGCAGTCACCGCCCGCACCGCGAAGTCGTAGCCGACCCCGTTCACCAAACCAGTCACCGTGCCGCTCAACGGCCCCGACGACCAGAAGCTATCGAGCACCGTCCAGCCGGCAGCAGACTTGTCGGCAGCGTCAGAGGCGATCCAGCGCAGGTCATAGGCCACCACGGCGCTGCCGCCGGTGTCGGCAGGCGCCTGCCATGTCACTGCCACCTCAGCGGTGCCGGGCGTGACTTGAGTGACCACGGGTGCCTCCGGCGGTGACTGCGCCGCGCTCTGCGGGGCGACCAGCACCGCCAGCATTGCCACAACCACCGCCAACGCCACACCGCGCCGCACCCCGACACGCTGGGTATCGGGGCTTTGGGGTATCGGGGTATCGGGGTCTTGGCGCACGCCGCGCCGCGCCCAAGCAAGTTTGATGCCTAGTGTGTTCCGCAATTGGATTCGCCGCATCACCAAATCCCCGCGCCGACTACCGACCTACCAAGTCGGTTTCCACATGCGGCGACGACATCTCAACACCGGGTTGGCCGACCAGCGTATTCGCCAACAACAACGCCGCCAACCCAGGCTCAGTGTCAACCACGAAACCATTGCCGATCCAACCCATTTCCGACACCCGAGCCGGCGCGATGTTGTTGCCGCTGAAGAACTCTTCGACCTGAACCGCCGTCCAGGTCGGGTCGAGCAAGACGATCACTCCTCCGGGCAGGCGCACCTCATCACCCTGCGCATCCCGGAACACCACACTGCGACCCTGTTCACCCAAACCATCCGAAGCGCCGACAATACCGTCTCGTGCCTGCCCCAACTCGGGCTCAGCCGTCTCGACCTCCAACCACACAGTCCGTTCCTTGTCACCATCCCAATACGTGAACGGCACACCCTCACCTCCATCGACGGGATGCTCGTCGCCTGAGTCCAAGTCACCGCCAAGCCCAGAATCCAACTCACCCCCCAACTCGGAACCCGTAACAGCCTCAGGCCCCACACCCGAACCAGAACCAACGACAACCTCGGGCTCCACACCCGAACCAGAACCACCAACAACCTCAGGTTCCACGGCAGGGCCAGAACCAGAACCACCGTCGGGATCAGGCACCACAGCAAGCCCGGAACCAGAACCGCCGTCAGGCTCAGTATCCACACCCGAACCAGAACCGCCAACAACCTCAGGCCCCACACCCGAACCAGAACCAACGACAACCTCGGGCTCCACACCCGAACCAGCACCACCAACAACCTCAGGTTCCACGGCAGGGCCAGAACCAGAACCACCGTCAGGCTCAGTACCCACACCCGAACCAGCACCACCAACAACCTCAGGCTCCACGGCAGGGCCAGAACCACCAACAACCTCAGGCTCCACGGCAGGGCCAGAACCACCAACAACCTCACGCTCCACGGCAGGGCCGGAACCAGAACCACCGTCAGGCTCAGTACCCACACCCGAACCAGCACCACCAACAACCTCAGGCTCCACGGCAGGGCCGGAACCAACGTCGGAATCAGGCACCGACACAAGCCCACCAACAACCTCAGGCTCCACGGCAGACTCGTCCGACAATGCGGACGCGGCGGCCCCATCTGTCGGAGCGCTCCCGCCGAGACCAGCAGCCGACACCGAAACCTCCGGCTCGCCCACAGACTCGTCCGACAAACCGGACGTGGCATCCTCACCGAGGTCACCACCCGAACCAGGCGACACGCCCACAACCGGATCACCACCCGAACCAGGCGACACGCCCACAACCGGATCACCACCCGAACCAGGCGACACGCCCACAACCGGATCACCACCCGAACCAGGCGACAGGGCCTCATCCAGATCACCACCCGAACCAGGCGACACGCCCACGACCGGATCACCACCCGAACCAGGCGACAGGGCCTCATCCAGATCACCACCCGAACTGGCGATGGCCACGACCGACTCTGGGCCGCCCCCCGACTGGGCCAACCGTGTCAGCACCACCGGCGCCGCCGCCAGCAGACACACAAAAACCCACACGTAGAGACGCCTACGCGATCTGTGACGACGCAACTGGCTTTGTGACAACACGTCTACCTCCGGTCCGGCGTGCAGCAATAATACCCGACCCGAATGCTCGGATTCAACACATGGAATTCGCACGACCCAGCCGACAGTCCGCAGCCACGCAGGGAGCTGATCCCAGCGGGAGGACTCCACCGGGAAATCTGCGCGTCCAGCCACATCCATTGTGGTTCGACGCGCAGATTTCAGGCAGCGGGCGCTACGGTCACGAATCGTGAGCAACAAGTGGTTCGAGACGGTCGCCATCGCCGAGCAGCGGGCCCGCAAGCGCATCCCCAAGTCGGTCTATGGCGCCCTGGTGGCCGGGGCGGAAGCCGGCGTGTCGATGCGCGACAACACCGCCGCATTCGACGAACTGGGGTTCCGGCCCGTCACCGCAGGACAGGTGGCGAGCCCCGAGACCGCCGTCAACATCATGGGCCGGCCCTGTGCAATGCCGGTGATGATCTCCCCCACCGGCGTGCAGGCCGTTCATCCACAAGGTGAAGTGGCCGTGGCCCGTGCCGCAGCGAACCGGGGGGTCCCGATGGGGCTCAGTTCCTTCGGGGGCAGACCGATCGAGGAGGTGGTCGCTGCCAACCCGCAGACCTTCTTTCAGATCTACTGGGCCGGTGACCGCGACTTCATGCTCGCCCGCATGGAGCGCGCCAAGACAGCCGGGGCGAACGGCCTGATCCTCACGCTCGACTGGTCGTTCTCCCACGGGCGCGACTGGGGCAGCCCCCACATCCCCCAGTCCTTCGCACCAAAGGAGATACTGCCGCACGCTTTGGAGGTAATGGCGAAACCGGCGTGGGCCTGGTCGTGGCTGCGCGAGGGCACGATTCCTCGGCTCCGGGTCCCGAACTTCGCCGCCGTCGACGAACAGGCGCCGCTGTTCTTCGAGGCCTACGGCACCTGGATGACGACACCACCGCCGAGTTGGGCCGACGTTGCGTGGTTGCGTTCGGAGTGGGACGGTCCGTTCATGGTCAAGGGAATCGCCAGAGCCGACGAAGCCCGTCGGGCGGTCGATGCGGGCACCACAGCGATCTCGGTGTCGAACCACGGCGGCAACAATGTCGACAGCGCCCCCGCCCCGATCCGGGTGCTTGCAGAGGTCGCGGGCGCGGTCGGCGGCGAGGTCGAGGTGGTTCTCGACGGTGGAATCCGACGGGGCAGCGACGTCGTCAAGGCCTGTGCCCTCGGTGCTGATGCCGTGCTGATCGGCCGAGCGTACCTGTGGGGGCTGGCAGCCAACGGGCAGGCGGGCGTGGAGAACGTGCTCGACATACTCAACGCCGGGATCACCGCTACCCTGCGCGGGATCGGCAAGAGCTCCATCGCCGAGTTGGCCCCCGCAGACGTGGTCGTGCCGACAGGCTTCTCCCCGCCAGAGTCGGGGTGGTAGGCAGCACCCGGGGCGGTAGGCAGCACCCCGGGGCGGTAGGCAGCACCCCGGGGCGGTAGGCAGCACCCGGGGCGGTAGGCAGCACCCGGGGCGGTAGGCAGCACCAGTGGGGGTGACCGGCGTGCAGGCCGCGGACCAGAAACGTAAACCTGCAACCCGAAATCGAGCCAAAGGTTTACGTTTACGGGACCAGACCGCCAGAAACGTAAACCTGCAACCCGAAATCGAGCCAAAGGTTTACGTTTACAAACTCATTCGCCGAAAAACGTAAACCCGCTACTTCCAGAGGCTAGAGTGCGCTCACGCCACCGCCCAGCCCGCTGAACACGCCCACCACCATGACAACGGCAATCCTGGGACCCGACCCACTCGAGATTCTGATCGACGCTGCCTTGCGTCGACTTTCCGAAGGCGAAGCGCCGTCAGCCATGGAAGTTGAGCGCGTCGACGTCAAAGAGGAGCCCGGTCGGCGCGCAGCCGACGGCAGCATTCTGTCCGGTGCGGAGACCAACGAGCAGGCCGCTGACTATCTGGCAGGCGAGATGGCGTGCATGGCCAATACCCCTGGAGGTGGCGCCGTGATTGTCGGCGTCGCCGACGGCGGCCAGAAGATCGGAACGGAGCTAAACCCCGAGTGGTTGCGGCACCGTATCTGGGAACTGACCGCTGGAAGTCTCACGATCTCTGCGCGGGTCGCAAACGTCGAAGGCAGCCGCCTGCTGGTGCTGAGCAGTGTCGAGGCGCTCAGTCCTGTCGTCTATCGAGGCAGAGTGCGATGGCGCGTGGGGACCAACTGTGTGGATGTCGATCCAGTCACCTGGCAGTCGAGAACACTGTTGCGGCGCGGTTACGACTGGTCCGACCAACCCTCGGGCCACACACTGGCAGACGTTAGCCCGGTGGCATGCGAGATAGCACGAACCTACCTGCGCAGCGGCCAGAGGCCCGGCCGCACAAGCGACAGCAACTTGGCCGATGTGGACGACACCGAACTGCTACGGCGGTTGAACCTGGTGACAGACGGAGAGAGACTCACAAACGCAGGATCCATGATGTTCGTCGCCACGCCGTGGCCAGGCATCGACTACATCCGCCGCAACGCACCCGGTGACGACAGCTCGCTGAGGATCGAGGCCTACGGTCCGCTGCTGGCACAGGTACGAGAGGTTGAGCAGGCTGCCTCCCACGCCAACCCGACCACACACCTGGCACGAGGCTTCGCGCACGCCCAAGTGCGCGCCATCGCTCCCAGAGCCCTGCGCGAGGCGATCATCAACGGCATCACCCACCGTGACTGGATGATCCACCTGCCGACCACGGTCGAGCACGTCGGCGACACACTCATCGTCACATCCCCCGGGGGTTTCGTTGGAGGTGTTGCTCCCGAAAACATCATCACTCACGTCGCGGTGCCTCGCTACAAGAGCCTGGCGCTGGCAATGGCGCGCCTGGGACTCGCCGAACGTGAAGGCGTGGGAGTGGACCGGATGGTCAGCGACATGCTCCGCGCCGGGCGGCCCGCGCCGGTCTTCTCCGAGGATGAAGGTCCGTTCGTGAGAGTAGCTCTCCTCGGCGGGCCGCCCGACCAGACAATCATCGATCTGCTGGGAGATCTCACTCCCCCCCAGGCCGCCACCGTTGAGGTTCTACTATTGATCAACCATCTGACCCGCCACGGCTGGGTCGACGCCCAGACCGCCGCTCCGGTGCTGCAGCGCAGCCCCGAAGAGGCAGAACAAGCTATTGCGCAACTGGCGGACACAACCCTCATTGCGCGTGATTCCGATCAAGCCTCGCCCGAGACTCCGGCGATCATCGTGAGAGTCGCAGGCGTCCCGTCCGCCCATAGCGCCGCACACCGACTCTCCGACGCTGCTCGCCAACGACTCGCTGACCGGACCAAACACCTCACCACACCCGAAGGCCGCCTCGGCCTGATCATCGACTGGAGCCGGGCGCGGGGGCGCGTCTCATCCACCGAGGCTGCCGACCTCACCGGTCTCAGTCGGACCTCCACAGCACAACTCCTTGCGAGCCTGGCCGACGAAGGGCAACTCAACCTCGGTCGCCCCAACCGCACCGGTCGAGGCTTCTTCTACACCCCCGACTTCTACACCCCCGACGACTAACCGCAACAGTCGGCACCGATGAGGACGAAGCCGCCCACACTGCAACAACAACCGACCACAACAAGACGGAAAACCACAACATTAAGCCTGCACAAAACCCAGTATGAATCAGACTAGCCAGTATGAAACAGACTAGAACGCAAGCGACACCACTAGGAGCGTGTGGCAGGCGACGGCCACGACTACATGCACATGCCATATCTCGTGGTAGCCGAACGTGTCGGGCCAGGGGTCGGGGCGACGAGCGCCGACCACCACCGCTCCCACGGTGTAGGCCGCTCCCCCACCGAACAACAGGATCGACTCCGGAATCGACAACGACATGACGAGCCAGGGAGCGAAGACGACCATCGACCAGCCGAAACCCAGGTAGGCGCCGTTCATGACCCCCGCACGGGGATGGAGCGGCAGCCATTCCGCGGCGATCCCCAGCAGCGTCCCGGTCCAGGCGACGGCGATCAGCAGCCCCGAGACCGGCGGGTCCAAACCGAGCAGGGCGATGGGCGTGGCACAGGTGCCGAACATCAAGAAGATCACCGAATGGTCGATGCGCACCAGCAGTTCCACCCTGCGCGCCGACCAGTCCCGACCGTGGACCACCGCGCTCGCCCCGAGCATCGCGGTGATTCCCAGCGAATAGAGCAGCATCGAGAACTGGGCCCGCGTCCCCTCCGCGAACACGGTCAGGGTCACACCTAGCGGGATCGAGGCCAACGCCGCCCACCGGTGCAGCCAACCGCGGTAGCGCGGTCGGGGGCGACGGAGCAAGCGGACCGCTGAGGCCGAGAGTTGCTCATCTCCAACATGGTCAGGTGTCGGCACAACCCCCAGAATAGACGCGCCGGGGCGACTCTGCGGACCGCGGTAGACTCTCCGATCGGCCCTCTATGACGACCATCTCGACCACCTCGGTATGTGACCGCGCCGAGTTGCAGCAGCGTCGACAACCCCGAAGCGACATCGTCGCCGAGGCGCTGAGCGGCACCGACCGGTGGAGCTGTCTCGAGGGGCCCTTCCGCCAATACGAACGAACCCTGGAGGCGCAGCCGGCCAGCGACGGGCGCTACCAGGTCACCGAGACCACCACATACAAGCTGGCTGTCTCGATATGGGCCTGGCTGTTTCACTTCCCGGTGCGCCGCGCCCTGATGCATCGGCGGCAACGCTACGGCTACTGGTGGGCGCCGCCTGACCGGCTTGATCAGCGTGCAGCCACCGTGCTCGCCCTGCTGGCGGGGATACAGATCGTCGACGGGTACCTCGGCTCGGTCCTGAGCCAGACGATCACCTTCGCCGCTGACGAGTTCGGCCACGGCAACCAGGCCCAGGGCTGGGTGCTCAGCGTGGCTCGGGTGGGTGTGTTGATCGCTCTGGTCACCGCCGCGCTGGCCGACCGGCGGGGCCGCCGCTCGTTGCTGCTCGGCGCGGGTATTGCCAGCTGTGTACTCACTGTGCTCGGGGGACTGTCACCGAACCTGTGGGTGCTGGGAGGATCGCAGCTCGCGGCGCGGGGCCTGTCTACCGCGCTGGGGATTCTGATTGCGATAGTGGCCGTCGAGGAGATGCCCTACCGGTCGAGGGCTTGGGCTGCGTCGGTCTTGACCCTCAGTGCCGGACTCGGTTCGGGCATGGCCGTATGGATTCTGCCCGTCGCTGATCTCAGCGAACGGGGGTGGCGGGCGATCTACCTTGTGGCCATCGTCGGCGTCGCGGTTGTGGCACTGCTGGGACGACGGTTGCCCGAGAGTCGGCGTTTCATGAAGGCCGCCCCGATCGCGGCGCCCACCGACTCCTTGCGGGCCCGGCGTCGAGGCCGCTTCACGCTGCTCGCGACTTCGGCTTTCCTGCTTGCCATGTTCTGGGCTCCGGCTTCGGGGTTCCGCAACGATTTCCTCAAAGACGAGCAGGGGTTCTCCGGGGCTGGCATCACCGTGTTCACGATCACCACTGCGACCCCGATCGGTATCGGGCTACTGTTGGGCGGTTACCTCGCCGAGCGGCACGGTCGTCGCCGCGTCGGAGCCTTGGGGATCGTGCTGGGCACCGCTTTGACCAGCGCTTCGTATTTCTTCGACGGCGTCGCTTTGTGGTCGACCACGCTGTTGGGAGGCGTTCTAGGTGCGCTCGCCGTGCCTGCGCTCGCCGTCTACGGGCCGGAGCTGTTCGGCACCCACAACCGCGGGCGCACCAACGGGGCGATAATCACGCTGGGCGTGGCCGGCAGCGCCCTGGGGCTGTTCTTCGTCGGCTACCTGTCAGACCGCATGTCTGCGGTGGGTCCTGCCATCGCCGTTCTCAGCGCCGGCCCGCTGATCGTCACCTGGCTGATCCTCACCCGCTTCCCCGAGACGGCCGGATTGGAACTAGAGGAGATCAACCCCGAAGACGCTTAGCCGCTGCGGGGTCAGCGGCGGCGGGGGAGTTTGAGGTGGCCGTTGGGTGAGGTCTTCAACGCTTCGAGGGCCTCTAGTTCGGTCTCGTCGACTTCGGTGACGCCGGGGCCCAAACGGGGGTGCAGCACCGTGTAGAGGGCCAGCGCGAATGCGGCGATGCCGATCGGCACGACCGCGTCGCCCTCCCCGGTGTAGGTCGGATACAGCACGAAGGCCGACAGCAGAGCGGTCCACATCCACAGGATCAGCACGGCTCGCCCGTGGCCGTGACCGATCCGCATGAGGCGGTGGTGAAGGTGCTCCTTGTCCGCCGCGTGGAGGGCGCCGCCGCGCACCGCCCGCCTGACGACCGCGAAGAGTGTGTCGAGGATCGGCACCCCGAGGATCACCAGCGGTATGAAGATCGGAGCGAAGAAGAAGAACGCCTGACCGGAGAACTCACCGGTGGTCCGGCCTCCCACCGACATCGTCGAGACCGCCATCAACAACCCCAGCAGCAGCGCTCCCCCGTCGCCCATGAAGATCCTCGCCGGGTGGACGTTGTGGGGCAGGAATCCCACGCACACGCCCAAGGTGATGCAGGCCCACAACGCTGCGGGGTTGTTCGCACTGATCACGTCGGCGTCGCTGAGACGCAGCGCGTAGAGCAGGAAGGTCCCCGAGGCGATAGCGACGGTGCCTCCCGCCAGACCGTCGAGACCGTCGATCAGATTGACCGCGGTTGCCATGCCCAGGACCCACAGGACGGTCACCAGCGCCGACCAGTCGGCCGACAGGAACAGCAGATCGAAGAACGGCACCCGGAACACCAGGATCGACACGCCCGTCAGCGACAGGACCCCTCCTGCCAGCACCATTCCGGCAACCTTCGCCGGTGCGGAGATCTCGCGCACGTCGTCGACGAACCCGACACTCCAGATCACCGCCGCGGCGACGACCACACCGAGCATCTCCGTACGCGCAGACATGACATCGGCGAAGTCGTCCATGAGTGCAGCCGCACAGAATGCTCCGATGAGACCGACGAGCATCGCCGCGCCGCCGCCGCGCGGGGTCGGTTCGGTGTGGACGTGGCGCTCATCGGGCGCCGCGACCGCTCCGAGACGGACCGACAGGCGCCGCACCACAGGCGTGGCCAGAAAGGTGATCGCGGCCGCCACCGCGGCAACAAGGAGGTACGCCGACAGCGATGGCGCCGGCATCTCCGCTACCTCAACTCGCCGCTCACACGCCGAGACCGGGGTAGGGGCAGAACCTTGAGCAGAGGCCGCCGACGTCGGCCCTGACCGAATCGACGACGCCCGCATCGTCACGACCGCGCAGCGCCCGTGCAATCAACTCGGCAATCTCGCCCATCTCATCGGGTCCCATCCCCTGCGTGGACACAGAAGGTGTGCCGACCCGTATCCCTGAGGTGACGAAAGGTGAGCGCGGGTCGTCGGGGACCGTGTTCTTGTTGAGGCTGATCCCGGCGGTGTCGAGCACGGTCTGGGCCTGCTTGCCTGTCAGGTCGGGATCGAAGGCGCGCAGGTCGATCAGCAGCAGATGGTTGTCGGTACCGCCGCTCACGAGCCTGAAACCATGCCCCGCGAGCGCCTTCGCCAACGCCGCGGCGTTGCTGACGATCAACGCCGCGTAGTCGGAGAACTCCGGGGTCGACGCTTCGGCGAAGGCGATCGCCTTGGCCCCGATCGCGTGCTCGAGCGGGCCGCCCTGGATTCCGGGGAACATCGCCTTGTCGATGGCCGCGGCGTACTGTTCGGAACTGAGGACGCACCCGCCGCGCGGGCCGCGCAGGGTCTTGTGGGTTGTGAAGGTGACGATGTCGGCAATGCCGACCGGGTTCGGGTGGACGCCACCGGCTATCAGACCCGCAATGTGGGCTGCGTCGAACATCAGCAACGCCCCGACCTCGTCGGCGATCTCGCGCAGCGGGTTCGGATCGATGATGCGCGGGTACGCGGTGGCACCGGCCACGATCAGTTTCGGCTTCTCGGCGTGGGCCTTGGCGGCCATGTCCTCGAAGTCGATGCGCTCGTCGCTGGCGGTCACGCCGTAGGAGACGAAGCGGTACTGCTGCCCCGAGAAGTTGACCGGCGAGCCATGGGTCAGATGCCCGCCGTGGTCGAGGCTCATGCCCAGCACGGTGTCGCCCGGCTCAAGCACTGCCTGGTAGACGGCCATGTTGGCGATCGCCCCGGCGTGGGGCTGCACGTTGGCATGGTCGGCACCGAACAGGGCGCACACCCTGCGTCGAGCCTCGTCCTCGATCTCGTCGATGACCATGTTGCCCCCGTAGTAGCGCCTGTGGGGGTAGCCCTCGGAGTACTTGTTGGTCAGAACCGACCCGGTCGCGGCCATTACTGCCGGGGAGGCGAAGTTCTCTGAGGCGATCAACTGGAGGGTCGTATTCTGGCGGACCTCCTCTGAGACGATCATCTCCAGAACTGGGTCATCGGCAACGCTGGGCCACGGCATTGAATCACTCCTCGTCCGGTTGATGCCCGGGTATTCCCTCGAAGGGCCGGACAGCGGAATCGTAGCGCCTGCGAACCGGCTCTCCGTCCGAACCGCCGTCGAGGTTGTGGATCGTCGCCGCTCGCGCCGCACAACCTCCGCCTCAAGACAACCGGCACCATCGTGGTTGCAGACACCACCGGTAGTTGCAGACACCACCGGTAGTTGCAGACACCACCGGTAGTTGCAGACACCACCGTGATTGCAGACACCACCGTGATTGCAGACACCACCGTGGTTGCAGACACCACCGGTAGTTGCAGACACCACCGTGGTTGCGACATGTAGGGTTGGCCGCATGAACCGGTTGCTCCTGTTTCCTGGAGGGGCGGTGCCGGCCGCCGAGGTTGCATGGCGCTTCGATCCCTCCGGCGGTCCGGGGGGCCAGCACGCCAACCGCTCGAGCACCCGGGCCGAAGCCGTGATCGATCTCACGACCGCAGGCGACGTTGAGGTCGAGGTGCGCAAGCGGCTGGTTGCGAAGTTCGGTGCCGAGTTGCGGGTCATCGTTGACGACACCCGATCGCAGGCCCGCAACCGTGAGATCGCTCTCGACCGCCTGGAATCACGACTGCGCGACGGCTCGACCGTTGCCAAGCCGAGGAAACCGACCCGCCCGTCCCGTTCGGCCAAGGCCCGGCGACTGCAAGCCAAGCGCCACCGCTCCGAGACCAAGCGCGCTCGCGGCCGCATCGACCCAACCGCCCACGACGCCTGACCGAGCCGCAGTCTGTTCGCGAGGTTCGCGAAGGAGGAACCGCGCCAACTCGCACGACCACATCCTCGAACTGGTCGTTTCCACAGTTTCTACCGAGCCCCCAGCGTGCTAATCATCCCGACCATCAACCTGGGCGATGGCTTCGATCCCGTTGGCCCAATCGCAGGTCATGATGGGCCTCAACCGTATGAACATGTAACCACAGCACGCCCACTTGGCTATACTTTCATACATGTCATCGGCTCGGCTTGCTGACCTCCCCGAAATCTTCACGCACAAAGACGCACGCAGCGCCGGCTGGTCAGACCGCGACCTGTACGCGATGCGCGACCGTGGCGACATCGAGCGCCTTGCCCGAGGCATCTACGCCCAACCAGAACTGACAGCCGACCCAGACCTTGTCGAGATCGTCATCCGGGCGCCAGACGCAACTGTGTGCCTGACCTCTGCGCTGGCCCATCACGACCTCACCGACGAGATCCCCTCAAGTATCCATGTCGCGTTGCCGCGAACACGTAGGCCTCCGCGGACCGAAGCACCCGCCACCTGGCACCGCTTCGGCAACGCCACCTTTGAGTTGGGCCGGACCGAGTTGGCGATCAGCGATGGGCTCTCGATCGGGCTCTACGCGCCTGCCCGGTCGATCGTCGATGCCTATCGGCTGCGTCACCTCTACGGGACCGAACAAGCCCTTGACTCCCTGAAACGCTGGCTCCAGATGCGCGGCAACCAGCCATCAGAGCTCCTCGACATGGCGCGCCGCTTCCCAAAGGCCAGCCCCGCGATTCGCGGCGCCCTCCAAACCCTGCTGTGATGCCGAACCCGTCGCGCAACGACCCCGCGGGTGCGGCGTACCTGGATCGACCACATCCTCGAACTGATCGTTGCTCAGGTGGGTTGTCGTGCTCGCTGCTATACCCGATCTCACTCACAGAGACTCCGACTTCAGCTACCGGGTCTGTCGAGCAGTTCTTCGAAGGCGGCGGGAGTGATCGCTCGTGGTGTCTGATCTTCCCATTGAAGGAGATCCTTGTCGCCAGTCACGATCCAGTCGACGCTATGGTCACGGCCCAGCGCGACGAGGTAGTCGTCATCGGCATCTCGCGCCTGGCCGCGATCGGCGCCGGGTCGCTGACCACGTCAGCGATGCGCCGAACCGTGGCCATGTACAGCTGAGCCAGTTCGGGATCGACGCGCTTGCGGAGCCTCGGCCGGTCCAAGACATCTTCCACCTCGGCAAGAAGCGCGGGACAGATCACGACCTCGATGCCTCCCCTGTCCAGCCACCGGGCGACGAGTCGGTACGACGGTCCGGTCTGAATTGCAGCAGAGACCAGTACGTTCGCGTCGAGAACCACCTTCACGATCGGCCCTAACGGGCACGGCGGCTGCGGCGCACGGTGCGAACCTCTTCTACCGCGATGGCCATCGCCTCGTCTTCGCAACGATCCGAGTTCTCCACGTTTGCGGCAAGCTCCGTAGTCACGCGTCGCGTGAAGTACTCCCAGGCCGCTTGACGGCTGATCCCGAGCGCCTCGCCGATCGCCGCCCACGACGCTCCCGCGCCTCGAGCCGCTGCAATCTGCTGCCACCGAAGCTCATCAAGTTGCGCCTCTGAACGGGCCACCTCACGCAACACGTCAAGCGGCTCAACCGGCAACGAGTCAGCAGCGATCAAACTCATGGATGTCATGGTACCCTGACACAGGACACTAGTCAACGCACTTCCCCATCCGGGTCCTACCTCCGAGTTGCCACGTCGAACTCCCAACATGAGTTTGCTGGTTCTCAGAGGTCGAGAACCGCCCGCAGACCGTCGTCGACGGCGTCAACGAGAGCCGCCGGGAGTTGCCCGACTGCTTCCGCGAGCCATGAGCGATCGACGAGTTCCAACCCGAGCGGGACGGCAACCGAGTCCGCCGGCAGACCTGTCACCGCGGCGTTCAGCGCCACGTTGCCGGCGAGACCCGCTCGATCCAGATTCGATGTAAGCGGTACGACATGGGTCTGCCATACCTCCGAACGCAACACATCCTCAGCAGACACCACGACACAAGGCCGACGCTTGTCTAGCTCAACCCAGCACACCGCTCCCCGCGTCACCACGGTGCAGACCGCTCCATCCGCTCACCAGCGGCTACCGCGTCTGCCCGAGTCAGCTTCCGCTCGGTCGTGACCAAAGCCGCATCTGCCACAAGCTGTTGGGTGAACGACATACTCGACTGAGCCTCGTGGCGACGAAGCTGCTCGGTCACCCACCTTGAGAACGGGACATCCAAGTTGTCGATGATCGGCACAACGTCATCAGGGACACTGATCGTCTTATTAGGCACGTACGTATAATACGTATACACAACGCCCCATGCAACCAACCACCCACCGCCAACGGCCGTTGGACGCTCCGATCAAATTTCTCGATGGGGGTCTGTTCTTGCGAGAGGTGCAGTTACCGTTTCAGTCCTCGCCTACAAGCAATTCGACGGGGCCTCCGTCGGGATACGTAACGACGACATGCATCTCACCACCGGTCGCCTTGATGAAGCGTTTGAGTGTGGAGAGAAGCATGTCGCTGCGGCGTTCCAATCGGGAGATCTCAGACTGGTCCATCTCT
>JAHQYN010000068.1 GCA_024421085.1 Acidimicrobiia bacterium
CCCACCGGGTGCGTTCCCGACCGTCTCATCAGAAGAGCCCCCAACCCGCCCACCCAACGACCGACCGCTCACCACACCAGAACAACCACCAAGAAACTCCCCCGGCAAACACCCAGCCGACCCGTCGAACAAACCCCCGACCAACTCCACAGACAGGTCGCCGACCCGCCCACCGAGTAAGCGCCCCGCCACCACGACAGGCAAACCCCCAACCCGCCCACCAGGTGCGTTCCCGACCGTCTCACCAGAAGAGCCCCCAACCCGCCCACCAAACGACCGACCGCTCGCCACACCAGAACAACCACCAAGAAACTCCCCGGGCAAGCACCCAGCCGATCCGTCGAACAAACCCCCGACCAACTCCACAGACAGCTCGCCGACCCACCCACCGAGCGAGCGCCCCGCCACCACGACAGGCAAACCCCCAACCCGCCCACCAGGTGCGTTCCCGACTGTCACATCAGATGAGCCCTCGACCCGCCCAACGAACGACCGACCGCTCGCCACACCAGAACAACCACCAAGAAACTCCCCGGGCAAGCACCCAGCCGATCCGTCGAACAAACCCCCGACCAACTCCACAGACAGCTCGCCGACCCACCCACCGAGTAAACATCCCGCCACCACGACAGGCAAACCCCCAACCCGCCGATCGGGTGCGTTCCCGACCGTCTCATCAGATGAGCCCTCGACCCGCCCAACGAACGACCGACCACTCGCCACACCAGAACAACCACCAAGAAACTCGCCGGGCAAACACCCAGCCGACCCGTCGAACAAACCCCCGACCAACTCCACAGACAGGTCGCCGACCCGCCCACCGAGCGAACACCCCGCCAACCCGACGGGCAAACCCTTGAGCGGCCCATCAGGTGGGTGTCCGACTGTCCCCTCAGAAGAGCCCACGGCGCGCCAATCGCGTGAGCGCCTAGTCGTCGAATCGGATGACACGTCGAGGAACTCGTCAGATGAGGTATCGACTGTGTCGTCGGGTCGACCAAACCGTGCTCGAACCCGCGCAGACTCGGCTCAACCCGAAACCGGCAACGCAACCCAGTCGACTATCCAGAACGCGCCCAGACTCGCGCACGGCAAGCGGGCCCAACGAAAGAAACAGACCAGTTCGCACGTCGAACAGCAACACCCCCCAGCCCGAACCAGCAGCCACGAACCGGTCGACAGCATCGACACCTCCTAGAGGGAGCGCCGGTGGGAGACCATCCACCTGTCGTCAGGTCGTCCCAAGTGGACTCTGGGGTGCATCAACCAACGCAGACCAATTGTCACACACGTTGGTTTTGTTGCCGTTCCGGTTTCGTGTAACGGGTCAGTGCCGCCTTCGGGTCCAACAACTCAACAACTACCGCACCATCCTGTATCCCGGGAAAGCCAACTGGCGCCACTCAACACCCTCACTCCGACCTAAAACGCGAAGCCCCGCCAAATCACGCCCGGGCAAGCATCGAACCGACTACGGGCCCTGACCAAGAACGGGAAACTCCGCATGACAGGCAACCGACGAACTGCCCGCTATGTCCTACCCGACGCAACCGAGTTGCGTCCCATGAATAATCCATGAAATAGTATACTTCAACGCGACATTGAAGTATTATCAATTCGTGAAGCATTCAGGGAAAGGCACCGAGTCGCCTCGATGTCTGCGACTTCAGATGCGCTGAGCGGGCGGCCCCCGTCTTGGGCTGCCAGCAGAACTCCGGCCAGTACCTGCGCCTTGATCACGCTCGCTGTGGAGATCGCCAGGTCCGGATAGAGGTGGTACCAGCACCCGGCACGAAGATCATGCACCGCGGTCTCACCTCCCCGCGTGAGGCCGAATTGCCCAGAGCTCATCGGTCGTCGTTGCGGCGGTTCTTGATCCGCGGTCGGACCACGCCGCGGTGTTGACGCATCGCGGGTGCGGGTCGGAGCTCCGGGTGAGGTTGTCTGAGCAAGCCACAACCGGGTATGGTGACCCATGTCACGAAGTGGGCGAGGACCTGTCGCAGATGCGGCCGCGGTTGTCGTGGGCGCAGTGTTGGTGGGAGCGTCGGGGTTCGCTGTGTGGTTCGAGGTCTTGGGTTCGCGACTCACCGGTTTTCGGCTCGCTGAACTGATCGGGGGATTCGGCGCCGAACTCAGCTCCGTGCCCCCGCCGTGGGTTGGCGTGGCGTGGTACCTGTTTCCCGTTTCCGCAGGTGCATGCTGGTTGCTGGCATTCTGGCGGTCGCCGCCCGCGGGTTCGTTGGCGCATGTCTTCCTGGGTGCCGCTGTCGGCATTGGCGCGGGGCTGTATCTGGGTCTCGCCGACCTTCAGCTCGGTCCGGTGGTGGCGCTGGTCGGAGGATTGTTGATCCTGATGGGAGGTCTGTTGACCGTGTGGGAAGGCGTTTGTTCGGGAAGGCGGATTGTACGGTGAACGACGAAGGGCCTCCAACGAGGCGAGAACCGCAAGATCCGGCAGACGACAACGAAGAGCCGGAGGATCAAGAGGAACGCACTGAGTCGTCGGGTGAGCCGGTGGTGGGTGGCGAGTCTGAGTCTGAGTCTGAGTGGGAGCCGGAGCCCGCGGGGTTGTCGGCGTCCTGGTTCGGTTCCCGAACGAGGGTGATCGCTCTGTTGGTCGGCTTCGTGTTCTTGGCCGTGGTCTTCTACATTGCAATCGACTCTGGGTCTCAAGAGCGGTTTGGAGCGGACTCGGCAGCAGCCGCGGTCGAGGAAATGGCGGAAGCAATGAGCAATGAAGACGTCGTGGCCGCGCTCAGAGTGATGGCACCCTCCGAGGTCGGAACTTTCGGCGACATGTATTCCCGCCTTGTCGAGTTGGCGGTAGAGGAGGGGGAGATTGAGAACGAGAACTGGCTCGCTGGCTTGGATCTTGAGATGGCCGGCCTGGAGACCCGTACCGTTGAATTGCATCCGGGCGTAGCCCTCGTCGAGATGCGCAGCGGTACGTTGTCGATGGCGATCGACGCCGACACAGCCGACACGGCCTTCTTCGATGTCGGAGAGACAGAGGTCGCCATCACCGTCGAAGAAATGCGCGAGGCGATGCGTGAACTGGAAGACAGCGAAGGACTGAGCGAAGGACTGGACGGGTCGCGAGAAGCGCTCGAAGAGATACTCGGGACCTCTGTTGACGAATCTCTCGCCATCCATGCCCCTCGTGACGGTGTCTTCATGATGACGGTCGAGCGAGGCGGACGTTGGTATGTGAGTCCGTTCTACACGGTCGCTGAGTACATCCGGCAGATCCTGGACCTTCCGCCGGCCGACTTTTCTTTGTCCCGCGAACAGGCGAAGCCGGGCGCCTCCAGCCCTGCGGGTGTGGTCGATGGTGTAGTGGAAGTTGTCAACAGCTACACGGTCGAACAGCATCTCGAAGCGTTGCTCAATGGTGACCCCGAAGGGATATTCGATCCATTCGCCGTATTTTCGCCGTACGACGAACTCGGCGTGTTCATTGACTATTCGCCATCTCTCGCCGCTTACACAGAAGAAGCCTTTGAGGCGCTTCAGGGCGAGCAGACGCAAGAGGAGCTCGCGGCGGAACTGGAGGAGCTGATCGACGCGTACGAAATCGAAGGCCAAGTCTCGTTGACGGTGAACGTCCGCGAAGAAGAGCGCCAAGACGGCAACGTTGTCCTGTATCTGGAGTCCGGGACGATCAATGCGGATGTCAGCGCAATCCTGGACCCCGACTACGACGACGTCACTGAGGCTGAAATCGACGCTTCATGGGATGGTCTCTGCGTGGAGATCTCTGTCTCGGTTGACGGGGAACCCGGCGGTGTTGAGGATTGTGTTGCCGCCGAACTCAGACCTGAGGGTCTTGACGAGATATTTGTGGTTGTCGGGGAAATCGACGGGTCTTGGTACATCAGCTATGTCGAGACGGTTCTCGCTTACATCGACATATTCCTTGAGGATCAACTCAAGAGTTGAGTCCCGAGTCGGCTGGGCGCTCAGAACCATAGGACCACGGTTCGGTGTCCTGCGGGCTACCGGAGACCGCGGATGAAGGGACGGGCCAACGCCGCTGGCGCTCGTACCCGGTGGGAGAAGACGGCCATGCCCGCAATGGTGACGATGAACGGCAGCGCCTGCAACAGCTCGTTGTTGACGTCATAGCCGAGTCCTTGAATCGAAAGACGGAACGACAGTGCCCCGGCAAAGATCATGGCACCAGCGAGCGTTCCCCGTAGCGTCCAGCCGCCGAAGATGACTGCTGCTATGGCGATGAACCCGCGGCCGCCGACGATCGTGTCCTCGAACCTGCCGATGTGTCCGAAGATCAGGAAAGCGCCCCCGAGTCCACACGTCAATCCAGCGTAATAGATTGACTGCCGACGACGCTTGTTGACGTCGATTCCCGACACATCAGCGGATTGCGGGTTCTCACCGACCGACCGCAACTCCAGACCCCAGCGGGTTCGATAAACCAGCCACCATGACAACGGGATCAGCAGGTACAGGATGTAGAACGGCCAGCGCTGCCCGAACAACGCCTGTCCGACAAGGGGAATGTCGCTGAGCACGGGAATTTCCCAGCGACCGGCCAGGGTCGAGTCGGGTGCGATCTGGTTTTCTAGGAACCCGGTCAGCCCGAAGACCAAGATGTTGAGCGTGAGCCCGACCACGAACTGATCAGCGGCGAGACGGTGGCTCATCTCGGCCTGCACACCGGCGATCAGCATCCCCCCCAACATCCCCGCAAGCAGCCCCAAAGCCACGGATCCGCTGACGTGATAGCCGAGGACAGCCGTGAATGCTCCGCCCAACAACATCCCCTCGACCGAGATGTTGAGGGTCCCCGACCGCTCCGCAACCCACTCACCCGTGGCCGCGAAGGCCAGGAAAGCCGCGAACAGAGCACCGTTGAGGTAGGTCGCTTCGCTGGAGAAGATCTCATCGACCGCACCGAGAAAGTCAGCCATGGCTCACACCCTCTCCGTTGCCGCGGCCCGGGCACGACGGCGGTCACGCAGAAACATGACGGCCGCGGGAACAAGCAGGGCCAGCACCAGCAAACCCGATATGACATCAGTGATCCGGCTTTCGACCCCGGTGCTGCCAACAAAATTAGACCCTGTGCGCAACCCCGCGAATACCACCGCCACCGGAATCGCAGCCAGGGGCTTCTCATAGGCCACGAGTGCCACGAGCAGGCCCGTCCAGCCGATGTTGGCAGAAAAACCCGGGACAAACTGGTAATTCCCGAAAGCGAATCCACCTCCAGTGAGCATGGCCGCGCCCGCAAGCCCGGCGAAGGCACCGCTGAGCATGAGGGCGGTTGCGCCGTAGCGGGTCTCGGACACCCCCGACCTCTGCGCGGCCCTCGGGTTGCGGCCTAGCATCCGCAGCCGAAAACCCCACACCGTACGTGACAACGCGAACGCCACGATCACCGTGAGAACCACCGAGAAGAACACGGTCAACGGGAGTTCATTGCCGAAAAGGTCGGGTCGAGGAAGTCGATTGTCGGTTGCGAGCTGCTCGCTGACCTGGTTGCGGTTGCCGCGGCGCCCTTCGGGAGCCAGCAGCAGCCATTCCCAGCGCAATCCGTAGGCCACGGCTTGGCCGCCGACAGTTACCAACAGCAGCGTTGACAACACCTCAGGGACGCCGCGCCAATAGCGCAGGCCCGCGGCGATTCCCGCCCAGAGGCCGCCCCCGGCAGCACCGACAATCAGGATCAGCGCCACGTTGACCGGCCCGGGCCCGCCGATAAGAAACCCGAAGTATGCCCCGATAGCGGCACCGACATAGAGCTGGCCTTCCTGGCCGATGTTGACCAGACCGGCTTTGGAGGAGATGACAGTGCCGAGAGCCACCACGAGCAGTGGAGCCGCGGTGGCAAGCGTTTCACCCCAGCGTCCAGGCCGCCGGACGCTGCCATCGAGCAGCGCGCTGACAACCGGCCGCCAATCACTCCCGGTCGCTTCCACCAGGATCCCCGACAACACCAGCGCGGCGAGAATGCTCATTGTGTACAGCGCGACCCATCCGCTCAGTCGTGTACCGCGCGCCATACGCAGGGGTCGTGCGACAGAGCCGACTGCGGTGCCAGCACCCCCGACGGCTCTCATGTCGCGGCACCACCCATGCATAGACCGAGGGTCTCGAAGTTCGCTTCCGCTCGCGCCATCGTCCCGGCGATGCGTCCAGTGTGCATAACGATGATGCGGTCTGAGAGTTCGAGTATCTCCTCCAGTTCGCTTGAAATGAGCAGAACGGCCACTCCGGATGCCGCAGCTGTTTCAAGCCGACGGGTCGTGTACTCGATCGCGCCGATGTCAAGGCCCCGGGTGGGGTTCGCCGCCACCAGGATCTTGGGTTCTTGGGACAGTTCCCGTGCAAGCACGACCCGCTGTTGATTTCCGCCCGACACCGACCACATCGGAGCGTTCGGTCCCGAGCAGGCGATGTTGAACTGCTCGATCATCTCCACAGCGAAGGCGTTGAGGCGTTTCTGGTCGATCAAGCCGCGGGTCGCGGCACGGGACTGGTCAACGAGCACGAGATTCTCGGCGACAGTCATGTCGAGCACCAGACCGCTGTCGTGGCGGTCTTCTGGGATGACTCCGATTCCTGCTCTGGCCATCGCCCCGGCCTTGCCGGTGGGCACCGGTGTGCCGTCCACGGTGACCGTGCCCGACGAGAGGACCAGCAGGCTGGAGAGCACATCACTGAGTTCCCGCTGCCCGTTGCCCTCCACGCCGGCGACTCCGACGATCTCACCGGCGTGCATCTCAAGTGAGAACTCGTCAAGGGCGACGAGCCCGTCTGTGCCGTGGGCGACCGCGGCTTCGATGCGCAGCACGGGCGGAGCGGTCGTTGCGACGGCGGGTACGGTGCCTGAAGTGTCGCGGTCGCCGGGCGCGGAGGTGTCACCCGTCGCACCAGAGCCTTCCCGCAGGTCGTTGCCGTCGAGGCCGTTGCCGTCGAGGCCGTTGCCGTCGAGGCCAGTGTCGTCGAGGCCGTTGCCGTCGAGGCCGTTGCCGTCGAGACCGTCGCCGTCGAGACCGTCGCCGTCGAGACCGTCGCCGTCGAGACCGTCGCCGTCGAGACCGTCGCCGTCGAGACCGTTGCCGTCGAGACCGTTGCCGTCGAGACCGTTGCCGTCGAGACCGTTGCCGTCGAGGCCGTTGCCGTCGAGGCCGGTGTCGGTCTCGGTCAGGTCAGAGTCAAGATCGGTGTCATCGAGTCTGTGAATGCCGAGCGCGGCCCGCTCTGATCGCAGCGACACTTCGCGGCCGACCATCGCCCGGGCCAGAGACGGGGCAGCCGCATCGACAGAGCGCCGCTGGTCCACAACTCTGCCCTGGCGCATAATGGTGATGTCGTCGGTTGCGTGCAGCACCTCGTCGAGCTTGTGGCTCACCAACACCACAGCCCGGCTCTCGGCTACAACCACATGACGCAGAGATTCAAACAGCTGTTCGGACTCCTCGGGAGTGAGGACCGACGTCGGCTCATCGAAGATGACGATGCTCGGGTCCCGACGGAGGCACTTGATAATCTCGACCCGTTGCCGCAGCCCGGCAGTGAGATCGCCGACCCGTCTGTCGGGTTCGATGGCCAGCCCGTACTGCTCGGCTATCTCGCCGATGCGGCCGCGGGTTGCGTTCGGGTCGAGCCGGCCAGTGTCGCCGAGCGCCACGTTCTCCCAGACCGTCAGCGCGTCGACGAGGCTGAAATGTTGGTGAACCATGCCGATGCTGAGCGCGGAGGCGGTGCGCGGGTCATGTATCGTCTGGGCCGCACCGTCGATCGAGATGGTGCCGGAGTCAGGCAGCACCAGCCCGATCAGCATCTTCATCAACGTGGACTTGCCAGCGCCGTTCTCTCCGAGGAGGCCATGGAGCCGCCCACGCTGAAGCGCCAGGTCGACGCTGTCGCAGGCGACGACAGCACCGAACCGTTTGCTGATGCCGGTCAGCTGCACCGCGGGGACCGACGGGTTGTCGGCTTCATGCGCCCCCGCGTCGCCCAGTTCAGTGTTGTTCACCCGCCTGAGTATGCCTCGCCTGTAATCCCTCCGAGTGCTCCGAGCAGTTCACCGTCGAACGCTGCGATCCTGCCGAAGGCTTCGTCGAGCAGGGCCTGGGCGCCGGTGGGTGCGTCGCACAGCAGCGCACCGTTGAGGCCGGGTTCGGTCGGGAACTGATAGGTGGACCCTTCAGCAAGATCGCCCGCGATGATCCGCGGGAGTATCTGTTGGGCGTAGATGCCCGCGTCAAAGACGATGCTGCCCGTCCAGTTGATGCCGTCGTCGCGCTGGCACACGTCCGGTGGTCCTGCCGCGAACACGGCCACACCCTCATCGGTGGCGAGTTGGCCGACGGCCTCGAGCGCGCCGCCGAGGTAGGCGTAGGCCAGGGTGGCACCGTTGGATATGGCGTTGGTGAGCGCCGCGGTGGCATTGGCTGAGTTCTCGAAGTCGAACTGGAAGTCGCCAGTGCCCACGTACTCCATCGTGAAGTCCGGATCGACCGACTGAAGCCCATACACCGTGGCGTTGTATGCCTCACGCTCGAAGTTGATGTCACAGCATCCGAGGAACACTGCCTTGGCACCACCGTGGTCCTGCAGTATGGCCGCCATGGCGACGCCTGCGGTGTAGTGGATGGGTGACCCCCAGTCGGTTGCTTGCGCCAGGCCGGGCAACTCCTGGAACCCGGCACCGCAGTTGCAGTACCAGAAGATCTCGGGGTACTGCTCGGTCAGGTCGGGTAGCGGCTCGGCAATCTCGGAGGCTCCGACCATCATGATGTCGACACCCTGCTGCGCCAAGTCCGAGAGTGCCTGGGCGGCCTCGGCTGCACCGATGTTGTCCGACACTATGGGAGGGGCGAAACCGTAGTCGGCGGAGAACTGCTCGGCGAAGTTCACCAGCGACTGGTAGTAGCCGTTGTCATCACGCGGACCAGCTGCTGCGACCCCGATGGTGACAGTCCCGTCGCCATCGCTGTCAAACGCTCTGGTGACGGAGTTCGTCTGGTGATCGCCCGGGTCGTCTTCGACTAGGCCGCCGGAGTCTCCGCCCGGGTCGGCTTCGACTAGGCCGCCGGAGTCTCCGCCCGGGTCGGCTTCGACTAGGCCGCCGGAGTCTCCGCCCGGGTCGTCTTCGACTAGGCCGCCGGAGTCTCCGCCCGGGTCGTCTTCGCCGAGATCGCCGGAGTCTTCGCCCACGTCGTCTTCGCCGAGATCGCCGGAGTCTCCGCCCGGGTCGTCTTCGGACTCGTCTGGCGGGTCGGCTGCGGTTGTGGTCGGGGCCGGTTCGCTGCGGTCATCGTCGTCTCCGCAAGCGGCCGCGAGGAGTGTGAAGGCCAATAGCAGCGCCAACAGTTGATGCGGTTTTCTCAGAGTGCTGGTTTGCATCACGGTCCCCTACTCTACGGGACTCTACGGGACTCGACGGCTCCAGCTACTGGTCCTCGGTGTTCTGGCAGGTTATGCGGCAGCGCTGAACCAGCCAGCGGTTGAATTGGGTATGGCTCTCCGCTTGCCAAGAGCAGCGGGCTCGCCGTGCGAACCGGGAACGCAGCCCTCGCTGGACCTTGCTGGTGGCATCCTAGTCTCGCGACTGGTCTCACATCCTGCTTCAACGCTCGCGCCGCACTCCTCCAATTCGGCCCCGGGCCTGCTTGGACATGGCGAATCCTCCATCGTTGGGCTCGCGCTTGGTCCACCCGCCTGACGCTTTTTCCCGCGCGGCGGGTTTTTTGCCACCCTCATTCGTTCGCTGCTTGGACATTGGAACATCCTCCCTCTCAGTTTGTAGAGTAGCACCATGAGGCATTCTCTGAGTCAAGCGTCAAGGACATCCGCTCGTCTCTCAAGTCTGCCATCGGGGTATGTCACGCCGATTCCCAGCCCGTGGATCGCGCATTGCTCCAAGCACGTTTCCAGGCCGAGCGTCGACTGACGGATTGCGCGGCAGTACTTCCCAGGAAGCCAGATGCTGCCTCACCGCAGTCTTCCCTCGCTGTGCATTCTGGTTCGTCCGGGGTGCTGTGCAGGCTTCAAGCATTAGAGCGGGTATGGAATCTATGGATGCATAAGCGGCTCTTCGCGTTTCAGGGTGGAGTGAGGGTGTCGAGTAGCTTCCAGTTCGGTTTGCTGGCATAGAGGAGTGCTCGGGTGCGGCAGTTGTTGACATTGGTGAACCCCAAGGCGCCGCGTTTGACGCGTTTGGCGAGGTTGTTGGCGGTTATCTGGGGCTTCGCGTTTTAGGTCGGGGTGAGGGTTTCGAGGAGGGCCCAGTTGGGTTTGCTGGCGTAGAGCAGGGTGCGGATGCGGTAGTTCGCAAAGTTGGTGAATCCGAAGGTGCCGCGTTTGAGTCGTTTGGCTAGGTTGTTGTTTCATTCGTCGCCGCCGTGGGTGAAGAGGACTGGTCCCAGGTCTTCGACAACAACGAGCGGGTTGTGCGACAGCGGTTCGAGCTTGCGGCGAAACTCGTCGGGTGCGAGCGAGGACCGCCCGATCACGACCCGCTCCTTGTCTAGTTCTGCGCTGACCGTGTAGTACGGCACTCCGGTTCCGAGGCGGGTCTCGCTGTCAACGAGGTCAAGAGCCTCTGCCGCTTGGCGGGCAAGTGCCTCCAGATCTTTTTCGGAGACCGACGTGACCTGGATGTATATCGGGAGCAATCCGTTTGTCGCGGCCACGATCTGGCGACCCAACTCCGAATCGTTCACATGCACGACCAGGTGTCCGCCTCTTCCCTGGTCGATCCTCATGCCACCGATGCGAGGATCTTCACCGAGCGTTTCTCTGAGCCAGTTGAATGCCACGCTTGCTTTGTCCTGTGCATCCAACTGTGCAACGGCGCCTTCCGCATCCAGTCCGTAGGTGGACATGAGGACCCGGAGTTCTGTCGGGAGTTTGTCGGGTTCAGCGTCCACGTTGCCGTCGTACGGTCGACGCTGGTCTAATCGAACCGCCAACTCCTCGACATCGAACTCAAGGATCGTGGCTGTTTCCCTATCCGACGAGGAGTCCCTCGGGCCCATGAACCATCCAACGAACGCGAGCAGCATCGACACCAGTGTGACCACGAGTATCCGCCAGCTCTGGAACCAAGTTCGATCAACCATTGGAGTCACCTCGCTATGTCAACGTAGATCGTCGGCACCACGGCTTGAAACTCGCTGATGAACGTGAAGTAACTGTCTTCCCACGATGTGCAGTAGGCCGAGTTGGCACTCGATTGGTGCAGTCCAACAGCGTAATGGGTGCGGGGGTCGAACACCGGTCCACCTGAGTCTCCGGGGCACGCGCTCGTGTGTTCCAACCTTCCCACATTGGTGTTTCCGTTCCTTGAAATTGTCTTTGATATGAGATAGCCGCAGGCTTCTCCTTTGTAACCTGACCGACAATAGATCTTGCCCAAAGGAACTCGCTCCCTGGTGTAGGTGCCATAGATCGGCCATGAACTATCGTCAGATCGCCAGATATTACCCTGGTCCTGAGTCATCGTTCCAGCGACATTGTTGATGATCGAAGCATCAACCGACCCAGAGTCCTGTTCCCAGGACTGGGCGCCCATTATTGGTCCTGAACTGTTGCCATGACGGACAAGATCACCGTTGTCAGCAGCGCAGTGGCCTGCGCTCAGGAGGTACCCAGAGTAACCTAGCCCCCCATAGTCATGTGAGGCGGTGAATCCGATTGAACAGAGTTTTCCGTCGGCGTGCGCGGAAATCGCTCCTAACTCGTTGCCGCAACCGCTCGTCGGGCAGGCATCGCCGCCGCGTTCAAAGACAACAGGCCCCAAGTCTTCGACAATGACTAGAGGATTGTTAGCAAGAGCGTTGGATTTGCGACGAAACTCATCGGGTGCGAGCGAAGATTGACCGATTATTACTCGCCCATCTTGAAGTTCGACACTTACCGTGTAATACGGCACGCCAGATCCCTTACGGCTTTCAGTATCAACGAGATCCAGCAATTTGACTGCGCTACCAAAGGTTGCCTCAAGGTCGCTTTCGGTTGCTGACACCACCTTGGTCTCGATCGTCATCAAATCGGAGGTTGCCGCTACGATTTGATTGCCCAGTTCAATGTCCGTGACCGCCACCACGAGACGCCCTCCTTGATCGTGGTCAATCCACATGCCTCCGAGGCGAGAGTCGTGGCCGAGCTCTTCAGCGAGCCACTCGCTCGCAACGCTTGCCGCGTCCTGCGCCAGCATCTGCTCAGCAGCCTCATCTGCGTTCAACCGGTGGGTGGACATGAGGTAGCGCATCTCGGTCGGGAATCCGCCATCTACTGCATCCACATTTCCGACAGGCCCGGTGTTTGACCGCTGCACTGATGGAAGTTGACTCAGTCGCGAAGCCAGCTGTTCGACGGCAATTTCAGACATCAGTGCCTGGGTGGATCCGAAGCTGCTACTAATGCCGCCGACGTGATCAGGACAGGAAGTGAGACCGAGGCGATGGCAATCAGTAGAATCTTTGGGCTGGGCAACCTACGCGGAAGCGTTGTTGGAGTTGGTGATCGTCTCATTGGATTGCCTTTCTCGTTTTCGGGTGGACGGAGGCGCACTTGTCGGATGCCCGTGGTGGCCGCCGAAACGTGTGCTTCCACCTAGTACTTGCTGGCTGAGAGGCTTGTGTTACACAAATTTGGAAATTTCTTCGGAAACTCGTGCAACGGATCGTGAAGAGCCCCTATTTCTGGTCACGGACACATGATCACGACATCGCTTCAGACCTGATGGCCGAAACGTTCGCTGCGGCACTGTCGGGTGTCGGGCGGTACGACCCGGCAAAGGGTTTGCCGCGTCAGTGGCTTTACGGGATCGCCCGCAATCAGCTCAAGAGGCTGTGGCGCAGCAATCGAGTCGCCTCGAACGCGCGGCGGAGACTCGAAGTGCAGACTCCTCCCACTGCAGACACGGGTTGGGAGGAAATCGAGGCTGCGGACGCGGGACTCGACGCCGGCCGGCTGGCCGAGGCGTTGTGCCGGTTGCCGGCTCGGAGCAGAGAAGCTGTGCAGCTGCGAATCATCGAGCAACTCGAATACGGAGAAATCGCCGAGAGGTTGGGTTGCAAGCCTGTGACGGCGCGAAGCTTGGTGTTCAGGGGACTGCGCCGTCTGAGAGACGAGTTCGACCCGCCGCTGCACGAGGAGGACACACCATGAGCCAAGACCTCTGCGATTTCGAACGACAACTCGGCGAGGAGTTGAGAGCGGCGGCCTATCGCCGCATCGAAGCCAGCGACACGAGGCCCGTCGCCCGACGTTGGTTCCGTGTCTGCGCGACCGGTTTGGCCGCGATCGTTGTGTTGGCGCTGGCTGGCTTTGTGATCGTTGACCTTCGTCCTCAGCCGGTGAGCGCCCACCCGTTCAAGATCATCCGGCTGACCAACGAAATTCATTTGGAGATCATCGATCTGCTCGAAGACCCCCGAGCAGCCGAAGAAGAACTCAAAGAAGAACTCGGCATCGACATCGCATTCGTGGCGGTGCCCACGCCCCCTGAACTGCTCAACGAAATTCGCAGTGTCATCAGCTCTGGAACCACCACCGCGGCAGTCGTCTTCGACGAGGCCGGCAGGAGCGAGCGGATCATCCTACCCAAAGAAATCGACGGCAGGCTCGTCATCCAATACGGTCGCGAAGCCCTCCCCGGCGAGCGGTACCTCTACAACGTCACTTCGCCGATATGCCGCGAACTGTGGGGACGAACACCCCGCGAGTCGCTGGCGCACATCGGAACGCTCGCACCTGACATCCGATACGACACGATCGATCCCCACTACAACTATCGCTCCGACATGGTCCCCGAGGACATCAACCCCGACTACCGTCTGATCGACGCACTGTTCCTAGCCGAAGACGAACTGCTAGTCGTGTATTCCGCACACCTCGACGCTCTCGGCGCGAACCGCCCAAACTGCGGATCACTCGTCGGTGCCTGAACCCGGACGAGTTCGACGGGAGGTTGACACGCCGCATTGCCCATCGGCTCGTCGCAGGCTGCGCAGGTCATGCCGATCCGTGCGGTGGCGCGCCACCACGGTGTGAGTTGGATACGGCTCTCCGCTTGCCAAGAGTAGCGGCCTCGCGGTGCGACCCGGGAGCGCAGACCCTGCTGGACCTTGGTGGCGGCATCCTGGTCCTGAGCAACGCTTTGCGTGTGGGCCCGGGACGTCTGGTTCATGTGGTGGCGAGATCAGGGTCGTCGGCCAACCCGCGCACGAAGTCGGCATGCTCGTCCCTCCCAAGGAGATCGGCTAGCAGTCGGCGTCCCTCGCCCTTCGGTACCGCTAGTACACCGAACCCGAGGTCGAGTATGTCGACTGGTCCTCCGTCATCGAGGTTCCAGCGATGCCGAACCGGGGCGGGTAGACACATCTGACCCGAAGACGACACCAGATATTCCTGTACGTTGCTCATGAACAACAGGTTACTTGGTGAATGGGTGCCTGTCACCAAGTAATCCAAGTCTTGAACGCCGCTAGTTCCAGGAGATGTCGAGGGGCAGGTATTCATGGCGGCGCACGAACATGCTGCTCTCCCGTCGGGGCGGGTCGTCGTAGACGAGGGAGAAGGAGTTGGTCTCCGCCAGCAGCCGCTTGATGGCGCAGTGGGTCTCCATGCGGGCGAGAGAAGCACCCACGCAGTGGTGGATCAAGTGCAGTGCGCCGTTGGAGCGTGCGCTGTGCATCCGCCGCTGAATCATGTGCTCGCCCTAGCCGACGCCGGGAGCAGCTCTGGAGCCTAGGACAACTGAGAATGGTAGGCCGGTCGCTTGTTCGAGCAGGGCTTCGAGCGCTTCTGCTGCTTGTGGCAGATCCAGTGACTCAATCGGGCGGTCTACGACTGGAACGGTGTCATCGACAGGGACAGGAGGTATGTCGGAGTCGATAGCAACGACGATGCTGTTTGTGCGTGCATCTATATCTGTATAGGCAATACGGTCACGCATTGAAACAGGAATGGCTTCACGATCCACATTGTTATCTAGGGCTGCCAAGAGTTCATCCATCGTGTGCGTAGCTTCGAATTCCATGGCCTCGATTGGTCGTTCTGTGATCGGGATCGTCTCGTCGGTCCGTGCCGGTGGCTGGTCGCGGTCGATCGCCACGACGATGCTGTTGGAACGAACGTCGATTTCTCGATACGCGATACGATCACGTATCGAAGCAGGAATGGCCTCAAAGTTCGATCGGTTCGACATTGCTGCTTTGAGCTCGGCGAACGTATGTGTCGCTCCTGTGTCGGCGTAGAGATCGCTGTGTCGGGCCACCAGGTCCTTTGTCGCTTGTGTCGGCTCGGTGTCGCCGACAAGGTAAACCCAGCCGCCGAAGCGCGGTTCATGCACGATTCCCCAGCCGGCGGCTCGTCCTGATTCTGCTGCGACGGCCTCCTGGATGATCTTCTTCAACTCGGGTATGCGGTCGAGCCTTCTGAGGGCTTCGACGGTGGTGACACCAAAATCGATCGCGTATTGTTCGGCCTCGAAGCCGACGAAAACGGTTTCTGCTTGACCTGTGTTCGCGTTGGCCTGACCAGAGTCTGTAAGAATGTCATCTGTGCCTGTGGCAGCAGCGGCTGTCGCTGCTGCGTTTATTGCAAACGCAAGTACGGCTATAAGAGGGGTGATTCGATTCATCGTTTCGCCTTTCTCGTCAATTTGGATGGTTCGGAATCATGTGCGTGAGATGGCTGTCGACACCGTCAAACGTGTGGCTCCACCAAGTACTTGTCACCTGAGGCGCTCGCGTTTCACAGATCTCGGAAATATCTTCGGAAAGATCGCGCGCTGGTAGCCACAGCGTACACCGGCGCTTGTTGATGACGGGAACCCGCGCTTCGCTCACTCCGTCTTCGAACGCGAAGAACTCTCAATCTGGGGCGTTGAGCGTTGACTGTGCCGAGACTCGGGAGACGTAGATCGCCGAGGCTGATCCTGACAGTGCGGCGGCGGTGAGTGTTGCTGCGGCGATGGTCAACGAGGGCCAATAGTTCGGCGAAACTGATCCGTCTACGTGGGCGTAGGCGACTGCGCTGACGGTGCCCGCAGCCGTGCCGAAGAACCCGACTACGGCGACCGTAGTGAACGATTCGGTTGCGGCGAGCCGGCGTATCATCGGCAACTCGGCGCCGATGCCGACTAGGCGAAGTCGGGTTGCGGCGGATTGCGAGGCGTGGGTGATCACCGACAGCAGCAGTGCCGCGAACGCGCCGGCGGCCGCTATCTGCATGCCGCTGATCAGCCAGGGAACAACTCGGGATTCGTGGCGCTGCTCCTTGCGGCTGGTCACGATGATGCGGCTGAGATAGTTGTTTACCGCGTATGAGCGAAGGACTGCTTCGGCGCGGTCACCGTCGAGGGTGACAAAAAGACGACGGTCCAAGGTCGCATTCAAGGGCGCTCGCGTGCTGCTCGCGCTAAGCCACGCGAACGCGGGTTCCGCGGCGGTTTCAACGACGATTCCGTTGGGACCGCAGCGATCCAGAACCACATAAGGCGCAAGCGATTCGCAGTCAGACACCCATGTGAACGTCGCCGGTATGCGGCGATCTTGTGATTCGGTCGCATAGACGTCAACGAATACGCCTCCGGCGTCTTGTTCGAGTTGGTGCAGGGTTGCCG
>JAHQYN010000227.1 GCA_024421085.1 Acidimicrobiia bacterium
TGAAACGGGTCGGCGTCGAGAACCACTACTTCTTCGGCGGACGAGACATCGTCGCCTACAAGGCGTTCAACGTGCCTGTCGAAGAAGCCTGGCGGATCGTCAACGAGTCGCAGAAGGGGCTGTCGGGCGTGGAGGCCCACGCCCGCCTGGCGCTCTCGCACTACCGGGGCAAGACCGAGGTGTGCGCCGTCACCGACAGCGCGGTCCCGGGCTTTGCGGGAGCGGAGAACGGGGTCGTCATTTTCAAGCTCCTGCGCAGCGTCGCCGACGCCCCCGACCGGGGCAAGGTGTGCATCGTGGGCCGAAACCCCGAAGCCCTCTGGTTCGACGACTACGAAGACCGCATCCTGTTCGACGAGGCCGGCCTGTACGACGACACCGACCCGTTCAACGAAGCCAGCCTCTTCGACTACCTCGAGTTCGAGACCCAGGAATCCAGTGAACTGACCCCGGTCCTGGCCTGAACGAGAGGTTAGTGGTGTTGTATGCTAGCGCGCTACGCTGTAGTGTGAAGCGTTCAAAGGAGGAGCGATGAGCCGTCCGACATCGTTACGGTTGCCAGATGATGTGCGCGAGCGGTTGAACAATGAGAGCCGGCGGGTCTCAGCGGCGCCGTCGAAGCTTGCCGTCGCGCTGATTGACGAAGGACTCAGGATGCGGCGCTTTCCCGGCATCGTGTTCCGCGACGGCCCGACCGGTCGTCGCGCTGGACTGGCGAAAGGACCCGATGTGTGGGAGATCGTTCGTGACCTCAAGCGCGCTCGGGGCACCGTCAGGCAGCCCGTCGGTCTCGTCGCTGAGGAAACGGGCCTTGCACCCGAGTTGATCGAGTTCGCCGCCGACTATTACGCCGTGTTTCCCGATGAGATCGACGACCGCATCGCTACTGACATCAGAGTCGCGGAGGAACTGCGGGAGTTCGCCGAACGCCGCGAGCGAATGCTCTCGACGTGAAGTGGTTGCTCGACGAGATGTTCCCGCCAACTGCTGCCGCCGAATTGCGGCGACTGGGCCACGATGCCCGCAGCGTTGCCGGCTCAATGTTGGCGGGCACCGACGACGAGCATCTCTAGGAGTCAGCCATCGGCGAGGGTCGCGTCATCGTGACGGAGAACTTCGCCGACTACGCATCCCTTGCGGCCCAGAACTTGGAGCGCGACGCTCCTCATGGACTCGTTGCCTTCGTTCGCAAGAGCGACCTGCCCTCGGGCAGCGCGTTGGGACCGGGGCTCGCGCGTCGACTCGATGCATGGGTCGATACCAATCCGTCCCCGTCGCCTGGTTCCCATTGGCCGTAACGGCACGCACCGACGCCGCGCTGTATCAGAAATGTAACACTTATTGCATTTTTGTCGCTTGCCCGTAGAGTGTGTGGGTGGATTTCGTCCATCCAGTCCGTGCTGTCATTCCCGGTGTGCAGGGCCGCGTGCTCGCGGTGCTCGCCGAGACCACCGCCGAGCTCAACTTACGAACCGTGGCGCAGCTCGCCGACGTGAGCACCGCGCAAGCGTCGCGGGTGATGCCGGTCCTGGTGGAGTTGGGCTTGGTTGAACGACGCGAGGTACCGCCCTCGCTGCTGTTTCGCTTGAACCGAGAGAACGCGGCTGCCCAGGTCGTGGTCTCCCTCGCTTCGCTACACGACACAGTGCTGGCCCGAATCGGCGAGGCGGCCGCACAGATGCCGCTTCCCCCAGTGTGCGTGATCGTCTTCGGGTCGTTCGCCCGTCGTTCCGCAGACCGCGACAGCGACATTGATGTGGTCATGGTGCGCCCCGACGAGGTTGACAGCGACGATGAGATATGGGCCGCCGGGGTCGCGCAGTGGCGTCGAGACGCAAAATTGATCAGCGGCAACACCGTTGAAGTTATCGAGATCGGGTTGGCGAGCGCCATTGAGAATTTGACGAGTGGAGGCCCCCTCTGGACAGAGATCGCCCGCGACGGCCTAGTCGTCCACGGCGCGCCCCTACCCACGTTCGGCGGCGGGCGCATGCTGGTTGACATTGCCGACAAGGACGCCCTATGGGATGTACTCGACGCCGACGGACTCCGATGACCATCCAGTGCTTCGTCGCCAACTTTCATCAAACGGATGCTAATATAACGTTTTATGAAAGTACCGGTGCCGACTCTCAATCCGGTTTTGCGTTCCGATGCCCAGGGCCGAATCTTGGCGCGTGTGTTCGCTGACCCCGAGAGCGGGCATAGCCTGACTGCGCTCATGGAACACTCGAAGGCGAGCATGCCCACGGTGATCCGCGAAGTGCGCCGCGCAGAACAGGCGGGGCTTGTTGAGACTTGGAAGGAAGGCAACGTTCGGCGGGTGCG
>JAHQYN010000069.1 GCA_024421085.1 Acidimicrobiia bacterium
CCGACTTGTCGCAACCACCGTTGATGATGCCCGGTCCGTTCAGGTTGACTCGTGGGAGGCGGTGCGGCGAACTGAGGACTTACGCTTCTACGGAGACTTGGCCGGTCACGGCTGCGGTGATCAGTGCGGTCCGGTACTCCTCCAAGAGCTTGATGACCGCCTCTACACGTGAGGACAGAGCGTCGACGCGGGTCGTTTCGGCGTCAAGGTAGTCAGCAATTTCCCGTTGCTCCGCGATTGAAGGTAGGGATAACTCGTAGAGGCCCATTTTCTCCCAGTTGGTCCTCGGCATTTTTGCTCCGTCCGATGTTGCGGAGGTCCACTCAACGAAGGGAACAGACGAGGCTAGGTACCCAAGCCAACGTGCGTCGAGGTGTGAGTGTGGACGCATGCAAACCAACTCGGTCGAAGCAAGCACAGGTTGATTCACCACCCAGGATTTGGCGAGGTAGGGCCTTAGCTTTCCAAACAGGACATCGCCTGGCTCGGCGGTCGCCATCCCAGTTGATGCGGGCATCCTCATCGGTAACTCGGTACCTTCAATAAGCTTGCCGGTCCAGCTTTCTAAGTGTTCAAGCGCAACATATGGGCGTATGTCGTTTGAACTGCACTCGCTCTGCAAGGTCGCAATCCGCTTCAAACGCGTCGTCACTCGGAGACCTCGGCAAGGAGGGCTTGGATTTCGGGTTCTGGGGCTTTGATTGCGGCGTTGATCTCGGTGACGGGGTGGGAGGTCGCTTCGCCAGTCGATGTTGGAGGGGCGGAGGCGGGGGGAGGGGTTGAGGCCGCGGGTTACGGTCTGGGTGATCAGTGCTGTGCGGCGCTCTGCGAGGAGGTCGATGAGGTGGCGTTTCTTGGAGATGAGGGTGTCGATGCGGGCGGTTTCGGTGTCGAGGTAGTCAGCAATCGCCCGCTGTGTACGGACTTCCGGGATCAAGATCGGAACGAGACGAAGGTCATCCCACGAGATGTCGAACTGAGATGGTGGCATGAACTTGGAAATGCGAGTCAACTCAGCGAGGTAGGTAGTAGAACGGAGCAAGTAGTGGAGGAACTTTGGTACGACCCCTCGTACTGGGCGGCAGACAAAGTACGCTGGGCTGACGATTCCTTCGTACCGGCTAGTACCGAGCCCGCCTTGCCAGGTTCGGAGTTTGTTGAAGACTATGTCTCCTGGATGCACGACGAGATACTTGGCCAAATCGGAACCGAGGCGATTGAAGTTGTCTTGGCGAGATGCGCGTGGGACCACTCCCTCGTCTAGGAATACGGACAGCGGAGGCAGATCCGGCCTGCACGCTTCTTTCCTTCGTTCTACCAACCTGCCGAAGGGCACAGGTCGCCACTCGGGAGGAGTGATGACTGAATCAAGTACCGAGATCACTCGGAGACCTCGGTGAGGAGGGTTTGGATTTCGGTTTCTAGGGTTTTGATTTCGGCGTTGATTTGGTTTAGGGGGCGGGGTGGGGTGTAGGTGTAGAAATGGCGGGTTAGGGGGATTTCGTAGCCGATCTTGGTTTTGGTGGGGTCGTGCCAGGCATCGGGGAGGTAGGGGAGTACCTCGTGTTCCATGTAATCGGCGATGGCTGTCCGGTACTCGATGGTCTTGAGCCGTGCGGTAGGGTCGTGCTCGAAGGTCACGTGCATGGGGGGGAGTGGGATGTTTTCGTAGTCGCGCAGGTTGGGGTCGGGCTTGGGGTTGCCGGAGCGGTCGGTGACGATCGGGGCTTCGGGGTCACGCACTGCGATCGCTTCGACAACGGCTTTCACGAGGGCAGTCGTCTTGTCGATCCCCGCGGAGTCGAGTACCTCTGACATCACGGCCTTGGCGAGCTTCTCGGTGGCGAACGAGTTGCCCAGCCGCTCCCGCAACGCGTCGAGCAGAGCGTCGCGCAACGAAGCATCCAGTTTGCCGACAGCCTTGAGCGACTCGACTGCCAGCAACGTGTCGTCGGTGATTTCCCAACGCAGCTGCTGAGGCCGTTCGACGGTGATGCGCAGGAACCCGAACGCTTCGTTGGGGAAGATCTTGACGAGCGGACCCTCCTCGAAGGCACCGTACAATCGCGCGATCTCATCGATCTGAGCGACCGAGAGTTCCTTGCGTTTCTGGCCGAGGGACTTGCGGGTCTTGGTGAAGATGTCGCGGGCGTCGACCAACTGGATCTTGCCCCGACGGCGCGCCGTCTTGCGGTTGGTGACCACCCAGAAGTAGGTGGATATCCCGGTGTTGTAGAAGAGCTGGTCGGGCAGCGCAACGACCGCTTCGAGCATGTCGCTCTCAATGATCCAACGTCGGATCTCCGACTCGCCCGAGCCCGCACCCCCGGTGAACAGCGGTGACCCGTTGAACACGATCGCCAAGCGGGCGCCACCGTCGCTGGCGGGTTTCATCTTTGAGATCATGTGCTGCAGGAACAGGAAACTGCCGTCGTTGATGCGAGGCAGCCCAACCCCAAAACGACCAGCGAACCCCGAGGATCGGTGCTCGTCTTTCACCGCTTCGGCCACCATCTTCCACTCGACGCCGAAGGGAGGGTTGGCCAGCAGATAATCGAATCGCGCACCGTCGTGCTGGTCGTTGTCGAAGCTGTTGCCGAAACGGATGTTGGAAGCCTCCTGGCCTTTGATCAGCATGTCGGCGCGGCAAGTGGCGTATGTCTCGGCGTTCAACTCCTGGCCGAACACCTTCAAACGAGCCTGCGGGTTGAGCCGGCGCAGATGATCCTCAGCGACCGAGAGCATCCCGCCGGTTCCACACGCCGGATCAAGCAGCGTCTTGACCACACCCGGCCTCGTCAACAACTCGTCGTCGTCGATGAACAGCAGGTTCACCATCAGCCGGATCACCTCACGAGGCGTGAAATGCTCACCCGCCGTTTCGTTCGACAGTTCAGAGAACTTGCGGATCAGCTCCTCGTAGAGATAACCCATCTCCAGATCCGACACCGTCTCGGGACTCAAGTCGATATCAACGAACATCGACACCACCAGGTACAACAGGTTGTGCTCGTCGAGCCGGTCGATCTGCACGTCGAAGTTGAACTTGTCGACGATGTCACGCGCCGACTCGGAGAACCCGGCGATGTAGTTACGCAAGTTCCCCGCCACGTTGCTGGAATCGCCCAGCAGTGTGCCGAACGTATGCCTCGACGTGTTGACGAACGGCTGACCAGCCACCTTCTGCAAGACCGGCTCACGGTTCTCCAGCGTCGACGGCAACTTCGCCATCGTCTCGAGAACCGCATCCTTGGTCGCCTCCAACACGCAGTCCAGCCGCCGCAGCACCGTCAACGGCAGGATCACCCGTCCATACTCCGACGGCTTGTACACGCCCCTCAGCTTGTCCGCGACCGACCAGATGAACCCCGCATGATTGTTGATCGCTGTCTCGCTCATAGATTCCATCCCCGACCTACGTGCCGTCTACACGCTAGTGGTGTGGCGCAGGCTTGGTGGCTCTTCGCGGTTGAGGGTCGGCGATGCGTCGGAAGCGGTTGGGCGAAGATGCGATTTTCGGTAGTGATTACCGGTTTTGCACGGTATTGATTACCGAAATCGCACAGACCGCGAATCTGCTCGGAAATCTGATTGGCGGCTCCCGAGTGAAACAACCACAAGAGCCCGCGAGCATCAGGCGCGTTTCGGGTCGTTCGAATGCTGCCGGGAAGGGCTAGCTGGCGACGGGGCCAGGCGGGAGACCGGGTGACGGCGGGTCCAGGGTGGTCAGGAACTCGGCGAACTGGCCGAGCGGGACGACCTCCGCCGTGGTGCGGTGCTGGCGTTGCGAGCCGCCGTACACGAGTGCAGCCGCCGAGACGTCGGGAATGTCTCGCCTGATGAGTTTCAAGCGGGAGATCCAGGATGTGTGGAGTGTCGCGCCGGACTTGGCTTCGACCGCGAGCTCAATCATGCCCACACCTTACCCCACACCTTACCCTGTCTCTTGTAAATCGTCATTCCCACTGCCGATTTACAAGGCAGTGGGCCTGTAAACGTAAACCTCGGGTGGGTTTTGGGTCGTGCGATTTACGTTTCTGGCTGGCCGCTGTGGGCCCAGAGCGCGGAGATCGGCGCGGCGGTGATCCTGTCCGCGAGTTCGAAGGTGTCAGGTCCCGTATGCAGCACCACTCCAGCCGCGAACCGGTCGCCCATCGAGTCGCGCAGCCACAACAGATGGCGTGCGTCGGATTGGCTCACACGGGACGCGGACTTGATCTCAATACCGACTGTCCGCCCGCCGCCGAGTTCGGCGATCACGTCAACCTCGCGGCGACCGTTCGAGTCGCGCAGGTGCGAGAGCCGGTACCGCGTTCTTGCTGTGAGTGTCTCAGCTCGCAACTGGGCGACGACAAACGTGTCGATCACGTTGCCGAGGAGGGTGCCCGACCCCAACACGTCGTCTGTTCCCACCCGGAGAATTCCCGCGAGCAGACCGGAGTCGATCACGTATCGCTTGGGGGTTCGGCTGAGGCGTTTCAGTCGGTTGGTCGACCAAGCGGGCAACTCGTCAACAACCTGCAGGTCACGCAGCAGGGCTTCGTAAGCAAGGGCTGTCTTGCGGTTGACACCCGCCGCGTCATAGAGCGTCTGCTGGTGAACCGTGCAACTGGAGTTGATCGCGTACGCTTCGAGGTACCGGAGCAGCCGGACATAGTCGGGTGCTCCGCCATAGGACCTAGCGTCGCGCATGGCTACCTGCTCGGCGTAACTTTCGAGCCAGGCGCGCCCGGTTGTTTCTCCCAGTTCCAGCGCAGGTTCGGGAAACCCGCCCCGCATGGCGAGTTGGAGGTAGTCGCGCAGGTCCAGGGCGGGTGCCGCGGCAGCGGACACAAGGTCGCCATCGACCACCCGGTCGATGAACGGCCGCACAGGTTGTTGGAGCTGTTCGGCGACCGTCAGGGGATACATGCGCAGAATCACGATCCTGCCAGTTCCTGGCCAATAGTGATCGACGGTGGCGGTTCTTGCCGACCCTGTGATGAGATAGCGTCCCGGCCGACGGTCCGCATCGACAGCTCGTTTCACCGCGCCCAGTACCTCGGGGACTCCCTGCCACTCGTCGAGCAGGACGGGTTCGGCTCGGCCGCTCAGGGCTGCGTCCGGGCTGGCAGCAAACGCGGCGGAGTGATCGGAATCGAGTCGTGCGATGCTCTGTGCGTGCTTGGCGGCGGTGGTTGTTTTGCCACTGGCGCGCGGCCCGATCAGCATTACCGCCGGCAGTTCCTTGAGGTACTGCGCGAGCAGTTCGTCGACCAGCCTGGGTATATAGCGCTCCACGTCGACAGCGTATGTGAATTTCGGTAGTGGTTACCGGTTTTGCACGGTATTGATTACCGAAATCGCACAGACCGCGAATCTGATCGGAAATCTGACTGGCGGCTCCCGAGTGAAACAACCACCAGACGGTCGATCTCGCGAGCACTCCACGGATCGCGCTCCTCTGCTACGAGCGGAACCACGAGCAGTGTCACCGATCCTGCATCCTTGAAGCCACCCAGACCGACCGCCCAACGTTGAGCGTCCATCGGCACTGATTCGCCGATACATCGTGTGCGCCCCAGCGCCCCAGTGCCCCAACGCTCGGCCGCCGGCTCAATCCGGGTTGTTGGTCAGACCAGGGTGCCTAGGGGGGCTGCGGCGATGCGGTCGCCGAGTCGGAAGGCCGTGGTGGACGGGTGGACTACGAGTCCGGCCCTGAAGGTGTGGCCGAGCCGGTCTCGCAACGATGTCAGGTGGCGGGCATCGGTGATTCCCACCGTTCGTGAGAGCTTGACCTCGAACGCGATGACACTCCCGTCGGGCAGGTCCGCGACCAGGTCGATCTCCTGGTCGCCACCCGCGGTTCGCAAGTGTGAGAATCGCCATCCCAGCCCGAGCGCTTCGGCTGTGGCTCGGAGTTGGCAGACGACGAGACTCTCGAAGAGTTCGCCGAGGCGAGGGCGTCGCCGGCTCAGTGAATCGACGGTGTCGTAGTGGTCTGCTGAGGCGAGCGCGGGATCGATCAGATGGCGTTTAGGTCGTTTGGCCAGGCGTTTCAGACGGTTGTTGGACCATCCTGGAAGTTCCTCGATCAGACCTAACCGGCTCAGTACGTCGTGGTAGGTCTCGCCGGTGGCCTTGGACACGCTTGCGGCCCGGTGGATAGCGGCGTGTTCGGTGCTTGTGCCGATCACAGCGCCGTAGGCACGGACGTAACGTCGGAGCTTGCTTGTGTTGCGCGGGGTGGAGGTGGTCTCGGCAAGGTCTCGCGAGACCGCAAGGTCCAGGTAGGAACGAAGGGCCTCTTGATGATCGGGCTGCTCCATGCCGAGATACCCGGGCAGTCCTGACTCCACCGTCGCTGCGAGCTGTTCAGCAGTTGAGAACGCTGAGCGGGCACCACGCACTGCTTCGATCCCTTGATCAGCGAGATCCTTGAGCGACACGATCGGGGCAACTCCCTGTCGCTCGCTCAAGGTCATCGGTCTCAGCTGGACGGGCAGGATACGCCCGGCGCCGGTATGGATGTCCGCTGTGACCGCGGCGCGTGACGATCCGCTCAAGATGAAGCGGCCCGGCGAGCGGTCCTCGTCGATCATTCGTCGGACGGCGTCCCACACCGTGGGAACTCGTTGCCATTCGTCGATGAGCAGCGGACCTGGCAGTGATGCACATGCTGCTTCGGGATCATTGGCCACCATCTCGGCGTCGGGTGGTTGGTCCAAGCGAAGGGTTGCGGCAGCCAGTCGTGATGCGGTGCTCGTCTTGCCTGCTCCCCTCACTCCTTCGATCAACAGGGCCGGGTGTACTTCCAACAACCGCGGAAGTCGACCGTCAGCGTGCCGAGACAAATATTTCATGCACAAAAGACTAACAGAACATCCACAATATGGCTAATAGACTAGATTTTGTAGAGTCCAGTGTTACCGAGCGGTCAGCGGGGTTGGCAGGTGGGGCACCGGTGGTGCTGTGGGCGTCAGCTTGACTACAGGCCCAGCTCGGCCTTGACATCTTCCCAGGGAACGTAGTTACCGGTTCCTGAGTCTCGGCGACGCCATGCTCTGCGAACGCCGCTGATCAACTGCAGACGGCTAGTAGTCGCAGATCGATGGGGCTGAGTCTGGCACGAGAATTCCGTTGCTGTCGATGCGGCCTCCGACGGTGCGCTCAGACACTTCTGCAAAGACCTTCTGGGCGATCTCCGGGCTCGCTGGACCCGTCACCCCGCCGGGAAGAACGTGCGGGATCAGACGTATCTGTTCGACCGACTCGCTGATCGTTATCTCGAATACCGCGGAGCGGGCTCGGCGGAACCCCCCGTTCTGGAATGCCAGGTTTCCGGTGGACCACAAGACCGCGGCGCCGTCGATCACCTCCACTCCCTGCAGTTGGTGGGGGTGCGAGATCGAGACGACGTCGGCGCCGACTTCGATCCAGACGTTGATGATCTCCCGCTGGCGGGCCGTGGGGCAATCGGTCAGCTCCCATCCGGAATGAAGCATCACCACGGTCAGGTCCGCACGGGCCTCGGCGGTGGCGATGGCATACAGGGAGTGCAGCCAGAACCGGTCACACGCCCAAGCCACACCGATCCGCTGCGCCGTCGGGGACTGGCTCCAGCCGCAGGGAAGGGTTGTGAGCGACACCACCCCGATCACCCGACCGGCAACTTCGACGAACACCGGCGCGTATGCCTCCTCCTGGGTGGCCCCGGCGCCCGTCCCGACCAGCACCGAGTCGTCGACCAACCGGCGTGTGGAGGCCGCCCCGCGGGGTCCGTAGTCCCAAGTGTGGTTGTTGGCCATCCCGACCACATCGATCCCGGCAGCCACTATCTGGTCGATGGCCTCTGGGGGAGACAGAAAGTTGAAGCTCTTGTTGATCGGTGGTGGGCCCACTTCGCTCGGAGTCCCCACCACGGTCTCGAGATTCGCGAACATGAGGTCGGGGGCGGAGAGGGTATCGGTGATCGCGTCCAGCATTCCCCAGGGAATCTGGTAGTCGAGCAGCTGCAGGTCGCCACCGAATCCCAGCACCAGCGACTCCGGGCAGTCCGAGGTCGCGGAGTCGACAGTCACCGCGGGCTTGCCGCTGTAGCGGTACAGGAACGTGACGAGCTGTGCTCGAGTCGTCGGTTCGTCGGGTGAGAAGGCGGTCTGCGATGTGCCGACGGTTATGCCTTTGCGGGCCGCCCACGACACTGCGGCTTGTTGCCAAGACTTTACAACGTCAGCGAAGCCGTGCCGCCGTGCGGAGGGTTCACCCGCCAAGCGATGCAGCAACGTTGCGGCCTGCGCACGCGTCAACGGTTCGTCGGGTGCGAAGGCGGTCTGCGCTGTGCCGGTGGTGATGCCGGTGCCCGCCATCCAGGAGATCGCATCATTGTGGGACGGGTCGGTCACGTCGCTGAACGAATGCGGACGCCCCGCAGCGGGCCGCCTCGCCATGTTGTAGATCCACAGCGCGGCCTCACCGCGCGACACCACCTTGTCGGGTCTGAAACAGGCCCCGTCGACTGCTCCGATTCCGTTGTCTGCAGACCACTGCACCGCGTCGGTGTACCACCTGCCTTCGGGCACGTCGCCGTACCCCGCCACCGGTCCCCACCGCTCGACTGTCCCCTCGGCGGCTGCCACGGGGCCTTCGGGCACGTCGCCGTACCCTGCCACCGGTCCAGCCTGCGCCGACGAAACCATTCCCAGCGACAAAGCCAATGTCACGAGCAACCCGATCCGCCCGGTGCGGACCGTCGAAGCCGGAGGAGAACTGGACACCGGCACCAACCTAGTAGGCGACGCTTCGGGTTATCGTGATGCACTCTCCAACGTGCGCCGCAACTACAATCGGATCAACCGACGCGAAGGGAGTCCGGTGCGGAGTTCGGCTGTTGCGCGGTGCAGCTTGTCGAGGGTGTCCGTCGGTCGGGCCGGGCCCGAACTGAAAGCTCGGACACGACCGTCGTGGTGCCGCGGTGCGCAGCTGTCTGCGGTGATGCTGCTGGCCGTCGCGGTGACGCTGCTGGGCGGTTGCGGGGGCGGCAGCGACGACAGCGTTCGACCAGCCGCACGCGCCGATGGAGCGGTTCCGTCAACCTCTGCAGCCGCGCCGTCAACGTTGGTTGAGCCGTTGGTGCCGGTTCCGTCGACTGTGCCGGTTCCGTCGACGTTGGTTGAGCCGTTGGTGCCGGTTCCGTCGACTGTGCCGGTTCCGTCGACGTTGGTTGAGCCGTTGGTGCCGGTTCCGTCGACCTCGGCAGCCGCTCCGTCGACGTTGGTTGAGCCTGAGCCGTTGGTGCCGGTTCCGTCGACTGTGCCGGTTACGTCAACGTTGGTTGAGCCTTCGGTGCCGGTTCCGTCGACTGTTCCGGTTACGTCGACGTTGGCTACGGTGCCGCCGACGACCGCTGAGTCGGAGCGAGGCGAAGAAGCCGCGAGCCTCGGCACCGATCCAGCGACATGTCTGAGTGCCGAGAACGGTTCGACCGCTGATCTTGGACCCTGCGGTCTGAACGCCGAGCTGAGCAGGCTCGAACAGATTGCCCACGTTTGGGACGACGCGGCTCAAGTCAGGATCGCGGTGATCCTGTCCGACGGGTCCGTCCACGGGGTCGGCACCGACGAGCGCACCTCTTCGGCCAGCGCGGTCAAGCCCTTGTGGACAGCAGCGGCCATCGACGCTGCCGGCCTGGCAGCAGTGGAGCCGTCGGCACCCGCGGCGATCGTGTCGTCGAGCAACCATGCTGCTGGAGAGATGATCGACTTGGCGGGAGGCATCGACAACGTAAACAGGTGGGTCCACGATGTTGCCGGCCTCGAAGACACCGACCTCGCGGTCTGGAGTTTCGGCACCAGGCGCGTCTCGAGCCTCGTCTCGGGAAACCGCACCACCGTGGGCGATCTAGCCCGGTTCTATGAGCGCTTGCACCGGCGCCAGTTGCTGGAACCAGCAGAAACCGAACGGCTGATGGGGTGGTTGAGACAGACTCCCCGTCAACTGTCCCCATTCGACGGCGCCCTCGTTGACAGACTTCCGTCCGCGGTCGCTGAGACGGCGCTTCACAAGACCGGATGGCTTCCGCCCGGGCACCGCGCCAACAACTCCCCGCTGATCATTGACGGTGGCCTGGTCGTCCTGCCCGACGGAGACTGGTTCGCCCTAGCGTTGTCGAACAGCAACGGCAAGAGCTACATCAGGTCAGTGAAATGGCTGGGATTGGCCGCCTGTCTAATATACGTGTTGGTCGCCGACCACTTGGACCACGACTGCGGACATCAAGACGACCCGCCCTACTCGCTGGGCTGAAAGACAAGATGCTCTCGATGATCGGCGAGACGGCGTATGAACCCCGCCGCCTGACCGCGGGTGGTCGCTGCGGTAGCCTCGAACCGGGGTGCCGAGCCACCCGCTGGCGGAGCGCCGGAGCGGTCGGCCGCGGGGGTTGCGATACCGGTCTCCGCTGCCCAGTTGACTGCCTTCGCGGCGAAGCTTGAGGCGGCAACATCGGCAAACCGCGGGTGCCGTGTGCCGGGCTCGGGACGCGACGCCAGGCGCCAAAGGAAGGTCACGAATTCTGCCCGGGAGACCAGCCGGTGGGGATCGAAACTGGTCGCTGAGGTTCCGGTCGTCAGACCCTCGAAATACATCCACGACACCGCCTGGGAGTAGTACGAGTCTTGAGGCACGTCCACGAAAGGGGTGTCCGCGCCGGGTGCCGGACGCCCCGCGTAGCGCCACAGCAGAGTCGCGGCTTGAGCACGTGTCGTATCCCCGTTCACGCAGAAACGGTTCGGCCCGCAACCGGTCGTGATCCCCTGTGCGGCCAACCAACTGGCATCCGCCTCGAAAGCAGAGCCGAAGGTGTCACAGAACGGGTGTTCCGGCGTGGGTACGAAGCCTCCACAGACGATGTTTTCGTGCCCGACCCAGACGAACTCCCAGGGTTCAGGGTTCGGCCCGGCCGGTCTGCTGCCCGCAGGGTAGCTGGGGATCCAACCGTGGGCCTTGGCATTGGCGAAATTGTCAGCGGCCAGCCACCGATACGTGGGAGTGTTGCCAAAGGCATTGTGGTCGCCGCGGGCGGCCGCGAGGTCGATCGCGTAACCGGTGTGGTGTTTCGAGTATCCCGGCACGGCCACCACTTGCAGTGCTCGGTTGATGGCAGCATCGGAGGTGCCTCCAGCCTTTCGCCGGTAGAGGGTGGCTTGGTGGGCCTCGCCGCGATAAGCCGAAACGATCCTGACGGCGAGACCGGCCTCGCGTGCTGCGGCTCGAAGCGACCGCCAAGCTTCCGCGGCTTCCGGCTGCAGCATCCAGCCTTCGAACGGGGCCAGCGGCCGGTTCGGCAGCGGGCGGCGCGTGTAGCCCCGCTGCTCACCGACAGCCCTGATCCGCGCGTCCAACCCAGCGTCTCCGGTTATGGACGGGGCCGGGCCGATGTCACCGAGACCGGGCAACTCGGCGTTGTCGAAGATCTCGACGAACTGGTCGGGTGACAGTTTCGTGGCCGCTGCCGCCTCAGCCGACGAGGCCGCGTGTCCAGCGCGCACGGGCGTAGCGGACAGTCCGAGACTGCTGGCGACCAGCAGTGCCACAGCGGGGGCGATGAACTTCCCAGTGGCTCTGCCGGTATCGCTGGACCGCGGGCGGACAAGAATCACCGGCCAAGTATAGAGGCCGCGCAAATTGACCTCGCACACGGACGCGACCGAACGAAGCCGTGGCCCGAGCGGCCCTTGAGCGCAGCGAACATGAGCGAAAGACAACAGGGCTCCGCGCACCGACGATGTTCGATCCGCGCACGCTCTTTGGACCGTCTGTTGGGTAAGACCTCGCGCACCGACGATGTTCGATCCGCGCACGCTCTTTTGACCGGCCGTTGGGTAGGACCTCGCGCTCTGCGGACAGGTTCGATCCGCGCACGCTCTTTGGACCGAGACGGCGGGCAGGGGTTGCACGCGTGCTTCGCGTAGTCTGGCGCTGTGAAGGCGACGTTTGTTGAGACTGGGCGCGACAAAGCGGCCCGAACCGGTGTGGTCACAACGGCCCGCGGACAGTTCAGCACACCGCGGTTCATGCCGGTCGGAACCCGCGGCGCGGTGCGCCACCTGGCAGCCGACGACCTCGATGCCCTCGGGGCACAGGTTGTTCTGGCCAACACCTACCATCTGATGCTTCGGCCAGGACCGGAGGTCATAGCCGGCCTGGGGGGAATCCACCGTTTCGCCGACTTCCACGGCCATGTGCTGACCGACTCCGGCGGATTCCAGGTCTTCTCGTTGAAGCCGCAGATCGACGACGAGGGCGCCACTTTCAGATCGGTGTACGACGGGTCGACGCACCGGCTGACGCCGCAGAAGGCCGTCGATGTGCAGGCTCTGATCGGCGCGGACATCCAGATGGTGCTCGATGTCTGCCCCTCAGCGGTTGCGCAGCATCAGGTCCTGCGCTGCGCGGTGGACCGCACGGCGCTGTGGGCCCGCCGGGGACGCCGGGCCTTTGAGGAGCACCCGTTCGCCGCGCAACGGCAGAGTCAGTTCGGGATAGTCCAGGGTGGAACCGACGAGGCGCTGCGCGTCGAGTCCGCCGAGCGGACCGTGGCTCTCGACTTCGACGGCTACGCCGTGGGCGGCCTGTCAGTAGGGGAGGACCGTCAGCAGATGCTCGACGGCCTCGACGCCTGTATCGGGCTGCTGCCTAGCGATCAGCCGCGGTATTTCATGGGGCTCGGCGACCCTGTCGGGATAGTCGAGTCCGTGGCGCGGGGAGTCGACATGTTCGACTGCGTCCTGCCCACACGCCTCGCCCGCCACGGCACGGTCCTGACCGATGAGGGCAAGTTCAACCTGCGCCGAGCGGAGTTCTCAAACAGCGATCAACCGCTCGATGTCTGCTGGCCGGGGAGTCCGGCCAACCGCTGGTCGCGCGGCTACCTGAGGCACCTGCTGTTGGCCAAGGAACCCACCGCACCGCGGATTCTGACGCTTCACAACCTCGCCTGGCTGTTCCGGTTCATGGAGCAGCTGTGCGACGCGGTCAAGGCTCAGGAATTTGAGATGTTCCGGGGTCGCGTTCATGACGTTTGGGGACGATAGCCTTGCCCGAGTTCGCTCTTTGATACGGATGCACGCATGGAATCACTTTTCTTTCCCATCCTCATCGTAGGTTTTCTCTACTTCTTCATGATCGCCCCGCAGCGGCGCAAGATGAAGGCTCATCGTCTCCTGCTCAGCTCCCTGAAGGAGGGCGACGAGGTCCTCACCAACGCGGGCATCTTCGGTGCGGTGGCAGAGGTCGAAGACAGTGTCATCTGGCTGGAAGTGGCACCCGAGGTCGAGTTGAAGGTACAGAAGTCTTCGATAGTCCAGGTGGTCTCCCAGCCTGACGACCAGGCGGACGACACTGCTGACACCGACGGCGACGGTGCGGGCTGATCCCCTCGATGCGTCGCCAAATCACTTTCGTGACCGTCATCGTGGTCGTCGCCGTTGCGGGCGTCGTCTACACGGTCGCGTCCAGCAACGAACCGCTGTTGGGGCTCGACCTGCAGGGCGGTGTCTCGGTGGTGCTCGAACCCGAACCCAACGAGGACGGCTCAGCGGTCACCACAGAGGTGCTCGACCAGGCGATCGAGGTCATTCGCAACCGGGTCGACGGTCTGGGTGTGCGCGAGCCGGAGATCAGCCGCCAGGGATCCACGATCCTGGTGCAGATCCCCGGTGTTGACGATCCGCAGCGCGCCATTGAGCTCGTGGGCCAGACCGCGGAGCTCCGGTTCCGTCCGCTGTACCAGGAAGTAGCCGCTGATGTTGCTTTTGCGCCCGAGAGCATCGCCTTGTGTGCACCGGAGCTTGCCGACGATCCCGAGGCGGCGGCCGGGTTGTACCAAGATCCGACCCCCGACGCTGACGCCGACGAATGCATGGTGGCGGTCGACCGATTCGGACTGGGTGTCCGCTACCTGCTCGGTCCCGCGCCCCTGCTCGTCGACCAGGAGCGAAGCCCCGGCGCCCGCCTGACCGGTGAGGTCCTCGACACCGCTGCGGCGCGACTGCAGGTGGTCGAATGGGTCGTCAACATCTTCTTCCGGTCTGGGTCGCCGGGAATCGACGACTTCAACGCCCTCGCCGCACAGTGCGCCGCAGGCACCGCGGTCTGCCCGCCGACCGGTGTTTCCCGCGATTCGGGGGCGTTCGTGGGCCGGGTCGCCGTGGAGATCGACGGGGTCGTCGAGAGCGCGCCGACGGTGGGCATCGCCAGTTTCGACCGTGGCCAGGTTGTGATCTCCGGGGGCGCCATGACCGAGCAGGAGGCCAAGGACCTCGCCTTGGTCCTGCGGTTCGGTTCGCTGCCGGTGGAACTCACCCCCCAAGAGAGCCGGATCGTCTCGTCGACGCTGGGCGAGGATGCCCTCGACGCCGGGATAGTCGCCGGGATCATCGGCCTGTCGCTGGTGTCGCTGTACCTGCTCGCCTACTACCGGCTGCTCGGTGTCGTCGCCGTCGCCAGCCTGGCAGTGTCGGGGGCGCTGCTGTGGACCATCATCTCCTGGCTCGGCGAGTCGCAGGGGCTGGCCTTGACGCTGGCGGGCGGCCCCGGGCTGGACGCGTCGGTCTGGGGGTCGGGGGCTTTGGAGCGGCGCCAGTTGGGCGCCGCCGGCCTGATCGTGTCGATCGGCGTCTCGGTCGATTCGAACGTGGTCTACTTCGAGCACCTCAAAGAAGATGTCCGCGCTGGCCGCACGGTTCGCTCGGCGGTGGAGCGGGCCTTCCCGATCGCCTTCTCGACGATCGTCAAGGCCGATGTGGCCAGCCTGATCGCCGCGCTGGTGCTCTACTTCCTGACCGTCGGCCAGGTTAAGGGCTTCGCCCTGTTCCTGGGATTGGCAACCGTGCTCGACCTGGTAGCGACCTACTTCTTCATGGGCCCGGTCATTCGGCGCATGGCTCGTCGGGAGTCGATGAACGACCACCCGAGACGATACGGCATTCCGGCGGTCGGGCCCCAGACTTCGCAGGTGGGCTCATGAACCTGCTGCGGCGCATGTATCGGGGGTCTCAGCAGTTCGACTTCCCCGCAATCTGGCAGAAGGCCCTGATCGTCTCGGCCGCTCTGGTGCTGGTGAGCCTCGGTTCCCTGGTGTTTCGCGGGTTGAATCTGGGGATCGAGTTCGAGGGGGGAACTTCCTGGGAAGTGACGGCGCCGCAGACCTCGGTCGCGGAGACCCGCGATGCACTCGCCGGGACCGGCGCGGCAGCGGGCAAGATCCAGACGGTAGGCACCGATAGCATCCGGGTCCGAGCGGACATCGACGATGCGGGCGGCACCGCGGCAGTCACACGGGCGCTGGCGGACTTGGCAGGCACGACAGTCGGTGAGGTCTCCGTGACTACCGTGGGTCCGTCGTGGGGTGACCAGATAACGAGCAAGGCCCGAAACGCCCTCATCTGGTTCTTCGTCATCATCGCGATCTACATCGCGGTCCGACTCGAGTGGAGGATGTCGGTTGGTGCGCTGATCGCGGTAGCCCACGACATCATCATCTCGGTCGGCCTCTATTCGCTGTTCCAGTTCGAGGTCACCCCGGCGACCGTCATCGCCTTCCTGACGATCATGGGCTACTCGCTGTATGACACGATCGTCGTCTACGACAAGGTCCGCGAGATCGGGCGCAGGCTGGGGCCGACCGAGCGCTACACCTACACCGAGATGATGAACCTGGCCCTCAACCAGGTGTTGATGCGCTCGATCAACACCTCTATCACCTCGGTCCTGCCAGTGCTCTCGATGCTGGTCGTGGGCTCGTTCTTCCTCGGTGCGCTGACCCTCCAGGAGTTTGCGCTGGCGCTGCTGATCGGCATCCTCGTGGGTTCGTACTCGTCAATCTTCGTAGCCTCCACGCTGGTGGCGCAGATGAAGGAGCGTGAGGAGCACCATGTAGCGCTGGCGCGCAAGGTGCGGTTGCGCTCCGGAGGCAGTGACCGCACGCGTATGGTCGCCGAGACCGACGCCACCCTCGGCGCCGTCTCGACGCGCCCCACAGCCGACCGCGTCCGGCCGAGTCATGCTCCTCCCCGACCGAGGAAGAAAAAGAAGAAGCGCTGAGGCGATACGGTGGCAGGCATGACCGTGCCAGCCGTGGATCGCGTCAGCGCCCTGATTCGAGACGTCAAGGACTTTCCTGAGCCCGGGATCGTCTTCAAGGACGTCATGCCGCTGCTCGGTGACCCCGCTGCTTTCGAGGCGGCGGTCGACGCGATGGCCGCGCCGTGGCAGGACCGGGTGCCGGGCGACGAGATCACCAAGGTCGCGGGCGTCGAGTCGCGCGGGTTCCTGTTCGGAGTGCCGATCGCGCAGCGCCTCTCGGTCGGGTTCGTCCCGATCCGCAAGCAGGGGAAGCTGCCCGCGCAGACCGTCTCGGCGAGCTACAGCCGGGAGTACGGTCCCGACAAGATCGAGATGCACACCGATGCGGTCGGGCCGGGCGACC
>JAHQYN010000070.1 GCA_024421085.1 Acidimicrobiia bacterium
CCGGTGGCCGCGAAGTAGCAGTTGTCGGTCTGGACGAGGTCGTCGGCGGAGAGCACCCGAGTCAGGTCATGGCCGGTCTCGTCGGCGAGCTTGCGTTCGCGTTCGTTGCGGGGCCAGAGTCGTCCTAGTTGTTCTCCCCCCATGCATTTGAGCGCGGCGGCGGCGATCACGCCCTCGGGAGTGCCGCCGATGCCTACCAGCATGTCGGCGCCGGAATCGGGCCAGGCGGTGGAGATCGCGCCGGCTACGTCGCCGTCGGGAATCAGGCGGATCCGCGCGCCCGCAGCCCGTACTTCGTTGATCGTCTCGGCGTGGCGGTCCCGGTCGAGGATCACCACGGTCAGGTCGCGCACCGACTCGCCCTTGGCCTCGGCCACCGCAGCGAGGTTGTCGGCGATCGAGTTCTCCATGCTTATGCATCCGGCGGCCTCGGGGCCGACGGCGATCTTCTCCATGTAGACGCACGGGCCGGGATCGAACATCGTGCCCCGTGGCGCGGCGGCGATCACGGCGATGGCGTTGGGCCTGCCGAGCGAGGCGAGGGTCGTGCCGTCGATCGGGTCGACTGCGATGTCGGTCCGGGGTATCGACCCGTCGCCGACCGCTTCGCCGTTGTAGAGCATCGGAGCTTCGTCCTTCTCGCCCTCACCGATGACCACGATACCGTCCATCCGCACCGATTGGAGCACGATGCGCATGGCGTCCACGGCGGCGCCGTCGGCACCCTCCTTGTCGCCGCGGCCCATCCAGCGGGCCGCGGCCATCGCTGCAGCCTCGGTCACTCTCACCAATTCCAGAGCGAGGTTTCGGTCGGGTGCTTCCTGAGTGCTCATGGGCGCGACGGTAGCAGTTTCGCCCCCGCCGTCTCGCAATCGTGCAACTCGTGGCAACATGTGGGTCGTGGCCTTCCGATTCCGTTCCAGACAACAGGACCGACCAGATGACACCGCCGCCCGCGGCGAACCCCCCGAGCCTCCCGAGGATGCTGTCGATGACCCAGCGCTAGAGGCCTCAGCAGTCAATCACCCAGTGCGCGATGCCTCAGCGCTAGAGGACCCAGTGCGCGATGCCTCAGCGCTCGATGACCCAGTGCGCGATGCCTCAGCGCTAGAGGACCCAGCGCTCGATGACCCAGTGCTCGATGACCCAGCGCTCGATGACTTGGTGCTCGAGGACGATGAGGACGGGGAGTGGCTGGCGATAGAACTCCACGAGTGGGCGTCGGAGGCTCGTTCGATGCTGGAGCAGCTGTTGTTGGCAGACGGAGTGGTGCATTCGTGGCAGGGGACCACCCTGCTCACCCACGAGTCGGTCGAAGAGGCCGTCGATGCGCTGATAGAAGAGGTCGAGTCCGCCGAGGCCCGCGAGCTTGACCCCGACCGCCCCCAGTTGGCCTTCGAGATGACCGGTTGGTCCGGGAGGCTCCAGGCGCAGCTTTCCGAACGGCTCGGGTCGGCGGGTGTGCCCCACGAGTTCGATTCTGAGGGAGACCTGGTGTGCCACGAGGACGACGAGGAGCATGTCGAGTTGCTCATCGAGGACATCGTCGCTCGCGAGGGGGACTCCGGGCTCGCCGAACTCGACGGCCTCGAGGCCAACAATCTGTTGAGTGCCATGTTTGAGGCGACCGACCGGCTGCGCCGTGACGTGCATGACTCCAAGGGCATCCTCGGCGTGGTCACCCATGGTCAACGTCTGGCAGCGACGGCGACCCCGTTCGGGTTCTCGGCGACGAGCTGGAGCGCCCTGCGTGAAGCGGCCGATCAACTGGTCGAGTTGATCGAGTCGGAGGAGTCCTCAGATGTCGAGATCAGGGACCTGGCCATCCGCCTCCGCGACACCTTGCAGCGCCTGGTCTGAGTCGGCGGGACCTGCACTATCGGGCCAGCGGGGGTTGAGCACCCGCAGGCGCGGAGGCGAGTTCTTTGCGTTCGATGCGGACGCGTTCAACATCTTTGAGCACCCGCAGGCGCGGAGGCGAGTTCAATGACGGTTTCGGCGGGCGCGTTGGGGTACCAGAATCCGGCGTTGGCTGCGCCCGCGCAGAGTCCTGCTACAAGCGGGTCCGTGAGTTCGCTTAGCCGTCCGGTTCCCGCTGACACGTAACCGGCCAAGAACGCGTCGCCGCTGGCTGTGGGATTTCGGGTTTCGACGGTGGGTGAAGGGAGCCAGCGAAGCTCTCCGTTCAACATCTCGGCCGCACCGTGTCTGCCGGCGGTAACCACCACGTCTCTGTTGTTGCGGCTCAGCACCTGACAGGCGAAGAGCGCTCGGTGTTGCACCGACTCTGCATGGTCGTGGATGCCTCGGTCCAACATCGACCCGAGTTCCGCGATCGATTCCTGTGCCTCGGCCAGGTTGACCTTCAGGGCCGCGTCTGGAAACTCCCGCACCACTGTGACAAGGGCGTTGCCGGAAGTGTCCACCCAGACGCGCGGATGCGACGCCAGGGCCTTGAGCAGGCTTGCTATCGGGTTGAGGCCTTCCACGATCGGGCAGCTCCCGGAGACGCAGACGACGGTGGCCTCGCGGCCGAGGCGTACGACCAGTTCGGTGAACCGCGTCCAGGAGGCAGGATCGACGACCGGGGGTGGGTCGCTTGTCGAGAGCACCGACCGGTCGCGGCTCGAAACGACTATCGGGCAGATGCGCAGCGCCGCTCCCGGGACCAGCGATGCGGTCAGGTTCAAGCTGTCGCGCCGCGCCAAGGCGTCGAGGTGCTCAGCGCCGAGCTCGCCGGCGCACGTAGCTGACTGTGTTGCCACTCCGAAGCCGACGGCGAATCGGGCAACGTTGAGGCCCTTCCCGCCTGCGCTGGTGGCACTCTTGGACGCTCGGGTTGTCTCGCCGGCTTCGATGTGGTCGACGACCACGGTGTGATCGAGCGCCGGGTTGGGGCAAACGCACAACAATCGCACGTCGCTGACCCTATCTCAATCCGCTGAGTAGAGGCTGGGTAGAGGTTGGTGAACATTTCTGCGCGGAACACTTGATTTTCGTCAGAAGCATCTGCTACACCTTGCACTAATGAACAAAACACGCGCAGAAATCGAATCTCAACCGTCGGTTTGGTTGAACCCTCAGGTGTCGCAGATCGCCAAGCAGCTGCCTGGCCGCGGGGCGCGGGTAGGTGTGGTGGGGTGCGGAACGTCGCTGTTCGTGGCGCAGTCGTATGCGGCGTTTCGAGAGGAGACCGGTCATGGGCTGACCGATGCGTTCGCCGCGTCCCTGGTACCGACCCGCGACTGGGATTGTCTGATCGCGTTGTCGCGGTCCGGCTTCACGACCGAAGTGCTCGAGGCCGTGCGCCGGTCCGAAGCCAAAATGACGATCGCTCTCACCGCGGCGGCGCAGAGCCCGATCTCGTCTGTCGCCGACCTGACCCTGGTTGCCTCGTTCGCAGACGAGCAGTCCGTCGTGCAGACGCGTTTTGCCACGACCGCGCTTGTCGCGCTCCTAGCCAGCGTCGAGTATCCGATCGACCGATCCCTGGATGACGCGTCGAGCGGCGCGGCCCGCTTGGCACCGTCAGTCGCGCACGACAAGTCGCACTTCGTGTTCCTCGGTGCCGGTTGGACTTATGGGATCGCGAACGAAGCGGCGCTGAAGCTGCGAGAAATGGCGCACTGCTGGGCAGAATCGTACCCGGCCAAGGAGTTTCGTCACGGCCCGATATCTGTCGCCTCCCCCGAGACGCTCATATGGGGTTTCGGCGACAGAGACGAGTCCTTGATAAATGATCTTGCCGTGATCGGCGCGACCGTGCATTGGCCCGACTGCGATCCGCTGGCGTCGCTGACAGAGGTCCAACGTCTCGGTCTCCGGTTGGCAGTTCGAGGCGAACACGACCCGGACAACCCGCGGTACCTGTCCAGGTCGGTGATTCTCAACGATGTTGATGAACGCTCGAACTTTACTATCGCAAAAAGCGACGTATTGGCATCAGCCCGTACGACCCATAAGGAGGGAAACTCATGAGAAAAAACAAGCGAAAGAGTGTGAGAGGACCGCTCTGGCGGTTCTTGGCAGTGTTGCTGGCAGCGGCCTTGGTCGCCGCAGCTTGCGGGGATGACAGCAGCAGCACAACGCCGGACACCACCACCACTGCGGCCGATTCGTCGGACACCACCACCACTGCGGCCGATTCGTCGGACACCGCCACTGAGGCGCCGGCCCCTGCACCGGAACCTGCAACCATCCGCTACTTCTCGATGTGGAATGAGGGCGAGCCTCAGCAGCAAGTGTTGCAGGCATCCATTGATGCCTTCGAAGCTGAAACCGGCCACGAAGTTGATGTGCTCTGGGGAGGCCGCGAGATTCTCACCAGTGTCCGCGCGGCGTTGTCTGCCGGCGATGCGGTCGACCTCGTGGATCTTGATGCCGAACCGCTGGTTGGAGCGCTGGTCAATACTGGCGAGACGCAGTCGCTGGCAGGGATTTTAGACATGACGATCCCTGGCGAGGACGTAACTGTTGGAGACGTGATTCCGTCTGCCTTCCTTGATGTCTACGCCATCGACGGCGAACCACACCTGATTCCCCACTCGGTGGTCTCATCGGGAATCCATTATGACGGTTCTCGCTTGGCCGAGCTCGGGATTGATCCACCGTCGACTTGGGATGAGTTCATTGCCGCTGCGGTTGCGGCGGGCGACAACGCAGTCCAAGCTGACGGCCTGATCGACTTCTACAATGCCTATTGGCTGTATTGGTTGATTGTGCGGCATGGCGGGCCTGGCAGTTTCCACGCTGCCGCTTCAGATGTGACTGGCGAGAGCTGGCGGTCGGCGCCGATGCGACGGGCCGTAGCCGATCTGGTCAAGTTGGTTGATTCTGGAGCTTTGGCCGCTGGTTACGACGGCAGCAGTTACCCGCTTGCACAGCAGCAATGGGCAGCAGGAGACGGCACCTTCATGGTGAACGGCACCTGGCTGGCCTCTGAAACCTCAAGCTACGCTTCGCCTGGCTTTGAATATCGGCTGCTGTCATTCCCGACCGTAGACGGCGGTTCGGAGTCTGCGGAGCTTTATCAGATCGGCTGGGTTGTGCCCAACGCCGCGCAGGCGCCGGATGCGGCACAACAGTTCATCGCCTACGCACTCGGTCGGGATCGTTTGGCGGGCATTGCAGACATCGCCAAGAACATCACGCCTCGAAGCGACATAGGCGTGCCGCCGGAGATTCAGGACGCAGCCGACATATTCGCGTCCGAGCCGGAGGTCCATCGCATCTACGATGGGGTGCAAGGTGATTTCCCCGAGTATTGGGCGACTGTGTTCTTGCCGCTAGACGATCAGCTATTCTTCGGACAGATCAGCGGTGACGAGTTCATCGACCAGATTGCGTCCGCTACCGCTGACTTCTGGGCCAACCAATAGACGCAGTTCAGCAACAGATCCCTCCAGGGCAAGCAGCCAAGGTTGGTGTGAACAAGATTGTGACCACAAGAACCAAACCGGTATCTGCGAAACTGAGCAGACACACTGGTGTTCGTCGTCACGCCGCGATCTTTGTCGCACCAGCCTTGGCTGTGTATCTGCTGATCGTCATAGCCCCCTCGATAGGGACTCTTTGGATCAGTTTCACCAAATGGAAAGGCATTGGAGACGAGGCGGAGTTCGTAGGGATCGATAACTACCAGCAGTTGTGGCGCAACGACACGTTCCGTGGGTCGTTCGGGCGGACGCTGACGCTGTTGGTAGCAGGCGGGTTCGTGGTCTTTGTCTTTGCGTTCATCTTTACGATGCTCCTGCGGGAGATGCGATCAAAGAAGCTCATTCGCGCCATAGTTTTCTTCCCGAATGTCGTTCCGCCAGTCGCACTTGCCATTGCTTGGGGGGTACTGCTAGCCCCAAGGAACGGACTTCTCAACGGGTTCTTGGAGCTGGTGGGGCTGTCGTCGCAGACGAGAACCTGGCTCGGCCCCGATCTACTGTTCCGCTCAATCATTGCGGGTCTCGTGTGGATCTACACCGGGTTCTTCGTCACGATATTGATGGCGGGCGTAGACCGAATCCCCGCGTACTACTACGAGGCAGCCGAACTTGAGGGAGCGTCAGCGCGACAGAAGTTCACCCGGGTGACGATTCCCTTGACTTGGGATGTCTTGAGCGTGGCCGCGGTACTGTGGGTGATCCTGGCAATCAAGACCTTTGAGTTCATCTATGCGTTCGGAGGTTCGGGAACCGACCCCTCGGCCTCTTCTTGGACGCTGCCAGTGCATGTGTATGTCGTCGCGCTCGGCAACCGAAGTCCCATTCTGGCGTTGGGCCAGGGTAGCGCGATTGCGGTTGTGATGGTGGCGTTGGTCGGTGCTCTCATATTCTTGACTCGTCGTGTGATGCGACGCGCTGTGGTGGAGTTCTGACCGTGGAGCTGACCAACGACCGTACCTCGGTCAGCCTCTCGCTGCGGCTGAGACGGCTGCTGATACGCGCCGCCGGCAGTATTTTCGTTTGGTCCTGGGTAGTTTTCAGTTTCGCGATCCTCGCTTGGATCGTTGTGGCGGCCTTCAAGCGGAACGACACGGTTTTCGTAGACCTCTGGGCCCTGCCCGACAGCGCCGAAGTCGGGAATTTTGGCGATGCTTGGGGGCTGCTCAACTTGACGCGAACCTCGATCAACAGTCTGCTGACGGTCGGGGGCGGGACGGCGCTGACGATGGCCTTGGCCGCACCCGCGGCCTACGCACTCAGTCGCATGGGTTTTCGAGGGGCAAGCGGGCTGACCGGGTTTTTCGCTCTCGGGATCGGGATTCCCGTGCATTCCATCATCATCCCGCTGTTCCTTGGCCTCTCCGAAGCGGGACTGTCCAACAGCCTTCTCGGTTTGACGATCACCTATGTGGGTGTGTCGATTCCCTTTGCCGTCTTCTTGATGACCGGGTTCTTCAGGTCATTGCCGACTGAACTCGAAGAAGCAGGAACGATGGAGGGAGCTGGGCCGGTTCGCATCTTCTTTTCGGTGATGCTGCCTTTGGCGCGGCCAGGGATGGTCGCCACGTCGATCATCGTTGCTGTTGGACTGTGGAACGAGTTCCTGCTCGCTCTCACGCTCACCTTCGATGAAGACAAACGGACGATAGGAGTGGGACTCTTGAACACTTTCGGCGCGATGCGCTACACCTCGAACTGGGTCGGCCTGTTTGCAGCCGTTGTGATCATGTTGGCCCCGCTGATCGTGCTATATGCATGGATGTCGCGCCGAATAATCGAGGGTCTGACCGTTGGAGCGACAAAGTAGGACGAAAATGGGATCAATCTCGCTAAGTGGCATAACGAAACGATTCACCGACGAAGGGCCCGAAGCTCTCTCAACGGTGGATCTTGACATCGAAGACGGCGAATTCGTCGTGTTGGTCGGTCCGAGCGGCTGTGGGAAGACGACGCTGTTGCGCATAGTCGCGGGACTCGAGTCCGCCACCGAGGGCCATGTGCTCATCGACGGCAAGGACGTCTCCAATGTTCGGCCGGGGGACCGCGACATAGCCATGGTGTTTCAGAACTACGCGCTGTTCCCGCACCTGACGGTGGAGGAGAACATCGGGTTCGGGCTGCGTGTCCGCCGGACCTCAAAGGCGCAACGGCGCCAGAGGGTGCAGGAAGCGGCGGAACTGTTGGGGCTTGAGGACTATCTGACCCGGCGCCCCGGCGAGTTGTCCGGTGGTCAGCGACAGCGAGTGGCGATGGGTCGAGCGATAGTGCGTCACCCGGTGGCGTTCTTGATGGACGAACCGCTCTCCAACCTTGACGCGAAACTGCGCGTTGAAATGCGCGCTGAGATCTCACGTCTCCAAAGAACCTTGACGGCAACGACGATCTACGTCACCCATGACCAGACAGAGGCGATGACCATGGGAGACCGAGTGGTTGTGCTCGACGAGGGCGTCGTGCAACAGGTCGACCCGCCAGCCGAGCTGTACCGCAACCCGGCAAACTCGTTCGTCGCACGGTTCATCGGTGCGCCCATGATGAACATGCTGTACGGCTCTTGGAGCCGCGGTCAGTTGCATGTGGCGGACCGGCCAGTTGATGAGTTCAAGCGCGTCCTAGACCATGTTGATGGCGACTTGCTAGTCGGCATCCGCCCCGAACACATACGCATCGTCGCCTCCGACAGCCGCCAAGCCGTGGTCAGCGGTCGAGTCGCCCTAGTCGAACACCTCGGGAAGGAGGCACAGGTCCACTTAGACGTCGATGAGAAGCTCACTGCCGCCACCGCCGGCTCCTTTGTGGCCACAGTTGATCCTGCCGAAGCGCCGGCTGAGGGAACCATGATCGGCATCGGCTTCGATCATGACAAGGCGCACTTCTTCGAGACCTCGTCTGGCTTGTCGATCAATTCCTAACCGCCCCAACAGGTTGCCGGGCTCGGCTTGACGACATCGCAGCCCGACGATGCCGCCTACACTGTCACCATGCGACCCCAAGAACGCCATTCGACCATCATCGCCAGGCTCGCCGAGAAGGGCATGGTCGATGTCTCCGAGCTCGAGGAAATAATTGGTGTGTCGGGGGCGACGATAAGGCGAGACTTGGTTCTGTTGGAAGAGCAGCACGTTCTGACGCGAACCCACGGCGGCGCGGTGACCACCAACTTCGCGTACGAGCTGCCGTTGAAGTACAAGGAGTCCCGTCAGCGCACCGAGAAGGACTTGATCGCGCTGGAGGCCGCGACACTGGTTTCTGAGAACATGCACATAGGGCTCTCGGGTGGCACGACTCTGACGAGGATCGCGCGGGCGTTCGCACCCGGTTGCGCTCTGACGGTCGTCACCAATTCGCTTAGCATCGCCTCAGAACTCGCTCAATGGCCCCAACACACGCTGATAGTCACCGGGGGACTGGTGCGTGCTAGGAGTTATGAAATGGTGGGGCCGATAGCAGAACACACCATCCAAGAGTTCGGGTTAGACCTCTGTATCATTGGCGCGGACGGAGTCTCAGCGGCCGGGGTCACCACCTATGACCACGCCGAGGCCGTCACCAACCGGGCACTGGTGGAGATTGCCGACATGTGTGTCGTGGCTGTCGACCACACCAAACTGGACGAGCGAACCTTTGCGACAATCTGCGGGCTCGACTCGGTAGATCTGCTGCTGACGACTGCTCAACCTCCCCCGAATCTGGCCGACTCGTTGGCGAGCAACGCGGTCAAGGTGCAGGTGGCCTACGGCGGGACTGCCGATCAAGCCGAGTGAGGGTCAGCGGACCGGTTGGCCCGCCAGCCACACTTGGCGGACGTGCAGTTGATCGTCGAGAGCCACAAGGTCTGCGCGGGCGCCGCGTGCGATGCGGCCGATTTCTGGGTGCCCGAGCAGGTCGGCCGGCACGGTCGACGCGCTGCGCACGGCATCTTCGGCGCAGACGCCGCAATGCTCCACAACGAACCTCACGGCCTCGTCCAACGTGACAGCGCTTCCGGCGAGCGTTCCGTCATCGAGAATCGGTGCCGCGTTGACGAGTCGGACCGGCTGTGATCCCAACGACCCGCTCTCCCATCCCGAGGCGTCCGAGATCAGCACGACCTTGTCGGGCCCCTTGGCGCGCATGGCGATGCGAATCATGTCCGGGTGGACATGATGACCGTCAGCGATGATGCTCACGACCACGTCGTCTCGGGCGAGCGCAGCGCCGACGATTCCAGGCGCCCGGTGGTGCATGCTCGGGTTGGCATTGAAGCAGTGTGTCAGCAGGCGCGCCCCCCGGTCGAAGGCCGCGTTGGCAGTCGCATGGTCGGCATCGGTGTGTCCGAGGCCCACGACGACGTTGCGGTCCCGCAGAGCGCCAATGGCCTCCAATGCTCCTTGGCGTTCGGGGCACAAGGTGACGACCTTGACGAGATCGGGAAGCTGCGCGATCCAACCCAAATCCACCGCACCCGCAGCGATGTCCAGGTGCGCCCCGGGCCGTCGCCCCAGCCACGGTCCTTCGAGGTGGGCGCCGAGTATGCGTGAAGCTGCTGGAGATTGCTGCGACATCAACTCGCCCACGGCGTCGAGCCATGGTCCGTATTCGCTGAGGGGGCGCGAGATGAGAGTCGGCAACCACGAGGTCACGCCGTGGGTTGCGAGCTCTCGTGGCACCGTCGGCCAGCGGCCGGGTTCGGCACTGGCGAGGTCGATATCGCGCAAGCCGTTCACCTGGATGTCGATGTAGCCGGGTATCAGGTAGGCGTGGTCGGGGCGTGCCGCGTTCGATCCCACCGCGGCGATCAAACCGTCGGCCACCGTGACGGATCCTCCGCTGACCCATCCCTGGGCGCCGAGCATCTGCTGCGCCGAGATCAGCGTCACGACGGCGGGTCCAATGGGCGGACTCTGGTGGCTATGGCGTAGTCGTCGACATACTGAAGGAGGCTTGAAGCGATGAGCTGTCTGGTCTGGCGCCGCCCGGCACGGCCAGCCAGCCAGTCGCGGATCGGGCCGTCCCAGATGCTGCGGCCGATTGCGAAACCGCAATAGCCCGCGGTTGCTGCACAGCTGCCGAACCAGCGGCTGATCTGAGCCTGGTCGGCCGCGGCACCGAGAACGACGATCCGCGGAGTTGCACCGTCTTGTGTCGCCGCCTCCGCCACTGCCTCGCACACCGCCGGGGACTCGACTCCCTGGATCTTCCAGAGATGTGGGGGCCCGATCTGGCGCGTCAGTTCCCAGACGGCTTCGGGGAGTCGGTAACCGAGCAGTTCGCGTTGGAAGCTGTCTTGACTGTGGCCTGCCAGTTCAAGGTCTTCTGGGGTCGCTGGAACGATCAATTCGCACAAAAACTCCATCCCTTCGGACTCACAGAGTGCTTTCGCCGACTCGAGTGCCTTGAGGTTGGCCGTCTTGCGGTCTTGGGAGTCCCTGGGGCTCCACCGAACCAAGACCTTCCCCCAACGGACCGGCGCGGCGCTGCCGAGCGCGCCGACAAGCAGTTCCCGGTTGAGCAGCGCCAGTTCGCGCAGTCCCGAACGCTCCAGGGCCAGTGCCACGGGGGTACCCGCTTGGTGAGCTTTGGCAACGGCCCCGAGACCGTATTCGGGGTCTGTCAAGATTGATACTTCCGACGTGGCGCCTGCGTGCGGGACCGCTGCGAGGGCACCCTCGGCGATGAGCGACTTGACCTCTGCGAGACGCGAGGCATCAGCGCGCGACAGCGCCGACGTCCCGAAGAGCTTCTTGGCCGCCGATGTTCGATGATCGAATGCGAGCATCGAGATGTCGGGTTGCGAACTCGAGATGTCGGGTTGCGGACTCGAGACGTCGGGTTGCGAACTCGAGATGTCGGGTTGCGGACTCGAGATGTCGGGGCGCGAAATCGAGTCGGGCGACGGCACGGCGTGGATTCTGCGGCCGCGGCCGTGTTGTGAGAGCGCGTGAAGCGCTGCACCGCGGGCACCGGCTTCGCTGCCGAGGGCGGAGAGGCGCAGTGTCGGCGGGTCCCGGAGCGGATTCAGCTTTCGCGTTAGTGCCGGCTGAAGCGCATCCGTCAACGTTCGGCGAGCCTCGCTCAATCCGCCGCCGAGGACGATGGACTCGATGTCGGTGGTGAGCACGAGCCCCGCGAGCATCGCAGCCACACCGTCTATGCACTCGTCCCAGGCAGCTGTGGCTTCGGCGTCTTTGCGTTGCGCGAGACGGGTTATCTGTCGTGCTGTAGCTCCTGCGCCTGTGGCACTGCGCGCCGCGTAGACCCGCTCCAGTCCTCGGGCCGAGGCGAGCAACTCCGCACATCCCGAGCGACCGCAGGGGCACTCGAGCGCAACGGAGCGGTCCTCGACGTGCCCGATCTCACCGGCGAACCTGGTCGCTCCGCGCCACGAGCGGCGGTCGAGCATCAGGGCGCACCCGGTGCCGGTTCCGAGAGGCACGAAGGCGCTTGAGGCGTCTTGGCGGGCCGAGCCGATTGTGAACTCGGCGAGCGCGCCCAGATAGACATCGTGTTCCAAATATGTCGGCATTCCCAGGCGCTCGGAGACGGCTTCCCTTATCGGAAAGTCCTGCCAGCCGAGGTTGGCAGACGCGGTTCCGACACCGGCACCGGAATCTACGGCACCGGGAATCCCGATGCCAGCGGCCACGACTGTGACATCTGCCTCAGCGGCGCGGTCCTTGAGCACCGACGCAACCTCCACGATGTGGTCGAGGATCTGTTGGCTGCCGCCGGTTGACGGTGCGCTGGGCCTCCGCAGGGTCGCGCCGAGCGTCGACAACGCGTTGGCGACGACCCCTTTTATCTCGGTCCCACCGACGTCGATGCCGATCGCGGCACGGGCCTGGCTCGGGAGGGTTCGGCCCGCTGAGCCGGTGTCCGCAGGTTGCTCCATTGAACTCGAGTCTCCTAGTCCCCAATTTTCAACCAGTGTACCCGAACGCTGTGTGCAATTTTGCGCGAATACCTTGCTGAATGAATACAAAAGCCCATCGATCATGGCTGTTGAGGGGAGGGTTGGTGAGGCGCCCGATTGGATAGGTTGTGAGCGATGCTGCTCGCTGAGCTTGAAGTGTTCCATTCCCGGCCCATTGCGCCGACCCGTCGGGTTGCGCTCGGCCGCACGTTCCTGCGCTGTGATCCGCCACCCGGGTTCGGTGGTCTGCTGCTCGGTGGGGTCGTGGCTCGTTTCGCCCAGGACATGGCACCTGACGATGTCGGTGAGTTGCTGACGCTGGTCTTCGACCTGGATGCCGGATGTCGGATCGCTCAGCCGCGGCTGCGCCACCGCTTTCAGGCCGACCGGGTCGGATTGACGCGCAGTCCGCACCGGCTCTACCGGGTCGATGACCCCACCGGTGAACTGCGACTCCAGTTCACTGCCGACTCCGGTGCGCCGTCCCAGCATGTGCTGGGGGCGGTGTATGCCGCCGGAGCGCTGCGGCGGGAGCTGAGAACCAGCGTGTTCGCGACCATGCGCCGCGCCCTCGCCTGGCGTGGCGAGATCGATGGCGAGTTCCTGGCGTATCTTGCAGACGGGGCCTCGTCGTCGTTCTTGAGCAGCGCGATGCAGGATTCTGCGAACGGTGACAACGTCGGCTGGGCCAAGCGCGTCCTCGGGCTTTCTGCAGCAGTTGAGCATCTCGACAAGCGCCTGATCCAGCAGGGCTACCGCGACGCTCTGTTGACGGTGCATCCGGACCACGGCGGCGAGGTTGACCGTGCCGCGGAGCGCATCGCCGACATCGCCGAGGCCCGTCGAATCCTGCTGGCCCAACAATGAGCGAGGTCCGAGCGTTGTCTGTGGTCGAGCGTTGACCGCGCTCCGAGCAGTGACAGAGGTCCGAGCAGTGACCGAGGCGGTGCGATGACCGCGGTCCGAGCAGTGACCGAGGCGGTGCGATGACCGCGGCCGAGCAGTGACAGAGGCGGTGCGATGACCGCGGTCCGAGCAGTGACAGAGGCGGTGCGATGACCGCGGTCCGAGCAGTGACCGTTCCCTCAGCGCTGCTGTTGACGCACGGCGCGGGGGGCGATTCGTCGCACCGCTTGCTGGTGGCGCTCCAAGAGCAGTTGGAGCTGCCGGTCTGGCGCATGGACTTCCCCTACCGCAAGGCGGGGCGCGGGTTTCCGGACCGTGCCCCGAAACTTATCGAAGCCCTGCTTACCGAGGTGGAGGTCGCCTCCGACACGCTCGGCGTGGACCCCGAGTCGATGGCGTTCGGGGGGCGTTCGATGGGTGGACGGATCTGTTCAATGGCAATGGCGCAGGGGATGGCCGCGGTCGGCCTGGTGGCGTTGAGCTACCCCCTGCATCCGGTCGGCAAGCCCGACCGTCTCCGTGTCGAGCACTTTGGAGACCTGGCCGTGCCCACATTGTTTGTGAGCGGCGATCGTGACCCGTTCGGCACGCCCGATGAGTTCGCGGCCCACGTCGGCGCCATCGCCGGTCCGGTCCGGCAGTATTGGCTCAAGGGTCAGGGCCACAACCCCAAGCCCGAGTGTGACCGCGAGATAATCGGAGTCGTCGCTGAGTTCCTGTCCTCGCTCAAAGCGGGAACTGCGCTTTAGTCTCAATCCCATGTGGGAACGCGTCGAACGCCTCCAACAAGAGCTTCGTGACGTCGAGGTCCGTCTCGGTGATCCGGCGGTGCAGTCTGACGCGTCGCAGCTCGCAGACCTCGGTCGGCGCTTCAAGCAACTTGAGGCGATCGTCTCGGCCGGGTTGCGCTGGCGTGCCGTTAGCGAGGACCTCGAGGTCGCCAATGAGATGTTGCGAGACTCCCAGGGGACCGAACGCACTGAGATGCGCGCCGAGGTCGCGGCACTCGAGGCGCTGGTTGAAGAGCGCATGGAGCAACTCCGGGTGCTGATGCTGCCGCCGGACCCCAACGAGGGACGCAATGTCATCGTCGAGGTTCGGGGTGCGGCCGGCGGTGAGGAGGCCAACCTGTTCGCCCGTGACCTGCTCGTCATGTACGAGGCGTTCGCGAAGCGGATGGGATGGCGGATGGAACTGTTGAGTTCGTCACCGACCGAACTCGGGGGGGTCTCGGAGGTGACCGCGCTGCTCTTTGGTGACTCGGTGTGGACCAGGATGAAGCACGAAGCGGGGACTCACCGGGTCCAGCGCGTGCCGGTGACTGAATCGCAGGGCCGGGTCCACACGTCGTCGGCCACCGTGATGGTGCTGCCCGAGCCCGAGGAGGTGGAGGTCCACATCGACGACCACGACCTGCGCATCGACACCTACAGGGCATCGGGCCATGGTGGTCAGTCGGTCAACACCATGGATTCGGCGGTGAGGATCGTTCATGAGCCCACAGGTGTGGTGGTCACCATGCAAGACGAGAAGAGCCAGCTCAAGAACAAGAACAAGGCGATGCGGGTGTTGCGGGCCCGGCTTCGCCAACTTGAACAGGAACGAGCTGACTCCGAAGCGTCGGATCTGCGCAAGGGACAGGTCTCGATGGGCGACCGCTCCGAGAAGATCCGCACCTACAACTTCAAGGAGAACCGCCTGACCGACCACCGGATCGGACTCACGATCCACAAACTCGACCGGGTCTTGGCCGGGGAGCTCGACGACATCAGCGACGCTCTGCTGGCTGAGGAACGCCAGCGTCAACTCCAAGACGATGTCTGAACGCACCTTCGTCGCGGTCGTCGATGCCAGCACGTTTACCGATGCCGGTGCCGACACCGGTGCCGGTGCGGATGCCGGTGCCGGTGCGGATGCCGGTGCGGATGCCGATGCCAGCGCGGATGCCGGAGCGGTCGCGGACGTGGGTGCGGATGCCGGCGCGGATGCCGATGCTGGCACGGTCAGGTGGTCGGAACTGCTCGCTGAAGCGGTCGCCCGTTTCGAGTGCGCGGGTATCGAGACCGCACCCCTCGATGCTCGGCGGGTCGTCGAGGAGATAACCGGCGTGCCGGTCTCGGGCTTGCACCGGGTTCTCGACAATCGCGTCACGACTAGGGCGATGGCGCGCTTCGACGAGTTGGTGGCGCGCCGCGAGCAGGGCGAGCCGTTGCAGTATGTGCTGGGTCGTTGGGGATTCCGCACGCTCGACCTGATAGTCGATCAGCGGGTTCTCATACCGCGGCCCGAGACGGAGACGGTCGCCGGTCTCGCCATCGACGCCGTCAACGAACTGCGTCAGCAACAGAGCCCGAAGAGCCGCGCTGCGGGTCGCGCTCCCGAGCGTCCGGTCGCGCCGAGCCCGACGCAGAGCCCGAAGAGCCGCGTTGCGGGTCGTGGCGCCGAGCGTCCGGTCGCGCCGAGCCCGACGCAGAGCCCGAAGAGCCGCGCTGCGGGTCGCGCTCCCGAGCGCCCGGTCGTGGTGGCCGACCTCGGGACCGGTTCCGGTGCTATCGCCCTGTCGGTCGCGGTCGAATGCAGAGGTTGCCGGGTATACGCGACCGACGTGTCTGAACAGGCCCTTTCGGTCGCGCGAGCGAACCTGGCGGGGATCGGTGCGGCGGCGACAGCGGTCAGCCTGCATCACGGACACTGGTTCGGGGCACTGCCCGACCACCTGCAGGGATACCTCGACGTGGTCGTTTCGAACCCTCCCTACGTCGCGCCGAGCGAAGGACTGCCGACGGTGATCACAGACTGGGAACCCGCGACTGCGCTGCGGGCCGGTTCGCAAGGTCTCGCCGACCTCCGCACCATCGTGGATCAAGCGCCCCAGTGGTTGGCGCCCCATGGAGTGATCGTGCTCGAAATGTCTCCCCCGCAAACCCCGACAGTGCAGCAATGGTGCATCGACCTCGGCTGGCAGGCGACGATCCACAGCGACCTCAACGACCGCCCCCGAGCTGTGGTGGCCCGCAGATGAGCGATCTCGAAACTGTTGTCGGCGAGCTGTGGGAAGGCCAGGTTGTGCTGCTTGCGACCGACACCGTCTACAGCATTGCGGTGGTGCCGCGACGATGAGCGATCTCGAAACTGTTGTCGCGGCGCTGCGCGGCGGCCAGGTTGTGTTGCTTGCGACCGACACCGTCTA
>JAHQYN010000228.1 GCA_024421085.1 Acidimicrobiia bacterium
GTTGTCTTGGATCATCAACTCGCGATCCCCGATGAGGCCACAGCAAGCCAAGCGGCCGATGTCCTGGACAGGTTTCTCCGTCAGCGCCCCACGGTGCGCGACGCGTCGGTCTCGTTCAAAGCGGGCGACAGCTATCCGCTCTGGTTCACAAGTCGTCGTCACCGAGAACATTGAGGACTTCCCCTGCGCCACACTCGGTACCTACAACATCGAAGCACAGACTCCTGACATCTTCGTCCTCTACCTCATCGAACTGTCCCCGACCATCGTCTCCAACGTCGTCCAGTCCCAAGCAACAGCACACAAGAATCCACACATGAGCGTCTCCGACGTTCCAGACCGCCTCGCTCGATCAGGCTTGCCGCGGTCGGTGGCCGCTCTCCGCGAGTACTAACCGCCGCGAGTTAGGAATGACGGCACCCTCAACCACCCCCCATCCCACATTTACGCGCAGGCTCAGATACTGCGCCACAAGCACCTCCAATAGCGATAAACAGTCAGGATAATAACTCCAAGTGCCCGTTTATGGGCACGTTACGTGCCTATTGATGGAGGCCGCCGTGACTCCGCGTTAGCGTGGTGTGGGGGTCGTTGAGATGATATGCGGTTACGCAGTTCAGACACGGTGAGTTCCGAGGGTGGATCCGAGCCGTTTAATGTCGTCCGGATCGCTTGTGACAACCATTGCCCCGAGTCGGTGCGCGCATACGGCGACATGTCCGTCGACCACGTCAGACATCTCGGTCTCAGCGAGCAGAAGACCAACAGTTCTGGCATCGGCGTGGCCCATTGAGACGACATCGGTGTTGGGCATCCTCAGCAGAGTTCCGAGGCGGGCTTGGCGGCTGGGGTTGCGCCACGCCTGAGCTACGCATCCCGCGGGAACGGTCAGAGTTCCTTTGGTTCGTCTTGCTTCGGAAACGAGACTTGCAACGAAACGGTCTCCGCGCTCAAAGGCGATAAGCGCGCCGGTGTCCAACACGACGGCGTTCATGGAGCAGCATCACCGGCCAACAGCCGACGAGCTTCTGCCCTCTCCGCGTCGGTTGGCGGTCCGCCCGTGGCCTCGAGCATCTCGACGAGCATCGCGTCGAACGAAGTCTCGGCTGCGAGTTGACTGGTGACGGCGTGTTCGACGTAGGCGGAGACACTGCGCGCCTCACCCGTCTCGACGGCCGACTTGACGCGCGCCAAGACATCGGCATCGATGGTGACCGCGATCTTGGCCCTCGGAACGATCATACTAATCATCCTACCTCAAGGTATCAGATTGCGGCAAGGGTCCATCCCAACCCTCGCAAGCGTAACGAACCTCCCGCGGTTCTGAACATGGTAGCGTGAAAAGCTATGTGAAATATCGGAAAAATTCGTCTGGTGTGCTGATCGTGAATGTTCATGGTGGTGCATTCTGAGCGTGCGAATGTCTCGGCAATGGTCAAACACACCCCGAGCCAAGCGCGTTCGCCTTGTACTGCTGGATTGGGCTAGCGGAGGCCCTACTCCATAGGTGCGTGCTCAGGCGCGTAAGGATTTGACGAGTTCGCTTCTTGGTTCCTCACATTTGTATTAACGCGCCAAAGACCGGTCGGAGTGACGTGTACCTCGCAATCGACGGGTTGATCGATGCCGCTGTGGGTATGGCGATGCCGTCAGTTGGTGATGGTGCGGTCCATAACTTGAAGGGGGTCCGCCCGACCGGTACCGTTCGATTTCAGCGAGTTCTCGGCTGCTCGTTCCAGAGACTTGAGAGAGGAGTAGCCCGGTTGCTGCACACACCCTGGAGACTGTCTGTCGGTCCCCGAGGTGCCCGGTGCCTGATTGAGTCGGTCGTTTGTCGTGAAGTCGACTGAGGGGGTCACCTTCGAACCCCATGATCGGAGTCCAATAGGGCTGACGGCAGCAAGGACTGAAACTAACTGGAATCGGACTACCACATCTGCCAGATACCAGAGCCGCTCGGGAAACTCGGTAAACCGGCCGAGTGATAAAGAAAGACCCTGCCCATAAAGGGCCGGGTGGGCTCGTCCGTAACGTTGCGCGATTGCCACTAGATGCGCGTTGTAGCACATAGGTCAACCCACCGCGCCCCACGTTGCTATGGATTCGCGGCGCGCCGCGAGAGCCGATGCGCGTTGTAGCACATAGGTCAACCCACCGCGCCCCCCTTGTACATTCTCTGATTCCCTCTGGGTGCCGAGGCGAGATTACGATTTTGGGTAGCGGTGAGGCGGTGCGTGGCCCGGCGGCAGGCGGCATCTCTTGGCGGATCGCTCGCCGAT
>JAHQYN010000071.1 GCA_024421085.1 Acidimicrobiia bacterium
TGTCGAGTTGGGCAGCCGAACGCTGGCTGGCCGCGTACCGGCCACTGATACCGGTGCCCGCCGGCTACCCCGACGCTCGCAATGCCTACCACCGGCTCGCCTACGCCGTGGTCGCCGAAGCCCGTCGGTGCGCCAACACCAAGTTCGGCCTGCGCTACACGAGAGGCGGCTTCGGCACACCCTTCTTCGGCGACGACGAGCAGGTCCGGGTACAGGACGGCCGGCTCGTCGTGCAACGGGGCGCAGCGGTTATGTCCAGCGAGATCACCAGCCTGCGGGCCGCCGCGGAATTCGTCGGTGTCGAACCCGGCACCGCAGCAGCCGAACACGATTCTCCACCCCTCGGCGACATCGACTCAGACCTCGGGGCCTCCGCCGAGACCGGCACCTTCCTCGGCGACTGGTTCGGGTTCTCCTGGGCGGTGCTCGAAGAGTTGCGGGTCAGCCCCGGGGCCGTGGACGCGGAGCGCACCCAGCTCTGGCCCGGCCACTTCGACCCGGCCGCGGAAATCGGCAGCGCCGAAGGAGGCCGGCGGGCCGCTTACGGATGCTCCCCCGGCGACGAAGCCCACGACGAGCCCTACCTGTACGTGGGCGCCTGGGGCGACGTGGACCGCTCCGACCCCTACTGGAACGAGACCAGCTTCAACGGCGCCTCGCTCCCCTACGCCAAGCTCGCAGGCACCGACAACGCCGTGCAGACCGCCCTCGACTTCTTCAAGGCAGGGCTCACCCGCATGAACTGCGCACCCGCCTGAACTGCGCACACACCTAAACTGCACACACCTGAACTATGCACCCACCTCAACCGCGCACCCATCTAAACTGCGAACACACCTGAACTATGCACCCACCTGAACCGAGGGGCCGACCAGCGAAACGGAGCGGGCCGCGACGCTAGTCGGGCAAGACCGAGATCGACGAGAAGCACATCTCGTCGACCGTTCCCTCGTTCCAGGTGATGTAGCGGGGCTCGGGCAGGTACTTGAGCGAGCGGTCCCACCAACACTCCAACCGCACCGTGTCGGACCGATCGATGCGAATGTCCTCCACCGGGGCGTAGTTGAGCTGCCACTCGAAGTCCCAGACCGGGATGTCGAGCAGGATCTTCTCTTCGGGCGTGTCGGGATTCAAGGTCATCCGATATGCCGCCCCGAACTCGTGCATGTGCCCCAGCACCGTGTGGATCGTGCCCGCGTCCCGAATTCTCATGTCGCACGAGCTGTAACCGACCGACCCGACGAGATCGTCGTAGTCGTCGACAGTTCCACCACAGCCGCGCAGCAGGGCATCGGGGATGAAGGTCGCGAACAGGTCGTACTTCTCGCCGATGTCTTTCAGCACGTTCTCGCGGATGCACAGGTTGGAGTATCCCTCGATGGTCGCGGCCCGTTGTTGCGCGACCGCCGTCTCCTCAGGTGTGCAGGGCACCTCAGCCGGAGTCAGATACGTGGACCCGGTGATGTGGGTGATCCCCGCAGCGACCTCAGATGGAGTGGCCGTGTCGAGGATGATCCAGGAACCGTCCGCCAGCGTGTCGTGGTCGTAGTGATAGTGGATCTGGTTGACGATCATGTCGCCGGGGTACAGGTAGATGCCGTAGCCGTCGGGATAGATGGTCGGCGACTGCCCCGGCGCCCAACCCTGGATCGAATAGACCCCCTCCGACGACAGGCCCGACAAGCCGAAGCAGGTCCAGCCCGGCTCATCGGAGAAGCCCGAGTCGGCCTCGATCTTGTCTTCCGCGGCGATCTTGGCCCTCACTTCGGCGGCCGCGGAGGCGGGCACCCTGTAGACGATCGCATGGTGCACGACCGAGGTCTGGTCGGGTCGGAACTCGAACCCTTTGACCCAGTTGCCGTCGCCCTCCGGATCGGCCACCTCGTGGACCTGGCAGCGGTAGTCATCGGCTTTCACGGGGTTGCCGTCGGCATCGGAGTAGCCCGTGTAGAGCCCGTCACGAGGTGGGATCTTCTGGTCCTCCTCGATCGGCAGCACCGCCTCGACCCGCGCCACCAGGGGAGTGTCGACAGCCACGTCGAGGCCGCCACCGGCATTCGCCCAGTCTCTGATCGCCGTGACCTCCTCATCGCTCAGCGACCAGTCGTGCTCGAAGGCCGGGCCCAGGTCCGAGGGCAGCCAGGGAGGCATGAAACGAATCTCCGTGACCAGCGCGATGTCCTCGGCAACCTCGGCGGCCTGCCCCGCCGTGTCGAAGGCCAGTGTGCTCCAACCCGGACCCCCGGCGGTGTGGCACGACACACACCTGGTCTCGAGAATCGGCTGGACATGGTCGGCGAAGGCGCCCGAGGCAACCTCGACCGCAGGCAGTTCACGGTTCAGGTCGGGCCGGGTGCCCGAATCGACGTCCACCCGGTCGGCAACCAACTCGAAGACCAACTCGACTTCGTCGCTGGTATGGGTCAGTCGGGCGATGTTGATGGGACCTACGTCGTAGTCGCTGCTCAGCACGGTCGCGGTCATCGACGCGGTGAGCTGATCGGGGCCGACCGTCACAGTTCCGCGGAAAGTCTGCTCCAAGGTCGTCTCCTTGACCGTCAGGTCACCGGTGATCGACACCTCGTAGCTGCTGCCGTCCACGCTGTCACCGGCTGCGCTGTCACCGTCTGCGCTGCCGCCGTCCACGCTGCCGCCGTCTGCGCTGTCACCGTCTGCGAAGGCGGCGTCGAGACCGTCGATCGACGTCGGCACGAAACGGGCGAAGGGCCAGTGGGTCGACTCCAGGAAATCGTGGCGGATCCGCTTGTCGCGCAGGTTCGAGCCGGACTCGAACATCTCGACGTTGACGACGATCTCGCCAACCTCCGAGAGGCTCGGGTCGACCAGATTGACCTTGACGTCGCCCGCCACGACCGTCGACGTGCCCACAGCCGTGCGCGAGACGCCCCCGAGCCGCTCCTGCACCCGATAGCTGACTGCCGAGCCGTTGTTGGGGCTGATCCGATACAGACGCTCGGTGACCGGATCAACCTCCTCAATCTCAATCTGCTCAGCGGTGACGTATTGGGTCTGGGGGTCGTCGGCGCCGAAGAACCAGTCCCACTGGTTCCGGCTCAGCAGCGTCACGGCGCCGACAACCACCACCAGCAGGATCGCCACACGGCCGAGATCGAGGGTTCGCAAGCGATTCATAGCGTCAGGTGCAGCGTAACCTGCCGGTCAGGCGAGCACGTCACGCAGTTCTGTGTCTGCGATCAACCGGTCGAGGTCGCGCCGCAGCACTCCAAGCTCGTCGTAGGCGTCGAGGTCGGCCGCAGCACCCTCGAGGTCCTCTGCTTGGAGACGGACCAGGGCGCGGTAGACCAGTGCGTCGGCGCGGGCCGGGTCGGCTTCGAGGACCGCATCGAGGTAGCCGAGCGCCGTGGCCATGCCCTCGTTGAGCCCCACCGAGGCGCGGGCGACGAACCAGGCGAACGCGACCAGCACGTCGGGATCGTCGCCAGCGCTCGCCAGCATCGCCTCGAACAGCACCAGGCCCTCACTGAGCCGATCCGATGCGGCCAGGTGTTCAGCGGCGAGGACCAGGTAGCGCACCGGCACCTCGGCGCGGTCGTAGGCGGCCCCTTCGAGCACCGGCGCAGCCAGCGAGACGGCTGCGGTGCCCGCAGCGGTCGCCACGTTCACGTCGAGTTGTTGAGCCGCCACGAGCTGTGAGACGAAGGCCGGGCTGTCTATCCGGTCCAGAGCCTCAAGATGATCGCTGGCAACCAGCGGCTCGCCTGCCGCCAGAGCCAAAGAGGCCGCGAAGACCCGTGCGTCGGGGAAGCTCGGATCGGCCGCGACCGCCTCGGAGACGAAGTCGCGGGCCGCCACCGGGTCGCCGCTCAGATTCGTGAGCCAGCCGCGATAGGTCAGCGCCTCCGCGTTCGAGGGCTCATCGACCAACACGTCGTCGTAGATCTCGATCGCCTGTGCCAGGTCCTGCTCTCCCATTGCCTCGCGCGCAGCGAACAGGCGGGAGCGCAGCGACTCTCGAATATTGCCGGTGATCTGATCGTTGGCTCCGCGACTGCCGGAGAAGTCGGCCAACACCACGCCTGCGACAGTTGCCAGCAACCCTATGCCCAGCGCCCACAGCACGATCCTGGCCCAGGGCAGCCCGGCGACCATTCGCTCGTCTTCGGGCGGCGCTGTTGCCTCGATCTCGCGCCGCCAACGCCTGAAGACCACAACGAGGCCGGCGAGCGCGCCCGCAGCCGCAACCACAGGGAGTATCCACACCAGACTCGACAACCCGGAGGCGGCGGGCGTGTAGTCGTTGCCGGGGAAAGCCGCTTCGAGCTCGGCGATGATCGATTCGTCACTGCGGCCCTCGTCCACCCGTCGGGCGATCTGCTGACGGATGTTGCGGGCCACGACCGCGTCCGATTCAGCGACCGACTGGCCGTCGCACACCGGGCAGCCGAAGTTCTGCGCCAAGGAATGCACACGGTCAGCGTCGGTGCGAGGAGGGCCTTCGTCAACAGCGCCGAAGAGGAACGCCGAACCACCGACCACGACAACGCCCAACCAGGCCAACAGACGGCGGGTGATCCCCGAGCCCAGCGCCGAGCCGGCGCCGCGGGTCATGCTCTGGACTCCTCGATGTAGGCGCCGATCACATTCTCGATCTGGGCTCGGGTGACACCACCGATCAGCTTGTCGACGACCTCGCCGTTGTCGGCAACAATGACGCTCTCCGGCACCAGCGCCACGCCGTAGGCCACCGCGATCGCACCCGTGTCACGCGCAATGACGGGCCAGTCTCCCCCGTTGGCCTCGAAGAACCCGGCCACGTTGGAAGCACTGTCGTCGAAGGCCACCGACACGACCTCGGCGAATCCGCTCGGCGCGTAGGCTTCGTGGAAACTCACCAGCTCCGGGTGTTCGCGGATGCAGGGCACGCAGGTCGTCGAGAAGAAGTTGACCACCACGAAACGGCCCCGTTGATCGTCGAGGTCGAACACGCCGCCGTCAACCGTCTCACCGACTATCGACGGTGCCAGCCCGCCCCTGTCGACCACGCCGGTATTGCGGTTCGGCCCCCGCTCGCGGGTCGCGAACAACAAGAGCAGCAGCAACAACACCACCGCGACCGGCGCGACGATCCAAACCGCACGCTTCGGCGTCTCAGCAGTCATGGCACAAGCTGCTTTGAACGTCGTGTCCCGCTGCCAGAAGCACTGCGGAGATGGGCCGAGACCGGCGCGACGATCCAAACCGCACGCTTCGGCGTCTCAGCAGTCATGGCACAAGCTGCCTTGAACGCCGTGCCCCGCCGCCAGAAGCACTGCGGAGGCGGGCCGAGACCGGCGCGGTGGGTGAGCGGCGGTTGCCCGGCGCAATCGCCAGCATCGTGCCCGCGGCCATGACGACCCCGCCGATCCACAGCCATACGATCAACGGCTGAATCGTCACCCGCAAGAAAATCGTCTGACCGTCGTCGGACAACTCCGTGATCGACAGGGCCACATCGTCGGTCAGAGTGGACCGAACCGAGGGAATGCCGATCAGCCGACCAGCGAAGTCGTAGACGGCGATGGCCGGTTCGTACACCTGCTCACCGTCGATACGCACCGCGGCCTGACGTTCCACCCTGTTGGCAAACTCGACCACCTCAGTGCCCAGGAACGTGAAGGTGTGACCCGACAATTCCACGGTCTCACCAGGCGTCATCTCAAAAATCTCCTGACGCACATAAGCGTTGCTGGCAGCCAACGCGACCGCGATCAGCACCACACCAAGATGCACGATCATGCCGCCGTTGGTGCGGCCCACCACCCCGCGCCAACCCTGGCGGCGCACAGCCAGAATGATCTGACGCAGCGCTGCCCCGCCGGCGAAACCCCCGAGCCCGAACGCCAGCAGAGGTGCCCAACCACGGGCCCCCAACAACACGCTCAACACGATCACCCCGACCCCCGCCCAAGCAGGCCAGATGAGCCTCTCACTCAAGACGCCCGCCGAGGTCTTGCGCCACGGCAGCACCGGCGCCACAGCCATCAAGAAGAGCAGCACGAAACCGATCGGCATGGTCATGCGCTCGAAGTAGGGGCTGCCCACCGTGAGGGTGCGCCCGTCGAAGGCCTCGACGATCAACGGGAAGATCGTCCCCAGCAGCACCACGAAGGCGAACGCCGCGAAGACCACATTGTTCATCAAGAACGCGCCCTCCCGCGACAGCGGAGAGTCGATCCGCCCCGGCGCCCGGAGCTCATCGCCGCGCCAGGCGATCAAACCCAGAGAGACCACCACGATCAACCCGAAGAACGTCAAGAACCACGGTCCGATACCCGACTCCACGAACGCATGCACCGATTCGAGCACGCCAGACCGTGTTACGAACGTGCCCAGAATGGTGAGCGAGAAAGTCGCGACGACCAGCGACAGGTTCCAGACCCCCAGCATGCCGCGCCGTTCTTGCACCATCACCGAATGAATGAAGGCCGTGCCGGTGAGCCAGGGAAGCAGCGAGACGTTCTCCACGGGGTCCCAGCCCCAGTAGCCGCCCCAGCCCAGAGTCTCGTAACTCCACCAGGCGCCGAGCATCACCCCCAGCGTCAGAAAACCCCAGGCCATTACCGTCCAGCGCCGCGTGGCAACCAGCCATCCCTCCCCCACCCTGCCCGTCGCCAGAGCAGCAATCGCGAAGGCGAAGGGAACCGTGAACCCGACATAGCCGAGATAGAGGATCGGTGGATGGAACGCCATCAGGATGTGGTTCTGCAGCAGTGGATTGGGGCCCGGCCCGTCGAACGGCTGCCCGTTGGCTAACGGCTGCGGGTCGAACGCGACGAACGGCCTCGCCGGGCCGACCATCAGCAGGAAGAAGAAGGCGCACACGACGAAGAGGGTCAGCATCACCCAGGCCATCATCGGGTCGCCGCCGCGGCCGCGGAACTTGATCACGACCGCTGCGACGTAACCGCAGAGCACCAGCGTCCACAGCAGGATCGAACCCTCCAGCGCAGACCAGAGGGTGGCGAAGTTGAACAGTGTCGGCGTGCGCGACGAACCGTGGGCGGCTACGAACGAGACCGTGAAGTCACGGGTGATCAACGCCCGCTCCATGACCAGGAACGCGCCGGCCGCCGCGGCCATCATCAGCCCTGCCAACATCGCCGAGTCACGCCACCAGCCGCGGCGCCGCCCGGCCAGCCCGAGGACCGTCACCACCACGCCGGCCAGCGCTCCTGCCGCCCCCAGAGCAACGAACAGCGACCCCAGGGTGGTGTTGCTCACGCCTCGCAGACCACCCCGGTCAAGTCCGCACCATCATCTGCGAGGGTCGACCGCTCGTCGTATTCTTCGTCGTTGATGTAATCGTTGTCGTGCTTGACACGCATCCGATCCGACGAGAAGTGCCAGCCGTCGTTGGCGATGCCGCCGAACCCCTCGACCAGCGGTGCTTCGGCGACCCAGGCGCCGTCGAGCACAACCGGCACATCCGGCTGGAACAGCTCAGCAGGGTCGCCGTGATGCACCACGTCAATCGCCGCGCCGCCGAAGGACAGACTGAACGCAACGACCGGTTCGTCGCCGTTGAAACCCTCGACTATGGAACAACCGATCGGCGCACCCTGCAAGGTGAAACGCTTGCTGCCGATTTCTTCGCGCTGCTCGACAGCTTCGTCCGCGTTGTAGAAATACAGCGAGTCCGCCAAGAGGTTGAGGACCAGCACAACCACGGCCGCCGCGAGCGCTAGGGCAATCACCGCCCCGATCCACGGTGCGGGGCGAGCACGCAGCGGCCGCGGTGCCCGGGGAGTCATCTCCCCGGTCATGTGCCTGCCTCCTCAACCGATGCCGTGTCGCTGGTCATCCAACGACGCTGCCCTGCGGGGACCGCGGCCGACAGCCTGCGGCCGCGCAGCACCAAGCGGACCGCGTAGAGCGCCCCGCAACCGAGGCTGACACCCCAACCCGCCAGCAGATATCCGAGATGAGTCACAGGCTCGCCTCCTCAGCCGATCCTGCGGATGCCTCGGCACGGCGCTGGACCAGTGCCGCCTCCAGCTCAACGGAGGCAAGTTGATGCTCGAGCCAACCTATCCGGAAGCGGTGAACCATCGCCCAGACGAAGAACAAGGCCCAGACGACGATCCCGACGAAGAGCGTGAACAGGGTCAGGTCCTCGAGGTTGCCGTCGGTCAACGACGACTTCTGGTGCAGCGTGCGGTTGGCCCACCACTCCACGGATCGATTGATTATCGGCAGGTTCACCGCCGCCAGCAGGCCCACCACCGCGGCACGGGTCGCCACCGCATTCTCATCGCCCCCCGCAGCGCGAAGAGCCAGATAGCCGACCATCATCAACAAGAGGATCAGAGTGGTGACGAGGCGCACGTCGCCCCAGTCCCAGTACGTGTTCCAGGTCGGGCGACCCCAGACCGAGCCGGTGAACAGAGTCAGGCCGCAGAAGATCACGCCCATCTCCGCAGCCGAGTGGGCCACGATGTCCCACCAGCGCGAACGCTTCCACAACCACATCACCGAGCCGACCGCTGTCGTCAGCAACGCCGTGTAGGTGAGGAAAGCCGAAGGCACATGAACGAAGATCATCCGCACCGCGTCGCGCTGCTCGTCATCGGCGGGCGCAGCGAAGAAGCCGAGCAGGATCAGCGCCACAACCCCGACGAGCACGCCGAGACCCAACAGGCGCGTGCCTCGGCTGCCTGTGGTCGCAGCTTCATCACGGCGGTCGCCTGTGCTCATCGTGCCTGTGCCGGTACCAGCCGCGCCGGTACCAGCCGCGCCGGTACCGGTGCCGGCCGTGCCTGCGCTCATCGTGTCTGTGCCGGGTTCATGCTTCCTCCAACAACCGGCCGTATGCCAACGTTCCCAACGCGGCATTGACGACCCCGAAACCGCCCAAGAGACCGAGCCAGGCCCAGCCGTCGACGGCGAGGACCCCGAGCGCATCGTCGAACGCTCTCGAAGCGGCGATCAGCACCGGCGCCAGCAGCGGCAGCAACAGAATCGGCAACACCGTCTCGCGGGCCCTGACACCGGCCACCAGCGCGCCGAGGAGGGTGCCGCTCGCCGCGATACCGACGGTCGCTACCGCGCAGGTCGCAAGCAGCAGCGGCAGCGACTCGACCGTGGTGCCGTAGAACACCAGCACGCCGCCCACCATCAGAATCTCGACCCCGAGAAGCTGCAGTGCCACAGCGAGAGTCTTGCCGAAGAACACCGCGGCAGGCTCGATGCCGGCGAGCAGCAGGGCGCGGCGGGCACCGTCGGCGGTCTCGATGGCGGTCGACCGTGCCACGGCAACGACGGTGACGAACAGGACCGTCAACCAGAACAGGCCCGAGGTGGCGGCGTTGAGCACTCCACGGTTGGCATCGAGCGCGAACCCGAAGAGCACGAGAACGGTCAACGCGAAGGGCACGACCTGACTCAAGGTGACACGCGAGCGCCATTCAATTCGAAGGTCCTTGTCGGTCACCAGCCAGACGTCAGCAAGCATCAGCTTCCCCGTCCACCGGCCACGCCAGTCACGTCTGCTTCGACAGAGTCGGTGTCGGCAGAGTCGGTATCGACAGCGCAGGCGTCGACGACATCGGTATCGACAGCGCAGGCGTCGACGACATCGGTATCGACAGAATCGGTGTCGACAGAATCGGTGTCGGCAGAATCGGTATCGACAGAGTCGGTATCGACAGCGCAGGCGTCGACGACATCGGCGGTGATCGTTCCTCCGGCAACCGTGACTCGGCGGGTCTTGAGGGCGAGCGTGCGATCGAGCTCGTGCGATGCCACCAGGACCGTGGCCCCACCCGCGGCGGCCTCCGAGACGAGTCCGTCGACAAGGTCCCGACCGCCTTGGTCGAGCCCCGCGTGGGGTTCATCGAGCAGCCACAGTTCGGGGCGACGAAGAGCCACCCCTGCCAGCGCGACCCGCCGCCGCTGACCCGCCGAGAGCCGGCCCACGACCACGTCGTGCAGACGTGCAGCGACGCCTAGACGGTCAAGCGCTGAGCCCACCTCTTCGAGTTCGATTCGCGCTGCCCTTGCCAAGAACTGGAGATTCTCGGTCACTGTCAAGTCATCGTAGAGGGCTGTGTCGTGACCCAGCAGCCCGACCGAGCGCCGGACCACAGCCCGAGACTTGCTCAGATCGTGGCCGAGCACCACCGAAGTGCCCGAGTGCGGACGCAGGAGCCCTGCGCACAGCCGCAGCAGCGTCGATTTTCCGGCCCCGTTCGGACCTTGGAGCAGCACGACCTCAGCGGCGCCGATCTCCAGGTCGACTCCCGAAAGGGCCGGAAAACGGCCGAGCAGCACGACCGCATCACGCAACACAACGATGGACACAACAAGACGCTACCGCCTGATACCCCCAGCAGTCGGGCCCGCGGCCAGCGCCGGGCACAACCGGAGTCGCGCCAGCCCGCGCGCGGTGTGCAGGCTCTAGCCTTCGGGCAATGAGAGTCTGGCTCTGCATCGTGGTCGGCGCGGCTCTGTTCGCTGGCGCGTGCTCCAGCGAGACCGCAGAGCCGTTCACATTGGAAGACCCCGCAGAGTTCGCGTCGGAGAGGCTCGATGCCACCGACGCAGAACCCCCTGCCCCCGAGGCAGGTTCCACAGCAGACCCCTCCCAGACAACGACAGTCCCCACCCAGACACAAGGCTCGGTGATCGACCAGTTCTCGCTGCGCGTCGGCGACTGCTTCAACCGCACGGAGAACCCCGGCATCGGGCGATCCGCAGTCATCACCAGCCTCATCGACTGCGACCTGCCCCACGACCACCAGATCTACAACATGCTCGACTATCCGGCCCCGCACCCGTCGATCTATCCCGGCGACAAGGTCATGAACGAGTTCGCCGTCCAGTCCTGCTACCGCGAGTTCGCACAGTGGGTGGGCAACGACTACGAGACGTCGGAACTCGACATCGGCGTGATCACACCACCCCAGGAGAACTTTGAGGACGATGCCGCCCGCTACCGCTCGATCCACTGCTGGGTCGAACGATTCGACGGCACGCCCCTCGTCGGCGACGCCCGCCAATCAGGCTGGTGATCAGCAGTCCGCCAGGTTTCTGCAGCGAGTCCCCAGTATGTACAGGTTGCACATTCGACACGGCTAGTGTTGTAACACCAGCTCGGAAGTGTGTGCAGTCGGGAGAATGGACATGACAATCTGGATCCTGTTGTTGGCCGTGGTCATTGGTCTTATCGCCGGTGTTGTCCGCGGAGGCGACTTCCGCACAATCCTCAGTGCTCGGATCTACCATCCAGAGTTCCTCGCCTCGTCGATCGTCTGTGCATTCGTCGTCAGCGCGACCGACATAGATTCAGGCGGCGTCATCGCCTTCGTCGCCCTGCTCGGCGCCTTCGCCTTCACGCTCGTCAACCTCCATCTGGTCGGCATGGTCGTCATCTCGGTCGGCCTGGCCCTCAACCTGTTCGTCTTCATTCTCAACTTCGCCACGCCGGTCCGACCGAATGCCCTGGTGGAGGCGGAGATCGTCACGGCCGAAGGACTCGAACGGGGGGTGAGGAGCATGCCAGGGCACATGGAGCTTGCCGACAACGACTCAGTGCTCGACTTCCTCGGCGACACCTTCCCGATTCGTCTCGGCGGGAATGTCGTCTCAATCGGCGACCTGATCTTCCTTGTCGGCTTGGCCAACGTCACAGGCAACCTGATGCTCGGCAACCAGCGGCGAAGGTACGCATACGACCAGTTCTGGCAGGCCGATGAGTCGGCGGGAACCGCGCTCGGGGGCGAAGCGGCCGAGATCCCCATCGAGCTGGATCTTGAGACTCCGGAACCGGCTGGCGTCCATTCAGAGCCGACGACCGAATATTCGGGGCAGGCGACCGCGTATTTCGTGGATCAGGCGACCGAATATTCGGAGTCGGAAACCGGCTATGGGGGTGCGGCGGGCGAACACCCGGACCCAACCACCGTCTATCTGGATGCAGCAGGCGAACACCCGGACCCAGCCACCGGTTACCCGGACCCAACCACCGTCTACCCGGGTGCAGCAGGCCAATACCCCGACCCAGCCACCGGCTATCCGGGTGCAGCGGGCGAATATTCGGACTCGGAACCCGGTTACTCGGCGCCGGCAACCGTCTACCCAGAGTCCTACGACGAGTATTCCGAGTCCCCGACCGTCTACCCGCAGTCGTACGACGAGTATTCCGAGTCCCCGACCGTTTATCCGCAGTCGGTGCCGACCGTTCCGCAACCCCAGCAGTCCGAAGAGCCCGACGAGCCCGACGAACCCGAAGAGCCGGACGAAACGAAGAATCCGGAGGATCCGTGGTCCGAGCCTCCATGGAACCCCACAACCTGAGACCCAACTGATTTCGCGGCAGCGTCAGCGGCCGTGGTCGAGCAGCAAGGCCAGTCCCGTCCAGGATTGGGGGATTGCACCGAGTCCTGTGCCGCTGTCGCCGTCCCAATATTCGGCGAGACCCGAACTCATCGCTCCATTCGTCGTGTGCTGCGCGAGCAGCGCTGCGGTAGCCGACGGCTGCTCTGAGCCTCCCCCGGCCGCCAACCAGAGCAGGTAGCTGAGCTGAGGCCACACAGGCCCGCGCCAATATGCAGTCGGGTCGTGGCTCGGCTCTGCGGCATGGACCCCACGCGAACCATAACGGGCGCAGTAGGCCCCCGGGTCCGCCAGTTCCTCCATCACCTGCCGCCGGGCCGAATCGCTGCGACTCACCAGCAGCGGCAGCAGACCGTCCGCGGTCCGAATCCGTCCCGAACCGCCGCTGTTGGCACCGGCGTCGACCCAAGTGCCGAGTTGCGGGTTGAACCGCTGATCCAACGCTTCAGCCAACTCGCCGGCCGCCGCAGCCAAGTCCCGATCAGAAGTGACCGTCGCCAGCTCCGCCGCGTTGAACGCCACCAGCGCATTGAAACCACACGGCGCAACACCGAAGTGGGGATTCGACAGGGGCTCTCCGCGCGAACCTCTCTCAACGTCTCTGAGCAGGTCGTTCTTGCGTCTGCGCCAGCGGTCGAGCTCGAAACTCCCTGGACCGGCAAGGTCGTCCCAGCGGGGCGAGTCGTCGCAACCGGTCTCCCAGGGATGCACCACTTCGATCAACTCTGATCGCCGATCACGGACACGCCGCTGCAGCAGGAACTCGAGCCCCCTGCGGGCTCGATCCGACAATTCCTCGGGAACGGCAACCCCGGCCCTGCTCAGCTCGGCGATCGCATGCCCGTACATCGGCGGTTGGGTGATCGACGACGTGGCGCGGCGACCCCACAGTTCGACGGAGCGTTCCGGGTCGAGCTGATAGCCCATGTGCGGCACGAACCCCGTGCTGTCGATGGACCACAGAGCAGACGTGAGCTCGACAAGGGCGCGCTCATCGTCGCCGAGGGCGTGCCAGACCAGGCTGTGGAAGCAGCTGTCCCACAGCCACATCCACGGGTAGGTCGCCGGGTTGGGGGCGGTGTAACCGAGAGGCACCCACGCCTGGTCCATGGCCGACGCGACTGCTTGTCGAAGCTCCTGGGAGGTGTTCAACGCAAGGCGCTCTCTACTCAAGGCGCTCTCTGCTCAAGGCGCTCTCTGCTCAAGGCGCTCTCTGCTCAAGGCGCTCTCCACTCAAGGCGCTCTCTGCTCAAGGCGCTTTCAATCCTCGGGTGCGGATCGTCGCTTGAGCGGGCATCGTGTCGGGCATGGCCGTGTGTGCATTCGTCTCATTTCGGTTGGGAACGGCCGACGGGGTGTCGGTCGTGGCCCGCAACTGGCAGCGAGCGTTCGAGCAGTTGGGGTTCGAGGTCTTCACCGTCGCCGGCGAGGGACCCGTGGACCGGACAGTACCTGCACTGGCGATCACTGCAACAGACTCCCCATCGCCGACCGAGCTCGCTGATGCGCTGGGAGGTGCCGACCTGGTCGTCGTGGAGAATCTCTGCACCATTCCGCTCAACCTGGAGGCCGCCCGGACAACCGCAACGGTCCTGCGGGGACGGCCGACAATCATGCACCACCACGACCCGCCATGGCAGCGGGAGCGCTTCGCCCATATCACCGAACTGCCGGTCGACGACGGCGCCTGGCGTCACGTCACAATCAACCAACTGACGCGCAAGCAGATGCAGGCTAGGGGTATCGAGGCGACCTGCATTTACAACGGATTCTCTGCCACCACGGGAGTCGGCGACCGCCCCGGTGTGCGTCGGCGACTCGGCCTAGCAGCAGACGACCGCGTGATTGCGCACCCGGTTCGGGCCATTCCTCGAAAGAACGTCGCCCGTGCCATTGCCCTGTGCGAAGCCCTCGACGGCGTGTACTGGCTGTGGGGTCCCGCCGAGGACGGCTACGACGACGAGCTCGAGCGACTTCTCGCCGGGGCCCGCTGCCGTGTGGTTCACGGCACTAACCACGAAGCTGCAGTCGACCTCTACCAGGCCGCCGACGCTGTGGTGTTTCCGTCGACTTGGGAGGGCTTCGGCAACCCGCCGGTCGAGGCGTCGATCCATCGAGTGCCGGCCGCGGTCGCCGACTATCCGGTGGCAGCTGAACTTCGGGCCCTGGGCTTCGAGTGGTACCCCACCGACGATCCCGAACCGCTCCGTGCGGCGCTGCGCGACGGCGACCGCGACCGAATCGAGCGGAACCGTCAGGTTGCGCTCAGACACTTCTCGCTGTCGGTGATGACCTCTGGGATCGCCGCGCTGCTCGACGACGCCGGCTGGCTACCGTGAAGCGTCATGGCTGCTGAGCCGACGCCGGATCCCGTACTCGTGCAGCGTGCCCGTGCACAGCGTTGGGCCGCCTTGGGCCAGCGCCTCGGCTACCTCCTCTTCGCGTGCTCCATCGTGGTGTTCATCTTCGGGTTGATCGTCGGCTTCAGCGACACCGTCTCACGAATCGTGATCTTTGGAGTCATAGCAGGCTCAGTTGTTCTGGCCCCTGCGATCATCGCCGGCTACGCGGTCAAGGCCGCCGTCCGTGACGACATCGAGCACGGCCGGCCCGTCTAGAAGCCGAGCGGACTGATCCCGCCCGCGCCCGGGTGGAACGAGGCAGGGGCCCGAGCGGCCCGCCCGCGCCCGGGTGGAACGAGGCAGGGGCCCGAGCGGCCCGCCCGCGGCCGGGTGGCCCGTGAGCGCAGCGAACAAGAGCGGGAGTCGAGCGGAGACCGACTCAGATGCGTCCGCCCTGCTCGGCGGTCGGGGTGATGTCTAACGGTTCAGCAGGTAGATCACCGGCGACGATCGCGGGAAGGAACTCGCGCAGACGGGCAGGAACGGTCGGCATGCCGTTATCGAGAATGTCTTCAAGTGCCCACCACCGGGCACCGAGGAAAGCCGCAACCTCGAGCGCCTCGAGCCCCTTGGGGCGGTACTCTCCGCCGTCACACCAGGCCACATGGATATAGTCGTCGGACTCGAAATGGTATCCGCCGAAGTCGTACTCGGTCTGCTGCACCCAGACGCAGGGACCCATTTCGACATTGGGTATCCCGGTCTCTTCATGCAGTTCCCGCAACGCGGCGGCAGCGGAATCCTCGCCCCAACCGATTCCTCCACCTGGAATCTCCAACCACTCGGGTTTGTGAGGATCGATCGGATCCTCGGCTCGGATCAGAAAGATGCGTCCCGTTCGATCCAGGAGAACACAGCGGGCAGCGGGACGACGAAGCGTGAACGGCACGAGAGGATCCTAATGCGACGCGTGCATATGGGCATATGCCACCACCCGAGCGGGTCACGCGATAACATCTCAGCCGATGCGACTTGAGTGGTGGTTACCGGTAATGCTCGCGACGGGAATGTTGATCGGGTATTACGCCCTGCAGAACGATCCCGCGCCTCCCGCACCGACTCCAGCCACGACCACCACATCGACGACAACCACGACCACGGCGCCAACCACGACCGTGGCCCGTGCCCCCGCAACCACCGCCGCAACCACCACCGCACCCACCACCGCGCCGACGACGACCGCACCGACGACGACCGCACCAACGACAACAACCACCGAACCCACAACCACCACCGCGCCCACGACGACCGCACCGACCACAACCACCGCACCGACCACAACCACCGCACCGACCACAACCACCGCACCGACCACAACCACCGCACCGACCACAACCACCGCACCGACCACAACGACCGCACCGACCACAACCACCGCACCGACCACA